>CABXDI010000003.1 GCA_902510815.1 uncultured Verrucomicrobiota bacterium | reverse complement strand
TCACCGGTATCAGGATCTCTCGCCACAATAGAGAATGTGGCGACAGGAGCTGAAGAGGGTTTTGTTTCATCAATGATTGAAAATAAGGCAGTGAGTAGAAAAAAATTAATCATAACTTCTATTCATGGTTAAAATTGCAAGAATGTTATTGTATATAACAGTAATTATTTGGAAAGCATAGCTTAGTGAGCTATTTTAACATGCAATGCCTAATACTTTTGGTCATAACTTTAGAATCACAACATTTGGTGAATCTCATGGAGGAGGAGTTGGTGTTATCATTGATGGTTGCCCCCCTGGCATAGAAATCTCTGAATCTGACATTCAACAGGAACTCGATAGGAGGAGGCCAGGGCAGAGTGAAATAGTAACTCCCAGAGATGAGAGTGACGAATGTGAGATACTTTCTGGGACATTTGAAGGTAAGACTATAGGTACTCCAATATGTGTTTTAGTTCGTAACAAAGATGCAAGGCCTCAGGCTTATTCCGAAATGGCAGAAAAATTTCGTCCTTCGCACGCAGATTTCACCTATCAATCCAAATACGGTATAAGGAATTGGCAAGGCGGAGGTAGATCTTCAGCGAGAGAAACTATTGGTCGTGTCGCTTCAGCTGCGATAGCCTTCAAGGTTATTAAGGATCAATTTAGCCAGTCATTTGAGGTTATAGCTCACGTTTCGGTTGTGCAAAATATTCAAGCTGACGTTGATTTGAAAAATTTAAGACGTGAAGACGTGGAGTCCAATATAGTTAGATGTGGTGATCAAGAAACTGCTGAGGAAATGATTAGCCTTATAAAAGAAGCTAGATCAGAAGGTAATTCATTGGGTGGCATTGTTGAATGTGTTTTGAAAGGAGTTCCTATCGGACTCGGGGATCCCGTTTTTGATAAATTAGAGGCTGATTTAGCTAAAGGGATGATGAGCCTTCCTGCTACTAAAGGTTTTGAGATTGGTTCTGGATTTAAAGGTGTTCAGATGACAGGTAAAGACCATAATGATTCATTTTACATGGATGGTGACAGAGTAAGAACAAAAACGAATCGCTCTGGTGGAGTTCAAGGAGGGATCTCTAATGGAGAGGATATAGTTTTTCGTGTGGCATTCAAACCTACTGCAACCATAATGACTGAGCAGCAGACGGTGAGTAGTTCAGGTGAAGATACGCAACTTAAAGGAAGAGGTCGTCATGACCCATGTGTTCTTCCTCGTGCGGTGCCTATGGTTGAGTCAATGGCAACACTTGTTATTTGTGATCATGCTATGAGGCACAAAGCTCAATGTTACAAATAAGCTGAAGTGACCTTTAATAGATAAATTAATATATGGAATCTGACCTATTTAACGGAGCTCTTCCATTTCCTGTTAATTTCACAATATTATCGATTTCTTTAGCCTTACTCATAGGTTTGATAGCTTTCTTAAGAGGGGTCATTGGAATGTTCTTTGGTTTAGGTTGTATGTTTGTCGGAGCTTATTGTGGTTTTATCTTGTATCCCCGATTGCCAAGTCTCCTCTCTCATGTAATTGATGAACCCTCACCTTTATGGGTTTTTTCAATCACTATTGCCGCATCATTTTGTGTTTACTTATTTTTGCGGTTACTGGTCGGTGCATTTATTATTAGTCCATTTACCAAAAGAGAAGAAAAACCATTACTTCGAGGCCCGATTGGTATGGTATTAAGTTTGATTCCCGCAAGCGCATTGATTTTAGTTTTAGGTATAGCTCTTTGGACCGCAGCAACATTATTTTCAGTTGATTATACAGAATCAGGAATTGCAGCGCAGCCTGGAACAAGTAATGACGCTAGACCTTTTTGGGCGAGATGGAATCATGCCCTAGAAAGAGACCATTTAGGTCATATGATTGGAACAATTGATCCTCTTTCTGCTAGGGCCAAAGGAGCTATATCAAATTTGCTTGTGACTTTAAAAGATGACTCTGCAGGCGAAAAATTATCTAAAAAGCCAAAAGTATCTCGTGTTTTGAGGACTAAAGGCTTGAAAGATTTAGCCAATGATCCAGAAGTTTTACAACTAATTGAAAAAGGCGATCATGTAAGGTTAATTAATCACCCAAAAATGCAAATTATAGCATCGGACCCCGAAGTTAATAAGTTACTTGATGGATTGGCAGTAGAAAAAATTATTGATGAATCGATCTACGATAATCAGGAAGGTGTACTAGTCAGAAGAGAGAGTCGAATTCGTCTTGATCCATAAGGAATAACATACAATAAGTTTTGATTTGAATTATATCACAACAATAGGACTTGAAGTACACGTTCAGTTAAAGACTGAAAGTAAAATGTTTTGTGCATGCCCTGTCGCATTTGGTGCAGAACCTAATGAAAACACGTGCCCAACATGTCTTGGGTTACCTGGAGCTTTGCCCGTATTAAATGGTGGAGCCATTGAGAAGACTATCCTTGCTGGTCTAATGTTGGGATGTGAAACTCCTCCTATCTCTAAGTGGGATAGGAAAAACTATTTTTATCCAGATATGCCAAAGAATTATCAGATCAGCCAATTTGATTTGCCTTTATGTATGGGTGGAGGAGTTTCTCTTTATAATCATTGTTACCCAAAGGATTTTCAGAAAGATATAACGAATCCTGGTAAAGTGGTCGGCTTGACTAGGATTCACTTGGAGGAAGACGTTGCAAAAAGCACTCATGCGGAAAGTGGCACTACTATTGATTTTAATCGTGCTGGAACTCCACTAATGGAAATTGTAAGTGAGCCTGAAATAGATTCGCCTGAAGAGGCGTTTGCTTATTTAAATTCTCTCAGGCAGATATTAATTTATGGTGACCTTTCGGATGCTGACATGGAAAAAGGTCAAATGAGGTGTGACGTTAACGTTTCTATTAGGCCTCCAGATCAAGAAGAGCTTGGTGTTAAAATTGAATTGAAAAATATGAATTCAGTCAGCGCAGTTCGACGAGCTTTACACTATGAAATTGATAGGCAAATAAAAGTTTCTGATAATGGAGGTGAATTAATTCAGTCTACCCGAAGGTGGGATGATGATATTGGGGAAACTCAACTAATGAGGACAAAAGAGGATGCTCATGACTATAGATACTTTCCAGATCCAGATCTTTTACCTGTTCACACTGCGGAGATTCTTGAAAAAGCCAAACAAATGGTTCCTGAATTGCCCCATCAGAAAACAAAAAGATTTATAGACGAATTTTCTTTGAGTGAGTATGACGCCAGTGTATTATCAAGCGATAAAGACTTGGCTGAATATTTCGAGGACTCTTCTAAGCATTCAGAGTTCAAAAAGAAAATTGCCAATTGGGTCATTAATAATGTGCTTGCAGCCTTAAATGAGAATGATCTAAAAATCAACAAATGCCCTGTGAGTCCTTCAAAGTTAGCATTTATTGTTAACGAAATAGAATCTGGGAAGATATCGAATAATCAGGCGAAGGAAGTTTTTTCAGTCATCTTTCAAAACACTGAAAAAGACCCCGAAACGGTTATCAAAGATTTAGGCTTTGAGCCTGCGAATTCAGGTGAAATTGAGTCTATGGTTGATGATGTTGTATCTAAAAATCCAGACAAGGTTGCAGAGATTCAAGCTGGCAATGATAAGCTCATAAATTGGCTTACTGGTCAGGTTATGAAATTAAGTAAAGGTAAAGCAAATCCAAAAATTATAGGGGATTTGCTGCGCAATAAGATTTTATAGTCAAATTATTCTATATTGGTTTTTCTCAAAACCTTGTTTTGTGTAATTGACTTATTTATTAGACGCCCACAAAATTAAATCACTTTTAAAGTAATTTTTTAACGTTTAAGGAAGTAAACCGCAAAATATAACTCATTTATGCCGCTACAAAATTTAATTCTCCGTCCATTGGCTTGCTCAATGCTCTTATTAATCTTTTCAACAAGCGTGACTTTGGCTGAAGAGAAGAGAAAACTTGATCCAGAAAAAGACAAGATCTATGAGCATGTCATAAAACCAATACTTTCATCAAATTGCACAACATGTCATGGGTCATCTAAAGCAAAAGGAAAGATTCGCTTACATAATCCGGAAGAAATAAAGAAAAGTGAGAGTGTGGTGGCTGGAGACATCGATGAAAGCGTGATGATTGAGAGAATCATGCTTCCAGAAGATGATGAAGAAGTAATGCCACCAGAAGGTAAGAAGCGTCTTTCTGAGGAGCAAAAGAAAATGTTAAGTTGGTGGATTGCAGAAGGAGCGAACTTCGACAAGAAAATTTCTGAAGCCAATGTGCCTGATGATATCGGCGCAATTATAGCTGCAATGGATTATGCTCCACCTAGAGAAATTAAGAAAGCTTTTAATTTACCTGAACCTCCTCAGCCAGCGAATGATGCAGCCGTAACTGCTATTGGAAAAGCCGGCATTCTTGTTATGCAGCTGGCACAAGATACAAAATATTTATCTGCCAATGTAATAAATGTTGCTAAAAGTTTTAATGATGCGCAAGTAAAGTTATTGGTGCCAGTTAAAGATCATCTTACATGGCTCGATCTTTCAAGAAGCGGCATTTCGGATCAGGCGGCGGCTGATTTAGGGCAACTATCTAAGCTTACAAAATTGCATCTTGAGAATACTGTTATTTCAGATAAGACTCTTCAGGAAATTGGTAAGCTTGAGAATTTGGAATATCTTAATCTCTATGCGACGAAAGTGACAGATGTAGGTCTGGAGAATCTTAAAAATCTTAAGAAATTAAAAAAACTATACGTTTGGCAAACTGGTGTAACTCAAGCGGGTGTAGATAAACTCAAGGGTGCTATTCCTGGGCTTTATGTAAATACGGGTTGGCAAGTTCCGAAAAAGGAAGACAAACCCGAAGAACCAAAAAACTAGGTTTTTAGTTGGATTTATAAGGATTTATAAATTTTATGTTAAGTCCTTTTGATTTCCAGTATTGGAGGATTTGAAATTCGACTTTAGATACATTCTTATCCCCCCAAAGTATAGATTGGTCGACTCGAAGTTTTTTATTTCTCTTTATTTGAAAATGAGAATAATCATTCCATGATGCATCTAAGAAGATCTTCAGACCTTTAAATTTTCTAGATGATAGTTCAATTAGATAATGGCATAGCAATAAAGAGCTAGCATACTTTGCGTATGCTCTATCCTTGTTCATTATTGTATCTTTATCCCAGTCATTTGAAGACATCATAGTTATTAATCTTAAGCTTGGGACTTTCAGTACGTCTTTGTTTTGTAGATTGCATAGGTACTGTATTTGATCTTTGATAAGCTGTGTTGCCATCGTAAAGTTATATCGTCCAGCAGAGTAATGGGTAGCGGAGAAATATTCTGCAATTCCCTCTCTCAGCCATGTTGGCAGAGCATAAAATTGGTGCCCCATAGATTGATGCACTAATTCATGAACTAAAACTCGGAAACGGTGCTTCTGATTTAGATTCAAACCTTTTCTCTTGTCGTTTAATAAGTATTCTAGATCGATTTTAACTTCCCTTGACCTTCCATCAAAATATCCAACTGTTCCTTTAGTCGCTCCAGACTTGAGGTATTCTGATTTATTAGAATAGAGCCTTATGATATGAGAGGATTTATTATTGTTGCCAATATTTTGCTGAATCATTATTGGGAATAAGCTCATCGCGCCATTAACTGATTCGGCTACAGTGGTGATTCTCGCGATGCTTCCTGCATCTATTTTTTGATCAGAGAAAATGATATATGATTTGGTGGTGTACTTAAAAAAACCCTCTAGTTTAGTTTCTTCATATTTTGCCTGAGGTGCATCAAATGTCTTTGGCCAAGATTCTGCATAGCCATTGATTGTAAGCAGCGAAAAGAGAGTGAAAATCGTAAATTGTGAATTCAAAATTTTTGTTCCTTTTATTGATTAGTATTTTTATGAGAAAATTGGGTTTATCTCTAGATTTAGGTTAGAGCAATGCTAAACTTAAGGTTCCTTAACTATTTATGTCTATATCACTCTTAGTTCGAACATCTTTCTTCATCATATTTACTAGCTTATTTATTGGATGTTCTTCCAACGATAAGAAGGGTAACAACACCGCATTTTTGAATGGAAATCTTAAGAAAGGTGATTTGAAGAGAAATTCTATGCTAAGGAATCCTGAATTTTCGATTCCTGTTGATCCTAATTTAGCAAGGTCTCTAACTTATTCTAGAATAAGAACACAAGCTCCCTTTGTTGCTATGACTTTTGATGATGGTCCCCACCCAGTACATACTCCGAGACTATTAGATATTCTCAGAGCTAGAAATATAAAGGCAACCTTTTTTGTGGTTGGAACCAATACACGACGTTACCCCCATATCATAAGGAGAATGATTGCCGAAGGGCATGAAGTTGGTAATCATACGGTTAATCACAAATATCTTAGTCGCATAAGTATTGAGGAAGCTAGAGCTGAAGTACTAGGTTGTGAGAGGGCTATAGTCGCTGCATGTGGAGTTAAACCAACGATACTTCGCCCTCCTGGCGGGCATATCAATAACCGAGTGAAAGTTTGGCTTAACCGTGAATTTGGTTACAGTACAATAATGTGGGCCGTTGACCCCGAAGATTGGAAAAGGCCTGGTTCTGGAGTTGTCGCTCAAAGAATTGTAACAGAGACTGATGCAGGTGAAATTATTTTGGCACATGACATACATGGTCCAACAATTGCAGCGATGCCTAGAGCTCTAGATGGTTTGCTTTCCAAAGGATATCGTTTTGTTACAGTAAGTCAGCTTATTTCTATTGAAAGACGACAGGTTGTAAAAAACGGCCGGTTGAATGAAGATTATGCTCTTGAGAATAGTTGAATGTTTTTTTTGTAATTGTTTATTGAATAATAAAACGCTCTCTTATCTTAAGTAGGTGCTACGTCGTTTGCATAAACTTAAGAGACTGCTAAACTTTTACTATGCGGGCAGATGACTTGTTTTCCTCACATGATGGATTACGAGATTTATTAATAAATTTTAGGCAAGCCGGGCGAAATCTTAATGTCCCGGAGCAAGATTTGGGTGGATTAATTTCATCAGCGCATTCATTATCTTGTCCAATTTCGATTTTAATTTTAGGGGATGATGTCAGTGGCAAATCATCTTTCATTAACAATTTTTTTAAGGAAGATTATTCGGACTTTGATAAAGGAGTAGTTGGTCCGAAAATTTGGAAGTATGGAGAAACTTCGAGGTTATATGAAGATAGTGATTTTGCGGAGTTCTATTTGCCAGAATCTATCCTCAAAAGAATCAATTTTATTGAATACCCTATTAAGAAATTTACGCAGAATTCAGAACAGATTAAGAAGGCTTATTTGGTTTCAGATATTGTTTTTTTAATTGTTCCTGCAATTGATCCTTGGAGCACAGAAGTTTATGATTTTATAAGTGACCTAGAGGTAATTGCATTGAGGCCATTTGCTGGAGTGTTAACTCATTCAGACCTTCGTACTGAGGAAGAAAACCGAGCTTTCATCGAATACATCAGTGATTCATCGAAAAGTGCGTTAGGATATGAGGTTCCAGTTTTCATGATTTCATTATCGAAATATTATCAAAGTTCAAATTCTAGTAGTGATGGTTTATTTTTACTTTTCGAATGGATTAAAGAAAAAATAAATGAACAAAGTTCTATCTGTAAAAAACTAATTAGGGCTGAAAAAAATCTTATTAATGCAACAGAGAGAATTGCTAAGACTATGGAAGATTCTTCACGCATTGATAATTCAATGGCCGAAGATGTTGAAATAATTGAAAAGGTTATAGATTTGTCATCAGATGAGATTGTTCATGAGCTTGCCGAATGTCTATATGATGATTTGCGAGAATTTGAAAAAGCTAGCAGAAGACTGAGAAGCGGTTTCCAAAGGTTAACCAATCTTCCAATTGCTGCATTCTTAATTGATAGAAAATTAACTAAATCTTTCGAGGTTATATCTGATAGCATTAACGAAAGTTCGGAAAAGATCACCTCAACTTTTACTAAAATAGGACAAGAGATTGATTCTTGTAATCAGTCCGAACAATCCAAATTATATGAATTTGTAAATGAATATTTTCCTGTAGAAAAAAATCAAATTAATGCATTTAAAATTTGGTATGATAAAAAAAATTCAACTTTGATTGATCAGATTAAGGATAGTTTTATGGATCATTTTTCTAGTAGACCATTGGCATTAAGTATTCGGATAATTCCAAGGTTTTTTATTTTAATGTTAGCATTTATTTCAATTATATTTATTTACTCTCATCAAAATTATTTCTTAAGTCCTCTTTTTGTAACTTCAACAATATCAATATTATTAGGAATTAATTGTGTTTTGCTTTTGAATCAGCGTAAAAAAATTCTAAACACATTTGATGAAATTAACTCTCAATTCAGGAATAAGTTGGAAAATGTGTTGGGAGATCATTACCGTTTAATTGGTGAAATTTTTTTTCAACCATATCAAGAATCTCGAGCGTTACTTCAGAATTTTAATGAAAAACAGTCTAAGAAAATTTTAAAAGCTAAAGAGTGTGTCATTAATGCTGTAGAAAATGCAAAAAAATTATTGGCAAAATCTTGATGTAGGTGATTGATAAGTAATCGTGTAAATGGATGTCTGAATCAAATAAAACAGAAAAAAATAGCCGATTAAGCGTATTCTTCTCTAGAGCTTTAACCACTATAGTGCTTTGGGTTTTAATCGCGCTGGCCGTGTATTTTGAGAAGTCGATAATATTGTCTTCAATTATTATCATTCTTGGTGTTTTAGGAATTCATGAGTTCTTCAATATGTTGGGCATAAAAGAGACGCCTGCGTTTAAAACAGTGAAGAGGTTAGCGTTATTATTGACTCTTTTTTATTTAGTGTTAGTAAATATTTGTTATGCTGGATTTTGGGGCTTAGAAGCATCAGTCTTAGATGCCGGTTTTGTGGCGCTATTTATTATTTTAACAACTGTAGTTCTATTATTTTATTCAATTGATTCTTCCCGGACTAAAGATCTTTTTTTTGGTTCTATATTTGGTTTTCTTTATATCGCAGTACTCATTTCTTTTTTGATTAGAATTTTGTATATTGAAATGGATTTGTCTAAACAACATCATGGGGCATACTATATAATTTTTCTTCTGATCGTTACAAAGTTTTCTGATATGGGTGCATATATTGTAGGGACTTTAATAGGTAAAAACAAAATGATACCACATATTAGCCCTGGTAAGACTTGGGAGGGTTTTCTTTTTGGTTGTTTAACTTTCGCTGTAGTTGGGGGTGCTATATTTTACGCAATATTTTCTGAGAAAATGATTAGGTTAGAATGGATTGAAGTATTACTCTTAGGATTGATTTTGGCGCCAGTTGCAGCAATTGGTGATTTGGCAGAATCAATATTAAAAAGAAGTCTCAAGACTAAAGATTCTGGAAGTTTTTTGCCTGGAATTGGAGGGGTTCTTGATCTTATTGATAGTGTTTTGTTCACTGCTCCAGTTTTGTATTTTTACCTCAAATTTGTATCATAGTTTATGGCTGCGAGAAAAAAGAGAGTGGTTATTTTAGGATCCACTGGATCCATTGGTGAAAGCGCTATTAAAGTGGCTAATGATTTATCTGATCGTATTGAAATTATTGGTATTGCTGCTCACAAATCAGCTGAAAAGCTTTTATCGCAGTTAAATTGTACTGGTGCTCGTAACGTTTGTTTGACGCAGGCTGAAGCGGCTAAATCTATGGTTTCGAAAGTTCCTAAGGATATTAATTTTTTTAGTGGGGAAGATGGATTGGTTGAATTGGCTACATTAAAAGATGCCGATATCGTATTGATATCCATTGTTGGTGTTGCAGGCCTCAGGCCTGCTCTTGCTGCTCTTGAGGCTGGCAAAGACCTTGCCGTGGCAAGTAAAGAGATTCTAGTAATGGCGGGTGAAGCGGTGATGGATACAGCTGAAAAAAATGGAGCAAAAGTTTTACCAGTTGATAGCGAACACAATGCAATTTTTCAATGCCTCGAAGGTAAGCAATCTAATGAAGTTTCACGTTTAATACTCACTGCATCTGGTGGTCCTTTTAGACAAAGTTCAAAAGAAGAAATTCAGGAAGTTACTCCTCGAGAAGCTCTTAATCATCCAACTTGGGAGATGGGGCCAAAAATTACGATTGATTCAGCGACTTTATTTAACAAAGGGTTAGAGATGATTGAGGCTAAGTGGTTATTTGGTATTGATATGGATCGAGTTGACGTAATTGTTCATCCACAAAGTGTAATTCATTCTATGGTCGAATTTATTGATGGCTCAATTCTTGCACAGCTCAGTGTTACAGATATGTGTTTTCCTATTCAATATGCTATTACTTGGCCTGATAGAGTGCCAAATACCTTAAAGCCATTAAATTTATCTCAGATTAGATCCCTCGAATTTGAGGCACCTAGGATCAAAGATTTTCCTGCGCTTGAATTAGCTCGTCGCGCTGGCAGCGTCGGAGGAAGTTTGCCTGCTGTTATGAATGCAGCTAATGAAGTTGCAGTTGATCTTTTTTTGAAGGAAAAAATAAGTTTTCCAGAAATCTGGCAACACGTTGGTTTTGTTATGGATGATCATAAAGTCATAAATAATCCATCCGTCAATGAGCTTATAGAGGCTGATAGTTGGGCAAGAGAATACCGGGCATCATAAGTTTTGCCATTTTTTTAGATTTTATACAATCTTTGCGATCGTTTATTGTGGATGATATAGTAAACTACCCAAACATAATTTAAATACCCCCCTATACCTAAAAAACATGGAATTAATATTAGGACTTGGAAAAGTACTTTGGACGCTATTGCAGGTCATTATCCTGTTTAATATTCTTATAGTAGTTCATGAGCTGGGGCATTACTGGGCTGCTAAATGGCGAGGACTAAAAGTCGAAAAATTTCAAATATGGTTCGGTAAGCCTATATGGAAAAAGAAAATAAAAGAAGTGCAGTGGGGTCTGGGTTGGATACCGATGGGAGGATTTGTGGCGTTACCTCAAATGGCTCCAATGGAAATGTTAGAAGGTAAAAATGAAGGAAAAGAAGCGCTGCCACCTATCAAGCCAATCGACAAAATTATCGTAGCCTTTGCAGGGCCATTGTTTAGTTTTGGATTAGCTCTTTTCTTTGCTTTATTGGTATGGGGTTTTGGTAAGCCTGTAAGAGAGCAGCTTCAGAGCACTGTTGTTGGTTCTATTGTGCCTGGAATGCCGGCAGAGAAAGCTGGAATTCTTCCGGGTGATGAAATCTTAGAAATTGATGGAGTAAAAGTTCAAAGCTTCGCTGGAATGGTGGACTCAATACTTGAGAGAATAATTTATAGTGAAGGGGAACAAATAAAGCTGCTAATTAAAAGGAATGGGTCTGATGAGCCGATAACTATTATCAGCGGTTATGAAAAAGAGAATAGACCTGCTCACCAAAGGCAAGATTTTAGAAAGATTGGAGTAGGCCCTATATCTGATTCTATTATTGCAGAAACAATCGAAAGCAGTCCGGCATTTAAATCGGGTCTTATGCCTGGTGATAAAATCATAGAGGCTAATGGTAGAAAATTGTTCAGTAGGGAATCTCTGACTTTTATAATTAACGCTATGGGAGAAGAAATCATCCCAATTGACCTTGTGGTTCAAAGGGGAGAAGAAGAGATTAATATTTCTATTAAGCCTGAATTGCCTGTGAGTCCTGAAGGTGCTTCTCCTATGTTAGGAATTCAATGGCAGGGTACTCCAATTACGCTGCAGCGCCCAGGCCCTAATCCTTTTAGTCAGGTTTGGGATGGTGGAACCGCAATCTTTCGAACGCTTAGTGCTATCATGCCTTGGCATGATGCTGATGTAAGCGTTTCTCAGATGAGTTCGGCGATAGGCATTGGGAATTATTATTATGAAACATTAAGTGACCCAGTTTATGGTTGGAGGTTTGCTTTTGTTTTAAGTGTTTTAATCAATGTTAATTTGGCCATGCTGAATCTTTTACCGCTTCCAGTACTTGATGGAGGGCATATTGTGATGTCATTGTATGAATGGGTATTTAAATCTCCAATTAATCTAAAGGTAATGGAAATTCTTCAATTTGGATGCGCGTTATTATTAATATCATTCATGGTTTATGTTACTTGGTTTGATGTTGGGGACCTTTCTAAGAAAGCAGGTGAAAGAGAGCCTGTAATTTTCGCCAAATGATTTTTCGTTAACGAAAAAAAATATGGACTTTGAGCATCCAACAAACTTTTATCTTTATGATAGGAGAAAGACTCGAGACGTTAAGGTAGGATCAGTTGGTATTGGTGCTGATAATCCGATCCGTATTCAGTCCATGATAACTACAGACACTTTGGACACGAAGGCTTCAATTGATGAGGTCCTTCAGCTTGCCGATGCTGGTTGTGAAATAGTGAGGATTACAGCTCAGACACGTCGGCATGCTGCAAATCTTCAACACATCTCTGAGGGTATTAGATCAGCTGGTTGCACAGTACCTTTGGTTGCGGACATTCACTTTAAACCAGATGCGGCTATGGAGGCTGCCAAATGGGTGGAAAAGGTTCGAGTCAACCCTGGTAATTATGCGGATAAGAAAAAATTCAAAACTCGAGAGTACACTAATGCAGAATATGCTGAGGAACTTGATAGAATTAGAGGGCAATTTTCTCCATTAGTAAAACTTTGTAAGGAGAGGTCAGTTGCAATGCGAATTGGCACGAATCATGGCAGTCTTAGTGATAGAATAATGAATCGTTATGGAGATACTCCAAAAGGTATGGTTGAAAGTGCCCTAGAATTTGCAAGAATCGCAAGAGATTTAGATTTTCACAACTTTGTGTTTTCAATGAAAGCTAGTAATCCTAAAGTCATGATAGGAGCATACCGATTGTTAGTATCTGCTTTAAATGATAAAGGATCCGACTGGAATTACCCAATGCATGTGGGTGTTACAGAGGCTGGAGATGGAGAAGATGGTCGAATTAAAAGTGCCATAGGTATAGGTTCATTATTAAACGATGGTATTGGAGATACTGTCAGAGTCTCACTAACAGAGGATGCGATATTTGAGGTGCCAGTGGCTAAGAGTCTTGTCTCTGTATGTTCTCCTGATAATGAAGCGGAATGGAAAATAGTTGATGGAGAGAAGGCGCCCTTCGATCCCTATAATTACAGTAAGAGAAAAACCAGTAAAATTATCGTTCAAGGCATAGAAGTTGGAGGAAAAGAGACTATTCGAGTTTGTACAACTCAAAATAAATTTGAAGCAGTGTCTCATAAGCTTAAGGAGTTGGGTGATTTTCAGCCCGAGATTGTAACTGATAATTCTGGAATTATTGAAATTGATCCCCGAGACAATGATGAAATGCATCGGATTAATCAGCTCGAAGATCCTGTATTAGTGACAATAAAAGATAAAATAGATTTGCCTGTTGTGGCTGGGTTTAGATTACTAGCTTCTAGGCTTGGAGAAAGGCATTCAATTGTGCTAAAAGATACTTTCTTTCCAAGTAGTGATCCAAATCTCAAATTTGAAAAAACTTTACTTACTGCCGCATCACGTATGGGTTCCCTTCTTTGTGATGGCATTGGTGACGCGATATTAGTCCAAGGAGAGGAGGCTCCTGGTCAATCTCTTAGGTTATCGTACAACATTCTTCAATCAGCCGGCGTAAGAATTTTTAAGACTGATTATGTGGCTTGTCCGAGTTGTGGAAGAACACTATTTAATTTACAGGAAACAACTGCAAAAATACGTGAGGCTACTGGACATTTGAAAGGAGTTAGGATTGCGGTCATGGGGTGCATAGTAAACGGTCCTGGTGAAATGGCCGATGCAGACTTTGGCTATGTTGGTGGAGCCCCTGAAAAGATTAATCTTTATGTAGGAAAAGAAGCAGTTAAGTTCAATATACCTCAGATCGAAGCAGTTGATAGACTAATTGATCTTATCAAAGAACATGACCGTTGGGTTGAACCGCCCATAAGCAATGGTTCCGTTGATGTTAATAAAATAGAGGAAAAAAGTGCAGTTAATCCCACCTGACTATTTTAGAAAATTGGATAGGGGTGAGATTTTCAATAATAATCATAGCCCTCTAGAAATTGATCTTGGCTGCGGAGATGGGTCTTTCTTGCTTGCTTTAGCCACCCATTATCCAGAAAAAAATTTTCTAGGAGTTGAGCGATTACTTGGTAGAGTACGGAAGATTGTTAGAAAATCAAAAAATGCTTCTTTGAGTAACCTCAAAGTTCTCAGGCTTGAGCTTGCGTATACTGTTGAATGGTTATTGCCTGATGATTGCGCTAGTCGTATTCATTTATTATTCCCAGATCCGTGGCCCAAAAAAAAACATCATAAAAGACGTCTCATTAATAAAAAATTTTGTGAGTCTTTAGCTAGAATTTTGAAAAGCGATGGAGAATTTTTATTCAAGACAGACCATCAGGAATATTTTGAAGAATCAATTTTAACCTTAGATAATTTCAATATGTTAGAAAAAATTACCTGGAACAGTGAACAGTTTTACCCTGTGACTGATTTCGAGAGGCTTTGGTTGAGGGAGGGTAAAGAAATTTATTCAGCAAGATATAAAATCAAAAAATAATATATCCTTTTGATATTATATAATTAAAAATCAACCAATCTTATTTAGTTCATTTAATCTGTGATGCGCGTTAGCTGAGTGACGAGTTTCAGGAAATTTCTCGATGACCATTTCGAGTAATTTCTTTGAGTGTTCTTCATCCTGCTTGTCTTCCAAATAAATTTGTTGAAGACGAAAAATTATGGCGGCGGCATCATTCTCAGGCCAATCTCTACTCTCTAGAGAATCTTCAAAAGTTTTAATTGAAGCATCTATATCTCTTAGGTGTTCATGTTGTATTTTTGCAATTTCAAAAATAGGAAAACGATTTTCGGGTTCTTCTTCTGCAATGGCTTTGTAAGCTTTTATGGCTCCTTCGTAGTCGCCTTGAGAAACTTTAGCTGCAGCTTTTGTTGTAGCGTCTACTTCCATTTCCTGTGGAGCAGAAAAGAAAAAAGCACCGATCCGATCACCGAGTATGGGTAGAATAACAAGCACTACAAATAGACCAACAGATACGGCTACAAAAAAGGTGACTACAAATTTCGTTCCGATTTCCCATTTTTCCCAGTTTGAAGAAATTAACCATATGAGAAAAACTGTGGTTCCAATTAATGCATTTATTATGATTAATCTCTTATTTGTCATGGGTGCTTTTGTTAAGAATTTTTGATTTTATGAATAATTGAGTGTTGCTTGATATATCAAAAATGGTCTAATTGCAGGCAAAAACTCTTCAAATTTATCTTCTTAATTATTACAAAAATACTATAACTTATTCATTATTAACAAGAAATGTAATAATTATGCAATTATTAATATTTCATATATATGAATAAAATGGTCTGCAATTAATGACATTTTAGCGTCACTTATTTATTTATTTATTACTTTAAAAAAACCTTGCGGTAATCACTATTATTAGTGATCTTATAAAAAGATTTAAGAGTTAATTAAGTTAACTAAACCTCGATATTTCATACACAAACAAAAAACAGAAAATGAAAAAGAATTTATTTAAGCAATTTATGGTTTTAATCCTAGCTTTTGGCTTTGGGATCGCTGGTGCATTTGCTGAAACTAAGTACGCTTGCTCAGAGATAGGCAATCAAGCGAAGACAAGTGTTGCTGCTAAACCTTCAAGCGCTTCCTCTGTTGTAGCAAAGTTAGTCAAAAAATATGATGATTGTGTTTGTGCGATTGTCAAAGGGGCAATTGATGGAGGCGGTGACGTAACAAGCGTTGTTAAGGCAGCTGTTAAAGCGGCTCCAACTCAATCAGCGGCTATCCATGAATGTGCTGTTTCTGCGGCGCCCAAGTCAGCAAAAGCAATCAGTGCAGCAATTGACTCTGTTTTAGGAGATGGAGCAGATTTCGGTACTGAGCCTGTTGTTGTTAGCGGTGTTTATCTTATTGCGCCTGTTGCATCAGCTGGTGGTGGATCTGGTTTCTTTGGACCTTTAACTGCTGAGGAATTAGCTGCTCAACAAGAGTTAATTGATAGATTGTTAGGAAAATTGACTGAGACACCAACAACTCCTACAGACGCTAATTAAATCCTAAGACTTTTATTAATATTTTAAATTCAAAGACCCCGTATCAGCGGACCTAATCAATAATGAAAAAGCTGACTTTCCTGATCACAACATTGCTTTCAATGACCATTTTTGTAAATGGCCAGGGTCTTCTAAGTGTAGGCCAATCTGGGTCATTCGAAGATTTTGAAACCCAACTTCCATTTACTGCCACTATTACCGGTGACGTTGGATTTGACAGTAACGTAGGTAACAGACCTGATGGTTTTGAGGAAGAATCTGGATACGTACGCGGTGGCGTTGGGGCAGCTTATGCTGGAGGATCACGAACAACACACGTAGATTTGAATGCGAGGTTATCGACACTTTATTACTTTGATCAACCTGATGCTCAAGGAAATGACAATTTCCAAACTGGAAGATTGGGACTTAAAATTCATCACAAGGTCAATCCAACTATCACTATCGGAAATAACGCTTATTGGAGTCATGAAATAGAGCCAGATGATGCAATTGGCGCTTCTGCTTCTAGGCGCCTTGACCAATACTCTTATGGTTATAATAGCACATGGTTGTCACGTTCATGGAGTAGAAGATTGAGCACTGTTACTAGATACTCTGTTACAGGTATTGACTACGAGGGTGAACTTGAATCGGTTGGCGAAGATCGTTTTTCTCAAACTTTTTCACAAGAAGTACGGTACGTCCTTGATCGCTTAACTTCACTTGTTGGTGAGTATAGAAGGGCAAATACAGATTATGATGTTGTAAACCTTGATTATGACGCCAATTACCTTCTTGCTGGAGCTGATCATAAGTTCAGTGATAACGTCAGTGGTACGTTAAGATTAGGTGGAGAGAATAGGGACTATGATAGTAATGATGACGATGGTTGGAATCCATATGCCGAGGCATCTTTAAGGTATGAATTGAGCGATCGTACTAATCTTGTTTGGTTTACTCGTTACGGTTATGAAGACTCTGAAGTGTTTTATCACTTGTCGAATTCAAGATCTACTTTCAGAACAGCACTAAATGCAAATCATTCATTCTCGGATGATCTTCGAGGAAAAGCCGGCCTCAGCTACCATAGTAGTGATTATGATCGTGGTGTTCTTTCAGAGCTAACTGAATATGGGGTTAGCTTAAATCTTGGTTTGAATTATAGAGTTATGTCTAATACAGATGTTAATCTAGGTTATACAATTACTCATCATGCTTCTGACAGTGCATTTCGTGAGTTTGATAGGCACCGTCTATGGGCTGGATTAAGTGTTACATTCTAAGTTCTTTTCAATATAAAAAATAATTTCAATCCCCTTTCTGTTTTCAGATGGGGGATTTTTTATTAATCGTTGAGAAATTTGAAGAATGATCTTATTTTACTAATTCCAAATTCATTCTAGATTCACCTCAATTATATAAAAATACTAATATGGCCAAACAGAGCGAGACTAAGCTCCATGCACTTGATTATTGGCAGGTTGCTAGGAACCGTTATTCGGTGATTCTCCTAACTTTTGCTTTGGTCTTTATGACCGCATTGGTTATCGCTTATCTTAGACCCTCTGAATATTTAGGGAGGGTCCAGATTCAAGTCCAAAGGGTAGCAAGAGATATCGAGGTGTTTCGGGAAACTGGATCAGTTGGTAATTTAGGTTCAGAACAGCTGCCCTATATGACATTCATGCAGACTCAATTTGAAATTATTCAAAGTAGAGAAACTTTGAAACAAGTCATAACAAAGGGGAAAGATTCTGCAGGTAACCCTCTAAACCTAAAAAAGGCATGGGGATATAATAGTGATGAAGATGCTTATCGAAAGCTAAAGAAGAAAGTAGAGACACAAGATGTTAGGGGCACTGATCTGATTGATATCGAAGTTTATGATACTGACCCAGCATTAGCTGCTGATATTGCTAATGCTGTTGCAGATGCTTATAACATTCGAAGGCAGGAAGAAGAAAAAAATAGGGCAACAAAAGCTCTTACGCTTTTAGATGCCCAAATAAAAAAGCAAGAGGGAAGGCTGGAGGCTGCTCGTAATAATATGATCGAGCTCATGGAGGAGCTTAATATAGTTGACTTAAGCTTAGGTGAGCCGGTTTGGCTTAGAGGCAGCCAACCAAATACAGGAACTGCATCATTAGTGCTGGCTGCAAAACAGAGAGAATTTGCAGCTGAGGAAGCAATTCAAAATCTTAGGTCTACAATTAAATCTTTGACGACACTTGAGGGTCAAGAGCTCATTAAATCTGCTGTGGATTTAGGTGTCAAAAATGAAACTCTGACAAGTGGATGGGGTGAATATCAGTCGCTTGAGTTGAACCGAGCGGCGCTCGTAGATAGCGGGGTAGGAATCAAACACCCAAAGATTTTAAATATCGATTCGCAATTAGATTTGAGAATGAAACAATTATTAGGAGCAGTTGAAACTCATAAAAAAGCACTCAGTACTCAGCTTGCTATGGCTGAACAGCAATTCGAAAATTCTAGGGAAAGCAAAGAGAGGACTGAGAAAATGTCCCTACAAGAACGTAAACAAAATGTTAGATACATTGAGGCTAAAAAAGAATATGAATTATCAAAGGAGATGCTCAATGGGATGCAGTCTCAATTAGCCAAGGAAACAATTGATAAAGAAGGTCAGCGGACACCATTAGTTATTCACGAAAAAGCGGAACCATCAGACGTCGATAAACCCGCAAGACCCAATATCAAACTACACTTAGTTCTTGGTGCGGCTGTAGGTCTTATCTTTGGAATAGGTATGGCATTTTTTCTTGAATACCTTGATACCTCTGTAAAAAGCCTAGACGAGGTTGAGTATTATTTGGATCTCCCAGTATTAGCAGTCATACCTAAGGATGTTGGAGTCATACACAAGCAGAGTGGCCTTAGTCCTGATGCTGAAGCTTATCGAATTTTAAGAACTAATATTGAGTTTAATAGGAAAAATGCTGATGCAAATTCTATTACTCTAGTCAGTGGGGGAGCAGGAGAAGGTAAATCAACTACTCTTGTAAATTTAGCCTATGTATGTGCCCAGGGTGGATACAACACACTAATGATTGATGGTGATTTAAGAAGGCCGCAGCTACACACATTTTTTAATATTAACAATTCCGTTGGATTAACTAACTACCTAACAACTGATCTTCAATTAGAGGATGTCATATTACAGACAGCCTATGAGAATCTTTATTTTATGCCTTCTGGAATTCTCCCAGCTGACGCTGCTGGTATATTGAATTCGAGAAGAATGTCTGAACTTATAGCGGATGTTAAGAGTCGTTTTGATTTAGTTTTTATTGATTCTCCACCGATACTTGGAGTTAGTGATGCGTCAGTGCTTTCATCTGAGGTTGATTTAACGATTATTGTTATTCAACATAGAAAGCTGCCAAGAGGAATGCTAGTGCGGGTAAAACAGGCAATACAAAATGTTGGAGGAACAGCTTTGGGTGTAGTTTTAAACAATGTTGATGTAAGGTCTGATAATCAGTATCAATATTATACAAGTTACTACACTTATTATGCTCCTAGGAATTTGGATCCAAATATGAATTCTAATTCTGATGATTTATTTAAATCTGGAGGCAAGGTTGCTTCAAATGATAGGGATAATTTAACAGCTGAAGACAAGTTTTGAATTAACTAACCAAATAATGAAAATGATCAATTTATCTAATAGTAAAAAAAGCTTACTTACATTTTTTGTTTTTTCATTAATTTTTGCTTGGCCGGTTTTTGGGCAAGAACCCATTCTACAAAAAGGTCAATCTTTTGGGTTAAGGCTTACAGGTGTACCAGCAGATGATCAAACCTCGATCAGTCAGACATATACGATTAGTGACGGAGGAACCATTAAGCTTCTTTATTTAGAAGAAATGAAAGCTGAAGGGCTAAAGCCATCACAATTAATGAGGAGTGTTGAAAAAGCGTACATCAATGCACAAATATTTACTAAGCCAAACGTTGTAATCACACTTGGAGAAGCAGGTTCAATACAGCGTTATGTGAGTGTTTTGGGAGAAGTTAATACTCGTCGCGGAGTAAGTTATACGCCGGGTCTTACTCTTCTCGAAGCAATAGCACAGTGTGGTGGTTTTTCTGATTTTGCTAACCCCAAGAAAGTGAAGCTAAGCAGAAAGGGTAAAGCTACTATTCACGACCTATCAAGAACAACAAGCAAGGCTAATATTAAATTAGAGCCTAATGATATTATAAATGTTCCCTCTAGAGGGCTATTTGGCGGTTAAGGAAAATCATTATCCGGATTTCACCAGATCAATGTTTCTTACTAGGTAAGAAGCGCCTGATACAATTGTTATCGTAATGCATATAAAAATGAGAGAATTGCCAATCAATGGATGATTGATGAATTCAAATTTTTTGAGAGCCGTTTCTTTAGTTCCTAAAATAATCAAGAAATATGTGGCGGCTATGATTTGAGAGGTAGTTTTCCATTTTCCTAAAGAGTCGGCTGATAGAACGCTTCCTTGATTTGATGCAAGCAATCTAAGTCCAGTGACTAAAAATTCTCTTCCTATAATGGT
This sequence comes from uncultured Verrucomicrobiota bacterium, assembly GCA_902510815.1. Classification (GTDB taxonomy): domain Bacteria; phylum Verrucomicrobiota; class Verrucomicrobiia; order Verrucomicrobiales; family DEV007; genus EC70. The sequence goes on along the minus strand of CABXDI010000003.1, from coordinate 58,909 downwards.
AATAGTTATCCATGCCGGGAATACGTTTTCTTTTGAAAGAATTATAAACACCGAACTAGTAAGAATTTTATCAACTAATGGATCCATTAACGCCCCAAAGTCAGTAACTAAGTTCAACTTTCTTGCAATGTAACCATCCAGAAAGTCGGTGATGGAAGCCAACAGAAAAAGTATTGTTGCAATTGTAATTCGACAATCTAATAAATTAATAGCCTCTAAGCTCTTATCTGGAATCGACATTACGGCAACAAATAGTCCTGTTATAAATAGTCTTCCCGTTGTTAGCTGATTCGGTAAATTCATTTACTGTAATATAAATTAGACAAATTTTTTCCAGATTGGGAGAGTGTTTTTTATTTTATTCAAATACCACTCAGATAATTGATAGGCACTTTTACTGTGCGGACTTGATATTCTGAGGACCAGTGAAGGCTCAGATACTGCCACGAAGCCTAATCGGTGAATAATTTTAGCATTATGATCCCCATATTTTTCCATGGCTTCCACTGACAAGTTTTGGGTAATGCTGTAAGCTAATTTTTCATAAGCGCTATACTCAATGCCCTTAATTTCTTCGCCTTTTTCGATTTTTCTTACGACGCCCCAGAAAATTAGGACTGCCCCATATTGAGGACTCCACTCAGGATCGGCATTATCTAAGGCTTTATTAGATAAAATTAGATCAAGATTTTGCATTGTTAGTTGCGCTATTGCTTGTTCGCATTTTGAATTGAGACGAGTATTACATTACTCGCAACTTTAGTAACACGAGCAAGGAAAAAAATGAGTAAAAATGACTTTGGTTTAATTGGTCTGGCAGTAATGGGACAGAATTTAGTCCTTAATGTCGCTAGCAGGGGATTTAAAGCATCCGTTTATAATCGAACTGTTGAAACAATGAAGGGATTTCTGGATGGTCCTGCTAAGGATACTAATATTGAAGGATTTGAAGACCTTCAAGAGTTTGTATCAAGTCTTTCAAGGCCTAGAAAAATTATGCTTTTAGTAAAGTCTACGGCTGCTAACGACATTAATGATAGAGATGCGGTAGATAAAGTTATCGAACAGCTCATCCCATTATTAGAAGAGGGGGATTTAATTATTGATGGTGGTAATTCTTATTATATTCATAGCGAACGTCGTTCTAAAGATCTTTTGGAAAAAGGGCTGTTATTTATTGGAACGGGAGTTTCTGGAGGAGAAGAAGGAGCATTAAAAGGACCAGCTATAATGCCTGGAGGGCCAACAGAAAGTTGGGAGATAATAAGGCCAGTTTTTGAATCTATTTCAGCAAAGGTTGATGGTGAGCCTTGTGTGACTTTACTCGGTCCAGGGGGGGCAGGTCATTATGTAAAAATGGTTCACAATGGTATTGAATACGGAGATATGCAGTTAATTTGTGAGGCGTATAATATATTTAAAGCGGTAGGATTTACGTCTGATGAACTCGCTAAAGTTTTTTCTGAATGGAACGATGGCGACTTGGAAAGTTATTTGATTCAAATTACTAGTAAAATTTTTGAAGAAAAAGATCATCAAAGTAACCAAGCGGTTGTTGATATGATTCTTGATAGAGCAGGTCAAAAAGGAACCGGGAGGTGGACAGTTATGAGTGCTGCCGAAAATGGTGTTGTCATTTCAACTATCAATGCAGCTGTTGAAGCTAGGATACTTTCTTCGATGAAGGATCAGAGAATAAGTGCTTCCTCTCAATTAAGTGGGCCCAACCAGAATTCCTTTAATGACCATATGTTACCAAAGGATGAATTGATAAGAAAAGTCAAAGATGCTTTACATGCATCAAAAATCATTTCTTATGCTCAGGGATTGGATTTAATGAAAAAAGTGGGAGAAAATCATTCTTGGAACCTTAACCTTGGAGAAATAGCTAAGATTTGGAGAGGCGGATGTATCATTAGAGCTAGATTTCTTAACCGTATAACCGAAGCCTATGATCGTAATCCAAATTTGGAGAATCTCATGCTTGATAGCTATTTTAATCAAATATTGGAGCAAAGTCAGTCAAGTTGGCGTGAAATTGTAAATTTGGCTTTAAATTCAGGTATTCCTGTCCCCGCATTTAGTGCTTCTTTGGGATATTATGATAGTTATCGTTCAGAAAGACTTCCAGCGAATCTTTTGCAGGCACAGAGAGATTTTTTTGGTGCTCATACCTATGAAAGAGTGGATAAGCCTAGAGGAGAATTTTTCCACACTAATTGGCCAGACGTTATTGATGATTAACGCATTATACAGATAAATACATTAAAAATTACGACTTCAGGTAAAAAAAACGTCAAAAACACTTAAATTCAGCAGAAAATAGTTTGACGATCATCGGGTGTCGTCTATAATTCCCGCCCCCCTGACCGGAAGAAGTTAGGGATCCCTGAAAACCTCAAGGGCAGATGTCATCAAATGGTGCATCAGTTTTTATTGTTTTAAGGGAAGTTGTTGATCTTTGAGAAAACAGATTCAATCAAACTTTAGTTTTCGGACTGGAGTAAGATTGAAAGAAAATTGAAAAAGCTAATTTGTACGTTGCGTACCGCTCGTTTAAAGCGATGTGGTGCGCGGTAAACGGGGTGCTTGAAAGTAGGCACCCCGATTCCCGTCAGAATATTTGTCGAAGTTGGTTTTCCAACTAGACTACATACTTTCTTTTCGGAGAGTTTGATTCTGGCTCAGAACGAACGCTGGCGGCGTGGATAAGACATGCAAGTCGAACGAGATCCTTAGCAAAGCTTGCTTTGCTAAGTCTAGTGGCGAACGGGTGAGTAACACGTGAGCAACCTGCCCAGAAGCAGGGGATAAGCCACCGAAAGGTGGTCTAATACCGTATGTGATTTCAAGAGGCATCTCTTGATGATTAAAGGGGGGGACCTTCGGGCCTCCCACTTCTGGATGGGCTCGCGGCCTATCAGCTTGTTGGTGAGGTAATGGCTCACCAAGGCAACGACGGGTAACTGGTCTGAGAGGATGATCAGTCACACTGGAACTGAGACACGGTCCAGACACCTACGGGTGGCAGCAGTCGAGAATCATTCACAATGGGCGAAAGCCTGATGGTGCGACGCCGCGTGGAGGATGACAGCCCTAGGGTTGTAAACTCCTGTCATGAGAGAGTAAAGACTTAACGTTAATAACGTTGGGTCCTGATAGTATCTCAAGAGGAAGGGACGGCTAACTTCGTGCCAGCAGCCGCGGTAATACGAAGGTCCCAAGCGTTGTTCGGAATTACTGGGCGTAAAGCGTGCGTAGGCGGAATGGTAAGTCAGATGTGAAATCCCGGGGCTCAACCTCGGAACTGCATCCGATACTGCCAATCTAGAGTAGTGGAGGGGAGTCTGGAATTCACGGTGTAGCAGTGAAATGCGTAGATATCGTGAGGAACACTAGTGGCGAAGGCGAGACTCTGGACACTAACTGACGCTGAGGCACGAAGGCTAGGGTAGCGAAAGGGATTAGATACCCCTGTAGTCCTAGCAGTAAACGGTGTGCGTTTGGTGTGGGCGGGTTCGACCCCGTCCGTGCCGAAGCTAACGCGTTAAACGCACCGCCTGGGGAGTACGGCCGCAAGGCTAAAACTCAAAGAAATTGACGGGGACCCGCACAAGCGGTGGAGTATGTGGCTTAATTCGATGCAACGCGAAGAACCTTACCTAGGCTTGACATGCTTGTCGTAGTTCTGTGAAAGCAGATCGTCAGTTCGGCTGGACTTGCACAGGTGCTGCATGGCTGTCGTCAGCTCGTGTCGTGAGATGTTGGGTTAAGTCCCGCAACGAGCGCAACCCCTATGATTAGTTGCCAGCAAGTAATGTTGGGGACTCTAGTCAGACTGCCTGTATTAAACAGGAGGAAGGTGGGGACGACGTCAAGTCAGTATGGCCCTTACGCCTAGGGCTGCACACGTACTACAATGCTCAGTACAATGTGAACCGATACCGCAAGGTGGAGGAAATCCTGAAAACTGAGCTCAGTTCGGATTGTGGGCTGCAACTCGCCCACATGAAGCTGGAATCGCTAGTAATGGCACATCAGCTACGGTGCCGTGAATACGTTCCCGGGTCTTGTACACACCGCCCGTCACATCATGGAAGCCGCTCGCACCCGAAGTACCTTCACTAAGAAGGTCCTAAGGTGTAGGTGGTAACTGGGATGAAGTCGTAACAAGGTAGCCGTAGGGGAACCTGCGGCTGGAACACCTCCTTTCTAAGGAGCAATTCGCCGATTCTAACTCACAACGAATCACTTTTTTTCGTCTAATTTTATTAGACACACAATTTGAAAAGAATGTAAAAGCGAACAGGTCGATACCTAAAGCACCCATTAAGGGTCTTGGTTTCAATATGAAATCATACGCAAAGGTGATTACTGAAGGTGAAAGCCTCAGTGACCTCGAGCTCAAAGCTTGAATAGGTTAGTTAATTCTAACCACAATCGTATCACAATTACTTTAATGAAGTTCGCAACGTACTAATTAGTTTTTTCATTTTTCTCCCAACTTCCCGTGTTTCAGGTTTATTCCTGACAAAAATTTAACGGGGGCATAGCTCAGTTGGTAGAGCATCTGCTTTGCAAGCAGAGGGTCTGCGGTTCGAATCCGCATGCCTCCACCATATTTTTTGGTGGGCCACATTGCCCTTAAATTTAGCGGGGTCTGTAGCTCAGCTGGTTAGAGCACCGCCTTGATAAGGCGGGGGTCACAGGTTCGAGTCCTGTCAGACCCACCATTATCTAACCAAGTTTAGCGCGTCGTTGGTCTTTTTTCTTTATGGGTTTTCCTGTTCTTTGATATCTGTATACTGGGTAGAACAATCTGCAATTTTATTGATAGAGCTCTGGCCGAACTTGGCCGGGTTCAATCTTGCAAAACTTTAGTGAAAACGGCTTCGAGATCAGTTTCGTCGGTTTTGTTCTTTGAACAGAACTGACAATCGGATCGAGAAACAAGTTACTAAGGGCACACGGTGAATGCCTTGGTGCCAGTAGGCGATGAAGGACGTGTTTAAGCTGCGATAAGCCTCGGATAGCTGCACTCAAGCGATGACCCGGGGATTTCCGAATGGGGTAACCTGTATTCCTTAATAGGAATACGTTCCTCCCTGAATATATAGGGGAGGATACGCGAACCCGGTGAAGTGAAACATCTCAGTAACCGGAGGAAAAGAAAGCGAATGCGATTCCGTAAGTAGTGGCGAGCGAAAGCGGATCAGCCCAAACCAGGGGCTTTGCTCCTGGGGTTGTAGGGCTCCGATGTGGTATCCTGAAAGTTAGTTGAAAGCGATGGAAAACGCTTCCATAGAAGGTGAAAGGCCTGTAGACGAAAACTGGATGGAGCCTAGGATGTCCCTGAGTAATACGGAACACGTGAAACTCCGTATGAATCTGCGCCGACCATGGCGTAAGGCTAAATACTAACTGGCGACCGATAGTGAACTAGTACCGTGAGGGAAAGGTGAAAAGTACCCCTTTGAGGGGAGTGAAATAGTACCTGAAACCGTGTGCCTACAAGGAGTGGGAGCCTCTTCGGAGGTGACCGCGTGCCTTTTGCTTAATGAGTCTACGAGTTAGTGTCTGTGGCAAGCTTAAGCGCTTTTGGTGCGTAGGCGTAGCGAAAGCGAGTCCGAATAGGGCGACCATAGTCGCAGGCGCTAGACCCGAAACGGAGGTGACCTACCCATGGCCAGGTTGAAGCAACGGTAAAACGTTGTGGAGGACCGAACCGGTACAGGTTGAAAACTGTTCGGATGAGCTGTGGGTCGGAGTGAAAGGCTAATCAAACCCCGTGATAGCTGGTTCTCCTCGAAATGCATTTAGGTGCAGCGTCGCGTGCTTACCCTCGGGGGTAGAGCACTGAATGAGCTAGGGCCCATACCCGGGTACCAAACTCAACTAAACTCCGAATACCGGGGGGTGGAACGCGGCAGTGAGACTGCGGGGGATAAGCTTCGTAGTCGAAAGGGAAACAGCCCAGATCAGCAGCTAAGGTGCCTAAATAGTGCTCAGTGGAAAGGAGGTGGGATTTCATAGACAGTGAGGATGTTGGCTTAGAAGCAGCCACCATTTAAACAAAGCGTAACAGCTGACTCATCGAGAGATCCTGCGCCGAAAATGATTGGCGATAAGCACTATACCGAAGCTCTGGATGCACAGTTTACTGTGCGTGGTAGAGGAGCGTTCTCAACACCTTGAAGCCTTAAGGCGACTGATGGTGGAGCGTTGAGAAGTGAGTATGTAGACATGAGTAACGATAAGCCGGGTGAGATCCCCGGCCGCCGTAAACCCGAGGTTTCCTGGGCCATGCTGGTCATCCCAGGGTTAGTCGGGACCTAAGCCGAGGCCGATGGGCGTAGGCGATGGAAAACTGGTTAATATTCCAGTACCTCCGAAAACTTAAACTAGAAGGACGCGGGAGTGGAGAAATAACAACTGACGAATTAGTTGCTTGAGGCCTTCGGGCTGATTGGTTTTTCGAAACGACCGCCAAGAAAAGTTCTAGTGTATGCTATGGAGCCCGTACCGTAAACCGACACAGGTGGGTGGGTAGAATATACTAAGGCGCAAGAGTGAAACCCTGTTAAGGAACTCGGCAATTTAGCCCCGTAACTTCGGGAGAAGGGGTCCCGGGACTTGTCCCGGGCGCAGTGAAAGGGCCCATCCGACTGTTTAGCAAAAACACAGCATTCTGCGAACACGCAAGTGGAAGTATAGGATGTGACACGTGACCAATGCCAAAAGATTAAGGGGAGGTGTTAGCCTTCGGGCGAAGCTCTGATCCTAAGTCCTGGTGAATGTCGGCCGTAACTATAACGGTCCTAAGGTAGCGAAATTCCTTGTCGGGTAAGTTCCGACCTGCACGAATCGTGCAACGAGATGGGCGCTGTCTCAACAGGGAGCTCAGTGAAATTGTATCCGCGGTGAAGATGCCGCGTACCCGCAGAAGGACGGAAAGACCCTATAGACCTTAACTGTACGCTGTCACTGGTTTCTCGATTTTAATGCTCAGCATAAGTGGGAGGCTTTGAACCATTCCTCTAGGGGAATGGGGAGCCAACAGTGAGATACCACCCTTTAGCATTGGGAAATCTAACCTCTAGCCTTTATCAGGCAGAGGGACCATGGCAGCCGGTCAGTTTGACTGGGGCGGTCTCCTCCTAAAGAGTAACGGAGGAGCGCGAAGGTAGGCTCAGCGCGGTTGGCAATCGCGTTTCGAGTGCATTGGCATAAGCCTGCCTAACTGCGAGACTTACAAGTCGAGCAGAGACGAAAGTCGGCCAAAGTGATCCGGCGGTGGAATATGGAATCGCCGTCGCTCATCGGACAAAAGGTACCTTAGGGATAACAGGCTGATCGCGCCCAAGAGTTCATATCGACGGCGCGGTTTGGCACCTCGATGTCGGCTCGTCACATCCTGGGGCTGGAGAAGGTCCCAAGGGTTCGGCTGTTCGCCGATTAAAGTGGCACGCGAGCTGGGTTCAGAACGTCGCGAGACAGTTCGGTCCTCTATCCTCTGTGGGCGTAGGAAAATTGAGGGGTTCAAACTCTAGTACGAGAGGACCGAGTTTGACGAGCCTCTGGTGCTCCGGTTGTCGCGTCAGCGGCATAGCCGGGTAGCTAAGCTCGGAACAGATAAGCGCTGAAAGCATCTAAGCGCCAAGCTATTCCCAAGATAAATTTTCCCTGAAGGATCGTGGAAGACTACCACGTTGATAGGCTGCTTGTGTAATGATGGTTAACATCTTTAGCTTAGCAGTACTAATAATCCGTTCGACTTGTTTCACTATCCTCCGTTTTCACAAATTTGTGAATTGACCCGTGCCGTTTGGCAAAGGGTTTTGGATATAAACTTTCGGAAAATTCTACCAGTATACAGATGTCAGCGAATTGGATTACTAATCCCGCTGATTGATCTTTGACAATTTAATCTCTTTGATAAGTGCCAGAACTAAATTTCTGGTTACTAGAGGTCACCATTCAACTAACTAAAATTTAAGGTTATTTTGAATTGTGGATTCTGGTGACCATAGCGTAATGGAACCACCCGTTCCCATCCCGAACACGGAAGTGAAACATTGCAGCGCCGATGGTAGTGTAGCGAAAGGCTACGTGAGAGTAGGTCGTTGCCAGTTTAATTTTTCTTATTTAATATAAGTATAAAAAAACCCCAACCCCATAAAGGGTTGGGGTTTTTTTATGTTTTAATATCCTCAAAGAGGTAGCTTGTGAAATAATCAGGTTTGGGGTTAAGATGTTTTAACTAAAATAAAATGAAAGAATATAGACTGAAACGACTATTTAATTCTAAGTCTGGTCGGTGCTTTGATGTAGCAATTGATCATGGTTTTTTTAATCAATATGGATTTCTTGGAAGTATTGAAGATGCTTCAGCAGCGATATCTACTGTTGTTAATGCTGGTCCCGATGCCGTTCAATTGACGATAGGTCAGGCCAAACATTTACAAGCTGTTTCTGGTAAAGAAAAGCCTTCATTGGTTTTACGGGTGGATGTTGCAAATATTTATGGCAAGGAGTTACCGGATTCCCCGTTCAGTAGTGTGATAGGCGATGCGGCTCTTCAAGCCGTTCAACTCGATGCAGCTTGTATATGTGTAAATTTATTCGAGATACCAGGAGCGCCGGAAGTTCATGCTCAGTGCATTGATAATATTTTGCAATTAAAGCCAGAGTGTGACCTTTATGGAATGCCGATGATGGTAGAACCATTAGTTTTCAAAGAGAACCAAGAATCTGGAGGTTATACTGTTAATGGTGACGAAAAACAAATTATGCCGTTAGTGAGACAGGCTGTGGAGCTTGGAGCTGATATAATTAAGGCTGACCCAACTGATGATGTTTCAGAATATCATCGAGTAGTTGAAGTTTCGGGTCAGATCCCAGTACTCGTAAGAGGTGGAGGCAAGGTTTCTGACGAAGAAATTTTAAAGCGTACAGAAAGCATCATTGCGCAAGGAGTTTCAGGTATTGTGTATGGCAGAAATGTAATCCAACATGAAAACCCTGCAGGAATTACTAAAGCTCTCATGTCTGTCGTTCATGATGGTTTAAGTGCGGAAGAGGCGATGGACTTGATAAAATAAATTAATCAATGAGTAAAAAAATCAATGTTGGAGTCATTGGCGGTGGCCTCATGGGAAGGGAGGTCGCAAGTGCCTTTGGTAGATGGTTTGCTCTTGAGGATAGCTCTGTGAATCCCGTCCTAGTAGGTGTAGCAGACCTGAATACTGATGCGCTAGATTGGTTTAAATCTGTACCAGGGTGCACTACTCTGACCCAAGACTATAGAGAATTACTTGAAAATTCAGGTGTTGACGTTGTTTATGTGGCTGTTCCACATAATTTACACGAAAAAATTTATACTGATGTTTTGGATTCAGGAAAGGATCTTCTGGCGGAAAAACCATTCGGTATTGATCTTGGGTCTGCGGAAAGAGTTTTACATAAGATAACAGATTCTGGAAGGTTTGTACGATGCAGTTCTGAATTCCCTTATTTTCCCGGAGCCTTAAGAGTTTATAAGGCTGCCTTGTCTGGAGAGTTTGGAAGAATACTGGAGGTAAGATCAGGATTTCATCACAGTAGTGATCTGGACCCGAATAAACCGGCTAATTGGAAAAGGCAATCAGCAACTTGTGGGGAAATTGGTGTTTTAGGTGATTTAGGAATGCATGTTTGTCATGTTCCTTTTCGATTAGGATGGAAACCAAATTCTGTGTATGCTCAATTGCAGAAGGGATACTCCGAAAGACCTGGAGGAATTTGTGATACTTGGGACAATGCAATGCTGCATACTTGGGTAAAAATAGAAGGTTCAGGAGACGTTCCCATGAGGTTAGAAATGAAAAGATTGGCACCTGGGGAAACGGACACCTGGTTTATTGAAGTTATTGGTACTGAAGGTGGAGCAAAATTTAGCACCAAAAATCCTAGAACTTTTTGGACGTTTTCTCGTGAGTCTGAGCAAAAGTGGAGCCGTATTGATATTGGATTTGATACAAGCTTTAAAACGATAACAGGAGGAATATTTGAACCGGGATTTCCTGATGTGTTAATGCAGATGTGGGCAGCTTTTTTTGCGGAACGTGAAGGAGTTCTAGGTGAACATTTTGGATGTGTTACTCCGAATGAGGCAGTTTTTAGTCATCAATTATTCAGCGCTGCTATCGAATCTCAAAAAAGTAATCAATCTATATCAATAAACTATAAATGATACGGTTATAGATTAATCTAAAGATCAGCATGAATACAGAAAGTCAAGTTGAGCGAAGAGGTATTCTTGCTGCTGGAAATTGGATAGTGGATCATGTTAAAGTCATTGATACTTATCCAGATCAAGATGCGCTCTCATTTATTCTTGAACACTCAAAATCTAATGGCGGGGGGCCATACAATTTACTAAAAGATTTTGTCAGTTTAGGGGTAGACTTTCCATTAAGAGCCTCCGGTTTGGTGGGGGATGACGATGATGGTAATTGGATAATTAAGGATTGTTTGGATAGTGGAATTGATGCATCTGGATTGATCAAAACCAATTTAGCAAGTACCTCCTATACTGACGCTATGTCAGTTTTGTCTACGGGTAGGAGAACTTTCTTTCACCACGAAGGGGCTAACTCATTATTTGATGAAAAGAGTGTAAATCTTTCAGTTGGAGATAATAAGTATTTTTATTTAGGTTATCTGCTTCTGTTAGAATCTTTGGATAAAGTTCGGGAGAATGGAAGAACTGGAGCTAGTGAACTTTTATCTAAAGCCTCAAATTCGGGCTTTATTAATATAGTAGATTTGGTTAGTGCCCAATTGGGTGATTATCAAAGCGTGATTTTACCATCGTTGCCTGAAATTGATGTACTTTTTCTAAATGAATTTGAAGCAGGATCTCTTTTGGCTTCAGAGGTCAAAGATAGTGATTTAAGATCTTTGCTCAATGCTGCTCGAAATGTTTTGGATATGGGTGTTAGGCATTCTGTTGTATTGCATTCATCTTCTGGAGCTGTTGCAGTTTCTTCATCAGGTGACACAGCTTTTGGTGGATCTGTCAAATTACCCAAAGAGATGATAAAAGGTGCTGCTGGAGCTGGTGATGCCTTTGCGGCTGGATTTATTATGGCAATGGATAAATCAGAAACCCTCAATGAATGTATTCGTTATGGAGTTTGTAGCGCAGCGAGCTGCCTTTTGGATCCTACTACTTCAGGTGGTGTAATGCTGATTGGTGATTGCTTGAATTTAGGGGAAGAGCATGGGTTTCGAACACTTAATTAAATTGCTTAGTGCTATTCTTTTAGCGCGCCGAGTGTGACTTCGGTTTTTTTTGATTCTCCACCTCTTTCTACGGTAACTTTTACTTTGTCACCGACTACTTTTGAGTCAAGAATTCTGAATAAATCTGATGAATCTATAACTGTTTTTCCTTCAATTTCTTTAATGATATCACCCATAGATATCCTTCCGTTTGCTGACTGGGTCGTTGCTTTTAACCCTGCTTTTTGTGCGCCTCCACCTGGAACCGTATTAAGTATTAATACTCCAGTAGTATTAAGGCGATTAGTAACAAAAGAGTCTGGTGCGATGTTAATTCCAAGTCCGGGTTTAATGACTTTACCAAATTCAATCAGCTGTGGAACTATGCGGTTAACTGTATCAACAGGAACAGCAAAACCTATTCCGGCGTAAGATCCAGTTGGAGAGTATATGGCCGTATTGATGCCTATTAATCGATTTGCACTATCAAGAAGCGGGCCACCTGAATTACCTGGATTAATCGCAGCATTTGTTTGAATGACTCCAGTTATAGGGCGTCTTGTAATGGATTCAATTTCTCTTCCCAATGCACTTATGATTCCTGTGGTTAGGGTTTGGTCAAAACCAAAAGGGTTACCAATGGCATAAGCATTTTGACCAACTAATAAGTTTTTTGATTCTCCAATTTTGATAGGTTTTAGTCGTTTGTCAGGTGCTTTAATTTTAAGCACTGCTAGATCTTTATCTGGTTCTGCGCCTACAAGTTTAGCATCCCATGTGGATTGATCCCATAAAGTGATTTTTGCTTCGTCAGCGCCTTTGATTACATGGTAGTTTGTTACAATATGTCCAGCTGAATCCCATATAAAACCAGAACCAGTACCTGCGGGAATTTTATAAATATTGGTGCTAAAAAAATCTCTTCTTAAATTAATTGTCGTGATGAAAACAACACTCGGCGAAGTTTCCTCAAAGAGTTTTATTGTAGCCTTTTCACCTTCACCGAGGTCATCTCTTGGAGTTACTGTTCTTGGCGTAATTGAGGCTGCTGCCTGATCGCTCCACCATGCTTTAACTTGAATGGTTGCCATGTATACCACGGCACCTAGTAGAATGAATGTAATGAGGCTACTTTTTCTTTGAGGATTATAGGGTTTAGATTCCGGATTATTCTCCATATTGATAATTTTACTGAGAATTTGATTCTGTAAAGGTTGTCGATATTTCTTTAATAAAAAAATTACTAATTAATGCACTTTTAGACTGTTTAATTGGTTTTTTTTGTCGCTAAGATTGGTGTTTTTTTTGAATTACGATTGGCTTTTTGATGATGGGTTCATTTCGTGCTATTAGTTAACCAATCTTAAATATAATATATTTAACGGAATAAAATGCCGAAAGCTAAATACACTGAGGAAGATATCAAAACGCTGGAATGGCGTGAACACATAAGGCTAAGGCCTGGAATGTATATAGGAAAGAGGGGTGACGGTTCGGCGCCTGATGATGGTATTTATGTGCTTCTTAAAGAAGTTATTGATAATTGTATTGATGAGTTTGTTATGGGCCATGGCAAGATTATTGATGTGAAGTTGGATGGTGAATCCATATCTGTTCGAGACTATGGAAGAGGGATCCCATTAGGTAAACTAATGGATTGTGCGGCTAAAATAAATACTGGTGCAAAGTATGATTCAGAGGCTTTCCAAAAATCTGTTGGTTTGAATGGGGTCGGAATAAAGGCGGTGAATGCTTTATCTGAAAATTTTGAGATACAAGCTTTTCGTGAAGGGAAAACAAAATCGATCTCTTTTTCTCAAGCTGAGGTAATAAATGAAATGCAGCGGGCTAAAAGTTCGAAAGCTGCTGATGGTACTTTTTTAAGTTTTATACCAGACGAATCAATTTTTAATGATTTTAAATGGAGGGAAGAATTCATAGACAACATGCTTTGGAATTATGCTTATCTTAATTCTGGATTAACTCTTAAATTCAATGGTAAGAAATATAAAGCAAAGGAAGGACTCAAAGAATTATTAGAAAAAAATATCACGGAGGAGCCTATTTATCCAGTGGCGCATCTGATTGGACAAGATATAGAGGTTGCTCTTACTCATTCAGCAAGCCAATACGGAGAAGAATACTATTCTTTTGTTAATGGTCAGCACACGACCCAAGGAGGTACTCATCAAGCTGCCTTCAGAGAGGCTGTAGTTAAAACAGTTAGGGATCATTTTAAAAAACAATTTGATCCTGCTGACGTTCGTCAATCTGTTGTTGGGGCTATCAGTGTGAAAGTTCAAGAGCCAGTTTTTGAATCACAAACAAAGACTAAGTTGGGATCTACTCATACTGCACCTAAAGATGGTAAGCCCATTCGGAGTTGGATTGTGGGTTTTGTCCAAGATCAATTAGACAATTACCTTCACAGGAATCCTGAAGCTTCTAAGGCAATGCTGGAGAAGATTCAAAGGGCAGAGAAAGAAAGGAAAGACTTAAAAGGTATTCGTAAGATTGCAAAAGACCGTGCCAAAAAAGCAAAGATCCATAATAAAAAATTAAGAGACTGCAGAATTCATTATGGAGATAGAAATAAATTGGCGAATGAAAGTACCCTATTTATTACTGAGGGTGATAGCGCAAGTGGCTCAATAACGACGGCGAGGGATGTTGACACTCAGGCTGTTTTTTCTTTAAGAGGAAAACCGCTTAACACTTTCGGTTTATCTAAAAAAGTTGTTTATGAAAATGAGGAATTTAATTTACTTCAGCATGCTTTGAATATCGAAGATGGGATCGAGCAGTTGAGGTATAATAATGTTGTTCTTGCAACTGATGCTGATGTTGATGGAATGCATATCAGACTTTTGTTAATCACATTCTTTCTGCAGTTCTTTCCTGAAATGATTCGCGAAGGTCATTTATATATTCTCGAAACTCCACTTTTTAGAGTTCGTAATAAACAAAAACAATTCTATTGCTATAATAATCAGGAGCGTTTGGATGCGATAGAGGTTTGTGGGAAAGCAGCTGAAATTACTAGGTTCAAAGGACTTGGAGAAATTTCACCTAATGAGTTTAAAGAATTTATTGGGGACGGGATAAGATTAGATCCGGTAATTCTTGATAGGAATAAGTCGGAATCTGAAATGCTTCAGTTTTATATGGGCAAAAATACACCTGACCGCCAAAATTTTATCATAGATAATCTTAAGGTTGAGCTAGATCCTGTAGAGGAAGCAGAAGAAGTGGCTTAAAAACTGAAATACATAAAAAAAATTAGGATTATATTTTTTAACACTGTTATATCAGTGTTTTTCTATAAATTTATAAATAGTTATAAAATTATTTAAATTTTATAATAGACTAACATTAATTTAAAGTTAATGTTAGTTAATTAACACTAACATTAACTTTAATTATGGAAGCAATAATAGCGATAGCCTTCACTTTAATAACAGCTGCTTGTAGTATAGGATTGGTCGTAGGGTCTATATTGCTAATAGTTCATGGATTTAAGAAAGACACCACCTGGGGAGTAATTAATTTGTTGGTCCCATTTGGTGCGATTGTTTTCATGTTTAAATATCCTGATGAGGCAGAGCCAGAGAGAAAAATAACATTAATCAGTTTAATCGGCTTAATTGCCACTATTGCGTTAACCGGGATTATTGGTTCAACAGTGTGAATTTACCTTATTTCATTAATTCTAAAAATAATAATGCTTCTTAACCTTATAAATTTATAATCTCTAAACAATATTTATCATCATGTTATTTATAGCTGGCATCGCTGCTTTTCTTATAGTCGTTTTTTATATAATGCTTCTAGTTGGTCAAATTATGTTAATTTGCCATGGTTTCAAAAAGGATACTACTTGGGGAGTTTGTAATCTATTAGTACCATTCGCTTCTCTTGTCTTTATGTTTAAATTTTGGAAAGATGAAGCTCAACCTGGAGGTAAAGTGACCTTGATTGCAATTGTTGGTGTTATCGTATGCCTAGTTATTGCTTTAGTCGCAGGTGGGGCAGGTGCCATCGAAGCATCTGGAGGGCTTGAAAATTTTGAAGCAAATCTCGAAAATTTTGAGGCAAATTTACAAAATGCTTTAGAGGAAGCTGAGACTGCACCAGCTGAGACTGCGCCAGCTGAGACTGCACCAGCGCCAGCTGAGTAATTTATTCATCAATCTAAAGATTAAATATCTCACCGATGTTAGCCGGTGGCACATTTTGATATTCAAATAAAATATTTTATTTGAATGGCTTGAAGTATTCCAATTGTGGAATTTATTGATATCAACTTCCTTAACAGGAATGCAGGAAGTTGAGAACATCTATAATAAATAGACAATTTGTCTTTAATTTCACAATTTTTATATGCCTAAAGTATTACTTTCAGGTCGAGTGACTGGTGAGAATGATCCATCAAGAGAATCGCGAGCGTTGCTCCTTTACTTACTTTTTTCTTCTGGCTGGGACATTAGTAATTCTAATGGAGATAAAGCTGTTACTTTATCTACTATTCAGGATCAAATTATAGAGTCAGATGCTTTTGTTTTTACGCAAGGTTCAACTTTAGAAGAATTATTTAAGGCTGTTTCGATATTTGTTGGGTATCAAACTTTAGATGAAAAATTAGACGCTAAGGGAATGGTGGTTCTGAACGGAGATCAATCTTGGGAGTCATTTTTTGATGTTCTGGATCACTTAAATTCACTTGGAACAATTAAACAAGAATTTAGGGATTATATCATTTCAGTGAATGAGCCAGAAGAAGTGATTGGTGCTCTAAAGGGAATTAAATCAGATCGATTTCCTGATCCCATACATCATCCAATTGATGAAAATGTTGACGATATTTATTCTTACGAGGCTCCACCAGTTGATGGGCAGGTTGGTAATATCTGTGTTTTTTGCTCTGCTAGTATTGAAGACAAGGATTATATTAATGAAGGATACGATTTAGGAAGAAGCATGGCTGATGAAGGATTTGGTTGCGTTTCAGGAGCTGGGAGAACTGGGATTATGGGATCTGTAGTTAAGGGAGCAGTTGAGGCTAATGGATGGACGGGAGGATCAAATGTTCCTCACATTATTAAGCTGGAAGGTTTACCTGAAGGTCTATCTAGTTTTTGGCTTCGTCCTGATATTTACACTCGTATGGAAATTATGATCGAGAGATCTGATGCTTTCGTGATTTTTCCTGGTGGAGCGGGTACGGTACAAGAATTTCTAGCCTTATTATTATTATTGGAAATGGGAGACTCTCTTATGAAAGGAAAGCCGATAGTTGTTTATGATAGAATTGACAGGTCGGGCAAAAATTTTTGGGGTCCATTAATAAATTTACTGAAAGAAAAAGGATATTCAGATTATTTTACTGTTGTTAAAGAGCTTAATATGATTATACCAACAGTGAGCCGATTAATGGATATGAAGCAATAATCTTTTTTATGACTAATCAAATTAGAGGGCGTCTGCAAGAATTTGCTCATTCGTTAATTGATCAGGAGAAAGCTCAAGTCATCATTGAGCCGAAGAGTAATGCAAAAGGTTTTTGGTTTGGTGGTGGAAATATAATTCACCATGATGGTATGTTTTGGCTTTGTGGCCGATATCGTAATGACGGAGATTCGAGAACAGGGATTGGGGCAGGAGAGAGGGGCTTAGAGTTGGCTATATTTTCATCTTCCTCTATATGTGGTCCATGGGAAAAGGTTAAGTCCTTTTCTAAATCCGATTTAGAGCATGATAATGAGGAGGTTGTTTCTATAGAAGGGTCTTCGTTATTAATTAATAATTCGGGAGTAGAGCTGTACATATCTACCGAGAAAAACCGTTCTTACCCAAAGGATGTGATTAGTTTTCAGAAAAAGGGAACTGGTGTTTGGGATATTGATTTAATTACAGCTCCTACAGTTGATCAGCTTAATGCTGAAAGTATTGAAAGAGTTTTAAGAACTGAAGATCTTGGGTCATTGCACCTTAAGGATCCAGTTTCTTTTAACTTAAGCGAGGAAGGAGGAGGAGTGGGGCTATTTTTCTGTAGTCACCCTTTTACTTGGGCGAGCTCAAATACTGGTCTTGCTATTAGAGGTCTAGGCGAAGAGAAATTCAGTATTAAATCCTTTAATGCTATCGAACGAGGTCGTTCGTGGGATGTTGCATGCACCCGAATAACAGACCGATTAAAAATTCCTAGAGTTGGTCTTTTAGAGGATGAGATGCCCATGTCATTATATTTCTATGATGGCGCTGAATGCCTAAGGTCATTGGATGAGAACCTTGCTGGCATTAAAAGGCCTCGTGGTTTCTCATGTGAAGAGATCGGAGGTATGGGAATCGGGTATGATTCTCAATTTCCGGAAATTATGAGGTTTTCTGATGATTTTCCGATGTTTATATCCCCTCAAGGAACTGGATGTAGCCGTTATGTGTCAACAATCGTAACGAATGATGGAATTCTGGCAACTTGGCAGCAGTCTCGTGAAGATTATTCTCAGCCCTTGGTATCAAATTTCTTATCGTTTGAATCTATTGCTGAAATATTTGCTTCGTAATAGAAATTGAAGTCAGATTTGACCTTGGCAATATTATAGTCATAATCATGTAGAATGGAAAAAGTTATAATTATTGGAACTGGTTGTGCTGGGTGGACTTCAGCAATATATACAGGAAGAGCTAACCTTTCGCCGCTGGTTTTGGCAGGTGATCAACCAGGAGGCCAGTTGACGACAACGACTGAAGTTGAAAATTATCCAGGTTTTCCTGAAGGTGTTATGGGGCCAGAACTGATGATGAAAATGCAGGAACAGGCAACAAAGTTTGGCGCTAGAATCGAATATAAAAAAGTTGATTCAGTAAAGAAAAATGACCAGAGTTTTTCAGTTATTTGCGGTGATCAGGAATATGAGTCTGAAACTGTGATAGTCGCTACTGGAGCAGCTCCAAGGCACTTGGGCCTTGAAGGTGAAGAAAAATTGATAGGTCATGGGCTGACTTCTTGTGCTACTTGTGATGGAGCTTTTTACAGAGATGTTCCTGTGGCTGTAATTGGTGGTGGAGACTCAGCATGTGAGGAGGCAACTTTCTTGACGCGTTTTGCATCCAAAGTTTACTTAATTCATCGTCGTGATGAACTCAGAGCTTCTAAGATAATGGCTGAAAGAGCGCTCGATAATGAAAAAATTGAACCGGTTTGGAATAGTCAGGTTACCGAATACCTAACTGATGATGATGGTGAAATGAGATCAGTGAAGGTTCTTGATGTAAAAACTAATGAGGAAAAAGAATTAGATTTAAAGTGTGTGTTTGTGGCAATTGGTCATGTTCCTAATGCACAATTTCTCCAAGGGTTGGTTGATACTGATGAGAATGGTTATATTATCCAAGTTCCTGGCTGTACAAAAACAAATGTCGAAGGCCTTTTTGCAGCTGGTGATGTTGCAGATCATGTTTATAGGCAGGCTATCACTGCAGCTGGTGATGGTTGCAAAGCTGCCCTAGAAGCTGAGAGGTACTTGGCTGAAAACGAATAATATCTAAGGTATCAGTGATTAATTGATATAGATCTTACGAATAAGTATGATTTTATCTAAAATTAAGTCGTTTGATTGATAATTGAGGCTTGACCATTTCATATAAAATTCTAGACAATTGTCACCTCTCGTTGAGATATCCCCATAATTAAGCATTTAACTATCAATGATAATGAAATTCTCTACACTACTCACAATAATGATGATGACTTCAAGCTTCGTCTTTGCTGATCATCATGCTGGTTCTCCATTTAATGGAAAAGATCTCAAAGGTTGGTCTACAAAAAAGAAAGCAAAAGGTAAGGATTCTTGGGTAGTGGGTATTCCAACTCAATCCAAAGAGAATCCAAAAACATTAAATGCTGGAGAAGGTCATGGAGCAATGATTAATAAAGTTTCTGGGCATGGTCAGAGTTGGGATATTTATTCTTCTAAGAAGTGGGGAGGAAAGTTTCGTATTGAATTGGAAGTTATGGTTCCCAAAGGAGCAAATTCAGGTATTTATGTAATGGGTGAATATGAGGTTCAAGTTTTAGATAGTTATGGAAAAGCTAAGCTTGGAGGAGGTGACATGGGTGCTATCTATGGTGCTCAACCACCAAAAGTGAATGCATGCAAGAAGCCTGGAGAGTGGCAGAAATATGTTATTGATTTTCAGGCCCCAGGATATGATGGAAGTGGGAAGAAAGTAAGCAATGCTAAGTTTATTAAGGTTGAGCTTAATGGGCAAATTTTGCACGAAAACGTTGAAATGAAGGGGCCAACTCCAAGTGGGGTAACAGGAAAAGAAGCTGCAAAAGGTCCTATTATGTTCCAAGGTGACCATGGGCCAGTGGCATACAGAAACATCAAGATAAAATCGATCTAATTTTTAACTTTAATAATAATATTTATAGAAGACTTTTACATAAATTCATAACGAAAAACTATTGATCATGAGTAATAAAACAAAACCCCTATCAAGGAGGAATTTCATCAAAACATCCAGTGCTTTAAGTGGTGGTGCAATGATGGCTCCAAATATCCTCGTCGCTGACCATCATGGTCAAAAACTTAGAATTGCTCACGTTGGTACAGGTGGCCGCGCTGGTGCACATGTCAACATGGCTGCTGGAGAAGGTTGCATATGCAACACTTACTGTGATGTTGATGAGTCAAAGTGGGGCTCAGCGAAAAGTAAGTGGCCAAAAGCTAAAGGATATCGCGATTATCGTGAAATGCTTGAGAAGGAAAAAGACAATTACGATGCTGTTTCAATCGCAACTCCTGATCATCATCATTATCCGGCTGCTATTATGGCTATGAAGCTTGGAAAGCACGTATATTGTGAAAAGCCTCTTACTCATACTGTTTGGGAAGCTCGCCAGCTCGGAATTGCTCGCGATAAGTATAAGCTGGCTACTCAAATGGGTAATCAAGGCCACTCAAACGAAGGTAATCGTCTAATGGTTGAGTGGATTCAGCAGGGTGCACTTGGTAAGATTTCTGAAGTTCACTGCTGGACCAACAGACCTGTTTGGCCACAACCTGTAGCTAATCCAAAGAAAGCTGATCCAATTCCGGATAATATTGATTGGGATGTATATCTTGGTCCAGCTCCTAAGACTCAGCTTTATAAAAAAGGTATCTATCCATTTAAGTGGCGTGGTTTCTGGCAATTCGGTGCTGGTGCTCTCGGTGATATGGGTTGTCACACAATGGATGCTTTTTTCTGGGCCATGGATCCAGGTGCTCCAACCAGTGTAGAATGTGTTAAAAAGTCAGAAATGATTGATGGTAATTTTCCTAAAAGTTCTGTCGTTAAAATGAAATTCCCTGCAAAAGATGGCAGACCTGCTTTTGATTTCTATTGGTATGATGGTGGTGAGAAGCCGGATGCGGCATTAGGACTAGGACGTAAGTTGCCAGGAACTGGTTGTATATTTGTTGGTGATAAATCATCAATTATGTCTGCTGGCGACTACGGTGATAGCCCTAGAATTATTCCAGAGGCTAAGATGAGAGAAATTGGAAGGCCAAAGAAAACTATTGAAAGATCAGTAGGCCACTACAAAGAGTTTGTTTTGGCTGCAACTGGCAAGAAACCAATTGATTATCCTGGTTCTAATTTTGGATATGCTAGCCCGTTTAGTGAGACAGTATTACTTGGTAATGTTGCTCTTCGTTGTGAAGGCGAATTGAAATGGGACTCCAAGAAAATTAAAGTTACAAATAACGACGAAGCGAATAAATACGTTAACAAAGAATATCATAACGATTGGCCTGCACCTGCAGCCTAGTAAAATATTATTATTCGCAATTAATCTAAAACCCGGTCCCAGATGTGGGGCCGGGTTTTTTTATCTTTGATTTCTCCTTAGCCACGCTTCTCTGGCACGTTTTAATATCTCAATTTCCCTTTTTTTTGTCTTGTCGACATATCTTGGTGTATTGGCAAAGTAGTTGTTCTGACCAAATTTTCTCCATGGTCCATAGGGAATTTCGCTTAGCTCTGCAAATCTCCAATCACACTTATTATCTGCTCCAGTGATTCCTAAATAATCTCTGACAGCGGGTGATAAATCTATTCCTGCTCCATTATTTTTTCTTGCTTTAGGTCTAGATTTTCCAAATACATAGGCCCAGTCATCAGTTTCAAATGGTCCTACATCAGCCCATTGCGCACAACAAATTTTACCCTTGTAATGAATTGCAACCCACCTGTTATGACAAACGCTTTGCCCTTCTTTTTTGAATGTTCTGGTAAACCATGGAATTACTCTCTTTGCACTTGTTTTAGTTTTCTTGTAATTAACTTTATCGTTGTAGGGCAAGGCAACGTAAAAAGGGTTTAGTTTTGGTATGAATTTTTTTGGCCTGTAATCTCGAGTTCTATTTGCTGGATTTGGATCGTCGAATCCTCCAAAGTTTTTCATCCAATCAGGGTCCCATGAACTTGATCTATTATGCGTGGGATTGTTTGCAGTTGGCCGTTCACCAACCCAAAAGATTGTTGCTGTTATATTTCTACGCCATGGATAAAGCGATTGTTTGGTTTTTGATTGGGTGGGAGCATATGTTCTAGGAACATTATCATTATTTTGTGCATCGGCTTTTGTTGAATGAATCAACAAAAAAAATATCAACAGAAAATTAACCTTCATCTTTAAGTGATGACTCAGAGTGAAAATTTTTTACGCGCTTTGTGGAGCTAGTGGTAGTTGAGAATTGGCTTCTGGAGCTTCCATTTCAGGATTTGGTGATTGAGGCGAAATTCCTAATTTTTTAAGTAATTTAAGGTCCTGAGTTGTTTGTGGATTGTTTGCTGTAAGTAACTTATCTCCGTAGAAAATAGAATTAGCACCTGCAAAGAAACATAATGCTTGAGCCTCTTCACTAAGTGCGGTTCTTCCAGCTGATAATCGAATTTTCGCATTAGGAACTGAAATTCTAGCGCAAGCAATAGTTCTAGCTACATCAAATGTATCTACAGGATTTGCACCCGCGAGTGGGGTCCCAGGCATTGGCATTAGCTTATTGATGGGTATGCTTTCTGGAGCAGGATTGAAATTTGATAATATTTCCAACATTTTGAGACGGTCATCCACAGTTTCTCCAAGCCCAAGAATGCCACCACAACAAACTGACATGCCCGCATCTTGGACGTTCCTTATAGTATTAAGTCTGTCCTCAAATTTATGAGTACTTACAATATTTGGGTAATGCTCAGGCGAAGTGTCAATGTTATGGTTGTATGCGGTGACTCCTGCATCTTTGAGGCTTTTAGCTTCTTCTGGACCAAGCTCACCTAAAGTTGTGCATACTTCCATACCAAGTTCAGAAACGCTTTTAACAATTTCTATAACTTCATCAAATCTTTTCGTATTTTTTCGAACTCCTTTCCATGCTGCTCCCATACAAAAACGAGTGGAACCATTCTCCTTAGCTGCTTTAGCTCTATCGAGTATGTCGCATTTAGGCATTAGTCTTTCAGCGTCTACACCGCTCTTATATCGAGCGCTTTGGGCGCAATAAGAGCAATCCTCACTACAACCTCCTGTCTTAATGGATAGAAGAGTGCATAGCTGAATTTCATTTTTAGGCCAATTTAGATCATGGACCTCTCTAGCTTTGGTGAGAAGCTCAAAAAAAGGCAGTTCGTATAATGATTTTAGATCCTGAAATTTCACTTTTTTGGTGGAAAGTATTTTATGAAATATTCCTCTTCGCACTATAATAGAATCTTTTTGCCAAGGTGCGAGTTTTTTTACCTTCTTAAAGGTTTTAATCTGAACTTTGAGTCGTTCCAGTAACCTGGAGGAACAATTACAGGTTTTAAAGGGTTAGAGTAATCAGTTTTACCAATAGCGGCTCTCATTTTAACTCCAGTGGCTTGCCTCCATTTTTTTGCCATGCTTTCACCAGTATTACATCCGTAGCTAACACAATTAGCTTTCTTATTAAAAGACCTTCTATCGATTTTCCTTAATTCATTTTCATGTAAACATACTGTACTAGCTCCGATAATTTCATTGCTGTATTCAATTAAAAAAGCATGCCGGTTTGAGTGACCGTAATATTCGAATCCATCAATTTTCTTTTTTCTTCTATCTCTCCCTTCATTGATGTGATTGATGATGTCGCCACCATTTTTTATCCATAATAAATTAACATTGTATTTCTTTTCTACTGATTCTATCCAAGAGATTAGAGGGTTTTTATCCTCTGAAGCACGAGCCTCATAACTCGGCTTATAGACTAGCCAAGTTATCTCATAATTTTCACCAAAATCTTTTCTCAATTCTTGAATTCTAACCCTTGCTGGTCTAATAAAATTACCCCACCATCTATCGTGTTGATATTTCTTTTTTCTTAAGTCTTCCCATTGCCTTAAAGCAGGGCCTCCACTAACAATAATATATTCACCGGAGCTGCTCTTCTTAGAGCTAATATTTTTTTTCTTTCCAAATATGGCCTCTGAATCGTTGCCCCCTAAGAGAGCTAAGGTAGCAGTGAGTGCTACGACATTAATTGAACGTTTAGAAATCATATGAGCTTATTAGTTAGCAAACGAAGCCCTATTATAATTCTTCACCTCTAATTAAATCATCATAGCTTTGTCTTTTCCTAATTACATGGTGATCATTTCCGGAAACGAGAATTTCCACAGGAAATGATCTTGAGTTGTAATTTGATGCCATCACGAATCCATAAGCTCCTGCGCTAAGTAAAGCTATATGGTCGCCTTCTTCGAGGTGAGGAAGTTCTCTATTTTGTGCAAAAAAATCGCCACTTTCACATATGGGACCAACGATATCTACGACTTGATTGTCTTTAGCATCTTGAATTAAAGGGACTATTTCATGATGGCCTTGGTATAATGCGGGCCTAATCAGGTCGCCCATTCCGGCATCTACTATTGCAAAGTTTTTAGCTGTTCCGATTTTCTTGTATAAAACTTGCGATAATAATGCACCAGCATTGCCTACCATGTACCTTCCTGGCTCTAGTAAGATTTTTATTTCAAGAGCTTTTAGTGTAGGAATAAGCTTTTCTGCATATTCTTCAACAGTCAATGGCTTATTGTTTGGATCTTTATTATCCCACCAATCCTTTTTGCCGCTTGCTAGAGCGTCTTCATAGATTATTCCTATACCTCCACCGATACTAAAGAATTCAATTCCATGAGTCACTTTTAATTTTTCTACCAAAGGTGAAACTTTTTCTACTGCTTCTAAAAATGGTTTAACCTCAGTCAGCTGGGAGCCAATATGCATTTGGAGTCCTTTAAGTTGAACATTTTTAAATTCCTGAGAAGCTTTGGAATAAAGGTTTTCTATAAATTCAAAGTCGATTCCAAATTTATTTTCACTTTTCCCTGTCGATATGTATTTATGAGTTTTAGCATCAACGTTCGGATTAACTCTAACTGCTACTGGAGCAACTTTATTACACTCTTTAGCAATTTGATTAATGAACCTTAGTTCAGCTTCGCTTTCTACATTAAATGAGTAGATACCCTCTTTTAGAGAGTACTCTATTTCTTCTCTTGTCTTACCAACTCCAGCAAATGTGCATTTATTTGCAGAACCGCCTGCTTTTAGTACCCTGAATAATTCACCGCCAGAAACAATATCGAAATCTGCGCCGACATCATTCAGTATTTTTAAAACAGATAAGTTCGAATTAGCTTTAACTGCAAAAGCGATTCTGTGATCTAGATCTGATAGAGCAGAACTTAACCTCTTAAAATTGTCTTTTATCGTTTTTTCGGAATAGACATATAGTGGTGTGCCGTGAATAGATGCGAGTTCAGCGAGATCAACTCCCTCGCAGTATAATCTTCCATTTTGATAGTCAAATTCATGCATTGTGATAAATGCCTAATATGTTAGGTCTATTAAATCAAGGTTTTGGAGCATCAAAATGACCAAAATTCCTTGACCATAGCCATAATTCATCTATTCTAGGCGCCCCCCTCAATATAACGATTGGATAAGAATTATGGCTAAAGTTTGCGAAATTACAGGAGCACGAGTGCGTCGTGGAAGTAAAATCCATCGTAGTGGATTAGCTAAGAAAAAAGGTGGAATTGGTAGACACGTGACTAAAGTCGTCAAGAGAGATGTTTCACCTAACCTCAGAAACAAGCGAATTTGGGTTCCTGAGCTAAATAAATTCGTTAGAGTTAAACTTACAGCGAGGGCTCTTAAAACAGTTGCTAAAAACGGAGCCTACGTGACTCTCAAAAAAGCTGGTCTTATTTAAGATTTTCTGTAATTACATATTTTCGTACTTTATTGCAAGCTATCTCTAAATAGCTTCTAATTATAACACTGTGGAGAGTTATTGGGCTTTTATTCGTAAAGTCATTAAAAAAAGCTCTATATGTAATATCTATAAGATCAATTTCTCTCTATTTTTTGATACAAGATTTCATACTATGAGCTGACCAATAAAGAGAAATCTTCAAAGTTTGCTCATTCGGTTCGATCAAGTTTGTGATTCTATCTTGTAGTAGTGGATTTTTTCCGATAAAAATTTATGAATGAAAAGTAATCGCAGAAAATTTCTCAAGACTTCTGCTGTAAGTGCGGCTTCTTTCCAGATTGTTCCAAGACACGTGATTGGTGGTCAGGGGCATACTCCGCCGAGTGAGACTTACGGTGCAGCCCTTATTGGTTGTGGTGGACGAGGACCAGGAACTTATGAACGTATGGTAAAAGATTTGCCATCAAAGCTGGTAGCAGCGTGTGATGTTCAAAAATCTCGTGTTGATGGATACGTAAAAAGAAAAAACCCGAAAGCTAAGACTTACAATGATTTTAGAAAATTATTGGAAAATCCTGATGTTGATTTAGTGGCTATTGCGACGCCTCCTCATTGGCACGCATTAATTTCTATCGCCGCAGCAGAAGCGGGGAAGGATGTTCTTTGTGAAAAGCCCATGACGCGTTTTATTGCGGAGGGTCGAGCAGTAGTTAAAGCTTTTGAGAGATATAAAAGAATTTTTCAGATTGGTACATTTGGTCGTTTTGGGGCATTTCGTAGTAGTACAAGTAGAACTATACATAAGATCATGCGCAGTGGGTTATTGAATCCAAATTCAGGAGTTCATATTAAAAAAGGAGGCCTTAAACTCCATAATTGGAGCGGGAAGCCAGGTTTGAAACCTCAGATTCCATCCGAGGACCTTGACTGGGATCTTTATTGTGGTCCTAGCCCATTCAAACCTTATGTGCCGCCTAGAGTTGGAGGCACTCATCGGAATTACTGGGATTATGAAGGCGGTGGCATGTGTGATATGGGTCAACACCATTTTGATCCACAGCAATGGATTTATGGTAAAGATGACACAAGCCCTGTTTCTATTGAAGCCTTTGCGCCACCATCTCATCCAGATGTGACAGGTATGTGGGCATGGATTGAGTTGACATACTCAGACGGATTTACATTTGTTATGGACAGTAATGAGTGGGGCCCTGGATATGACAGGAAAAAGTCAAAGCAGGTTTCGTTATCTCAACTTTCTGAGAAAGATCAAGAAAAGATAAAAGCTATGCCTGATCCAGAACCATTACTTTCATTTGGTGAAGCAGTTAAACAGAGAAAACCAGCAGGAGGTCACCCTGAAGCCGCTCATCGCGCAGCCTGTATTCTTCATCTTGCTAATTTAGCAATCCGTCTTGGGCGCAAATTACAATATGATCCTGACAAAGAGCAGTTCATTGGCGATGAAGAGGCCAATCGTTTTCTGAATGTTCCAATGCGTTCACCTTGGCATATTTAAACTATTTTTTACAACATCATGGACATACAACCATATCTTGACTCTTTTCCATTACCAGCTAATCGCGGTATTCTCAGTGAGATTAACAAAGAGAAAACTGAAAAATCGGTACGGGAAGCAATGCAGAATCCAGAACTAGTTGCTTCTGAGCTTGTGAAGCGTTTGCTGGATCCTGGTGCAGAAGGTAATGATATTCAAGCTCGTCATTTACTTCATACTATGGCTGTTAGAATTCCAAATTATGATAAGAAATTAAAAGGCGATATACGTGCAAAATTTTCTTTGGTTCTAGCAAGGGCTCTTTCAGAAAATTATCCTGATAGAGTTAAGGCTTTTATTATACGACAACTTCAGATTTGTGGAGGAGGCGAAGTGGTTCCTGCGATTGGTGCTTTTCTTATTGTTAATGGCATTGCTGATGATGCTGCTCAAGCATTGATTGCTATAAGGAAAAATTCAGCAGAGCAATTTCGCAACGCTTTACCGAAAATTAAGAATAATTTAAGCCTTTACCGCAATATTTTACACGGTTTAGCAGAATTGGAGGATGAAGGATCAAAAGACTTTTTTATTGAAGCTTTGGAAAGTGAAGATGAAGGATGCCGCTTATTAGGGCTTTGGGGATTGGTGCAGATTGCAGATTCTTCTACGCTAGAATTGTTTCTTAAAGCTGAACAGAAAGAAAAGGGCTACTCTCGAATTAAATCTACTAGCTATTGTTTTAAATTTGCCGAGAAGCTTCCAAAGAAGGAGGCATTAAAAATTTATCGCCATTTAAAGGATACCCGGACTTCTACACACGAAAAATATATACTCGAAATTGTAGAAATTGAGCTGGCTTCGTAATTAACATAAACTCTTCTCTGAAATAATAATTTCAACGTAAAGATGTTTTGTAAGATGAAAATTTAACACGCGAACCTAATGATTGATAAATATATTTTATTTATACTGGGGCTTTCATTCATTGCCTTGCCAAAGGCAGTCGGAAATACAAAAGAGATTAATGATATCGACTCAAAGGCTGAAAAAACTAACGTTGTTGTATTTTTTATAGATGATTTAGGTTGGTCAGATTTGGGGTGCTATGGAAGCAAGTATCATTTAACTCCAAACATCGATAAGCTAGCTTCCTCTGGACTTAAGTTTAAGGCTGCATATTCATCATCTTCAGTATGTTCACCAACTAGATCATCGCTAATGACTGGCAAGCATCCGGTAAGATTTGGTATTACTGATTGGATAGGGGCTTCACAAAAGCGTAGAATTCTTATTACTCCTAAAAATCACTCTTTTCTACCCAAAGAAGAAATTACTTTAGCAGAGGCATTTAAATCTTCGGGTTACCAGACAGCTTATTTTGGCAAATGGCATTTAGGTGGCAGAAATGAAGATCATCCATCTTTCCATGGGTTCGATTATCATCGTGGAGTAAATAGGGCTGGTTCTCCTGGATCTTATTATTATCCATTTCGACGTAATAATAAACTCCCTAAAATTCCTCTAAAGCCGACGGATATACCTGACTTTTCTGATGCTAATAAGAATTCTTATCTAACTGACTTAATTTCCATTGAGGCTACTAAATACATTGAAAGTAATGCTGATAAACCTTTTTTTATGGTCTTGTCTCACTATTCCGTGCATACTCCGATACAAGCTAGAAAAGCTGATTCAGAAAAATATCGAAAGCGGTTAGATGAAACCGGCATTGCAAACAAAATAAAAACGCGTCCTGAGAAAAATGCCGTTACCAGGATAACGCAGAATAATCCTGAATATGCCGCTATGGTAGAGAGCGTTGATCGTAGTGTTGGAAGAGTAATGCGAAAACTCAATGAATTGGATTTACTCAAAAAGACAATAATTATATTTACCTCTGATAACGGAGGTTTGTCGACGCTTCAAAAAAATTTACGAGTTGGCCCTGCATCATGTTTGCCGCTCAGAGCTGGTAAAGGATGGCTTTATGAAGGGGGTATTAGAGTGCCCACCATAATTTCATGGCCTGGTAGAGTTATCCCGGGTTCAGTAAGTGATATACCCATTACAACTTGTGATGTTTATCCAACCTTATTGAATGTTGCTGGTTTAGAATCTAATCCTAAACAACATCTAGACGGTGTTGATCTCAGTCCTATTTTCAAGGGGTTGAAGCTTCAAGATAGGTCATTATTTTGGCATTTTCCTCATTATCATGGTTCTGGTAATCGCCCGTCATCATCGATACGAAAAGGTTCTTATAAATTAATTAGGTGGTATGAAGACGGTGCAGAGGAATTATATGACCTTGCGATTGATGATTCTGAAAAGAATGATCTTTCAGAGAAGAATCCAGACAAGAAGGTTGAGCTTTCAAATGAACTCAGTAAATGGTTAAAATCGTCAGGGGCAAAAATTCCAGTTATAAATAAGGATAATTAAACTTTAAAAAGAATTTTTCTTTGACTGATAAAAACAAAGAGTCTTCGCAAGTATTAATTACTGGTGGTTTAGGTGATTTAGCTAAAGAAATGGCTGCTAATTTACGAGACCAAGGATATGAGGTTTTATGCCCTGATAAGTACGAATTAGATGTTACAGATGGAGAATCTGTAGATGCATTTTTTAAGTCGAAAGTCACCAGAGATCTTGGATTGCTAATTAACAATGCAGGAATAAAAGATGATGAGATTTCCCTAAAGATGACTCCAGAATCGTGGGACAAAGTTATGAATGTGAATTTAAGAGGAGCCTTTCTTTGTTCCAAGTTAGCCTTAAAAATTTTTTTAAAGAACCAGTTAGGTCACATAATTAATATAGGTTCTTATTCATCTCTTTCTGGCCCCAAGGGGCAGACTAATTATTCTTCATCCAAGGCAGCTCTAATTGGTTTTACTAAAAGCCTTGCATTAGAATCAGGTAAAAGAAATGTTCGTGTTAATTGTGTGCTGCCTGGATGGATGGAAACGAAATTTACTGCCGATGTTAAAGAGGATGCTAAAAATAGATCTCTAGAAGAGCATGCTTTAAGAGTATTTAATAATAAGGAGTCGGCTGCAGAATTTATTCTTTTCCTCCACGAAAAAATGATGAGCGTTTCTGGTCAGGTTTTCCAACTGGATAGCAGGATCAGTCAATGGAATTAATTGTTATTTCATTAACTCTTGTATGATTTTTACTGTTTGGCTTGCTGCTTTAACATTGTGTACTCTCAAAATAGCAGCCCCTCTAATTATAGACGATACAGAGCAAGCAACTGTTCCAGCATCTCGACTGGATGGATCATTAATGCTTAAGACTTCACCAATAACAGTTTTTCGAGAGACAGGAACAAGGATGGGTCGTCCGTGATTGTGGAATTCTTTTAGATTTTTTAGTATATTCAAATTTTCAGCACGGTCCTTGGCAAAATCGATGCCTGGGTCTAGAAGGATCTGCTCGACGTTCAGTCCAACTGATGCAGCAAGATTAATTTTTTTCTCAAAGAAAAGATTAATATCATCTATGACATTTCCATACTTTTGTCCAAGATGAGGCTCTTTAGGGAGTCCAATGCTATGCATAATTAAAAGTGCGGTACCATAATCTGCACAAATTCTGGCATTATCACTTTTGCCTAGGGCTCCAATATCATTTAGGATATCCACTCCCAATGGTAAAACTTTGCTGGCCACCTCTGGTCTCCAAGTATTTACAGATAATAAAGGTTTTGGACGACGCTCTCCCCAATTAGTTGAGTGAAATTCCTTAATAAAGGGTTTTAGCCTGTTGATTTCTTCTTCTTCAGATATAGGCGCTCTGTTAGTCCTGGCGCTTTCTGCGCCGATATCAATGATGTCTGCTCCTTCATCAACTTTCGCTAAGGCCATTTCCATAGCTTTGTTTTGATCTAGTGTTCCGTCCCCTGAAAAAGAATCATCATTTATATTAATGATACCCATTACCATGGTATGATCTGAGAAATCTATAATTCTTTCTCTAACCTGTAACTTCATATAGTCTTAAAAATTGAAAGGAACCTTAGATCGTTTTCTTTTGTTAAACCTAACAGTGCTATCAAAACCAATTTCTGATGCTAATTTTATAGCTCTCTCAAAATCCATACCAACTTCTTCTGGTGAATGAGCATCTGAACTAAATGTTATAGGTATATTAGCGGCTAACATCATTTCTAAAAACTCTGTTTCAGGATACTGTTCCTTACAATCCTTTCTCCAGCCAGCAGTATTAATTTCTATACAGATGTCAGATTCTTTGGCCGCTAATATAACGGGCTCGTAAAATCTTCTTAAATCTCCTGTTGGTCGGTGACCGAATTTTTTTGGTAGATCAGGATGAGCTATAATATCAAAGAATCCGCTCTGGGCACATTTCGTGTAAATTGCCCAGTAAGATTTCCAGATTTCCTCAACCTCTGCAATTCCTGTCCAGCGACCGATCCATTTTGGATTATCGATATCAAAACCAGGTGCTATATAATGAACGCTGCCAATTAGGTAATCATAATCTGCCATTTTGGATAATTGATTTATCCATGCATGACCATTTTCAAAATAATCCACTTCGAGTCCGAGCTTGATAGGAATGTCCTTAACTTCCTCTTTTGCCGTTTTGATTGAATCAATGTAATCTGGTAGTTCGGATTTCAGCATTCTCCAATTATCAAAACCATCCTCATTCATTGGGCTATGATCGGAAAAACCAATTTCTCCAAGTCCTAAATCCAATGCTTTTTTGGCATATTCTATTGGTTCACCTGTTGCGTGTCGGCATAGAGGTGTGTGGGTATGATAATCAGCAAATTGGCTGAATTGCATCATTAATGATGGAATGGAAATTCAATCTAGCTAGTGATACTTACGGAAAATTCACAATAAAACGTAATAAAAACATAAAAATTAGAGGTTTTGCTTGATAATGTCGCCGTTTTTTGTAAAAAGTTCATTATATGAAGAAGATTTTAACCCTCATCACTTCTGCTTTAGTTATTTCAGGATCCTCAGCATTTGCTTGGGTCGGTGGCCCTTGGTCAAACAATAGCTATAGCCAAACCACAACAGGAACATACCAGGCAGTAATGTATATGGTAAATGGAGTTGGACTTGCTCGTTTTTCAGACGATGTCACTTCGCAGTTTTCCCAAGTAAACCAATCTGTGATTTTTCACGAAGGAACAGTATATATTGGCGAGTGCTTTGGAACTGCTGATCGGACCTCTGGAGAAGGTTCAGGATCTGTTATCGGAATAATTAATTCTGCTAGTGCTGCTGGTGGTTCTGTTACTGGTACATTTCAGTGTGACATTACATCAGATGCACCTGTTATGCGTTTCTATGGTAGATCCAGTGGTATTACAAATCCAATAACCGGTGAGCCGGGGAATGGTTCTGATCAGAAGTGTATTTTGGTTCTCTCTGAGCCAGTAGCTGATCCTATAGAACCTGCTGAAACTAGAGTGGTAGCCACTACAGTTTTTGGAGCTCAAATATCCTATACGATTGTGGCTGTAGCTGCAGCTCAGTGATCAAATTTCTAAAAGTATATTTTTAATGGGCTGACATCTTTTGGGTGTCGGCCCATTTAGTTTTAAGATATTCGTTTTGAAGACTAAATGCTATATTAAGAGTTCAGGTGGTTTCACTCTTTTAGAGTTGTTCATTACTGTATCGATCATAGCAGTGTTAGCTTCTATGATATTGGCACTTAGTGATACCATCAGAAGAAGGGCAGAACAGGCAGCTTGCGTTGGTAATATGAGAAGTCTCTTTGCTGCTCTTAGCGCTTACAACACGGATAATGGTCATTTTCCGCAAGCTCCCGAGAATAATGATGAACAAACTTTTTGGAATTTCTGGTTTGAAACTTTTGAGGAGGATTATGATATCCCGAAAAAGACTTGGATTTGTCCCACTTACCGTAGAATGAATCCTAGGGTGGAAGAAGAAGAAATGAAAGGAACTTATGTTCCTACTAGGTTTAGTAAAAGTAGTCCTCTTGCGGCGTATAGGTGGCCTAATCAGCCTTGGTTAGTGGAAGTAGGGGATCACCACGGAAAAGGCATGTTAGTTCTTTTTCCAGATGGCTCAGTGAGACCATTTTCAGTGGGGTCTTTTCAGAAATAATCTGAGATTTCAGAGATTAAATAATATCTGAATGGAATTCCTGTATTGTTCGAACTTCAGTTTTAAGTGACTTTAATGAACGTATTGCGAGTGCACTGGCTTTTGCAGCACGAAGATTAGTCATTACAGGTATACTGTTGGCAACTGCTGAACTACGAATTTTAACTTCATCAGCACGTGGGGTTCTTTCTGTGCTCGGAGTATTAATGACGAAATTAAGTTCACCATTTTTAATCATATCTAAAACATTAGGGCGACGTTTCTCAGCAAGCTTAAATAGTCTGGTTACGGGTATCCCAGCATCTTCGATTACTTTTGCAGTGCCTGAGGTTGAATAGAGACTAAAACCAAGTTCATGGTATTCTCTTATAATGTCTATTGCCTTTTCTTTGTCTCGGTCTTTAAGGCTTATAAAGATATTTCCTTCAGTTGGTAATGGCGAAGATGCAGCCATCTGTGATTTTGCATATGCCATTCCCAAGTCATTATCGATTCCCATCACTTCCCCAGTGGCTTTCATTTCTGGCCCGAGAACAATATCAGTTCCCGGAAATTTCACGAATGGGAAAACTGCCTCTTTTACAGCATAATGATCAGGTGTAATTTCTTCGGTGAAGCCAAGGTCTTTAAGCTTTTCACCTGCCATGACTTTCGCGGCAAGTTTAGCTAGTGGTACACCGATGGTTTTTGAGACAAAAGGAACGGTTCTAGAGGCTCTCGGGTTAACTTCTATTACATAAAGTTCCTCCTCTTTTACAGCAAACTGAATGTTCATTAACCCCTTAACGTTTAATTTTTTTGCTAGTGATTTAGATGCCTTAGATATTTCATCTTTAATTGTATCACTCAAAGAGAAAGGAGGGATGACACACGCGCTGTCACCTGAATGAATACCTGCTTGCTCAATGTGTTCCATTATAGCTCCAACTACTGAATCATCACCATCTGAGATAACATCAACGTCTACTTCAGTTGCATCCTCTAGGAATCTGTCTACCAAGACTGGTCTCTCAGGGCTGGCTTCAACGGCCGATGACATATAAGATCTTAACTCATTGTCGTCATAAACTATAACCATGGCACGACCTCCTAGGACGAAGCTTGGTCGTACAAGCACAGGATATGATATTCTTTTGGCAACTTCTAATGCTTCTTCAGCTGATGTAGCTGTTCCAGCTTCTGCTTGTTTTAGGCCAAGTTCATCAAGAAGAGCAGAGAAAAATTTTCGGTCCTCTGCTTGTTCTATACTTTTAGGAGAAGTTCCAATAACATTGACCCCATTAGATTCTAAACCAGCTGCAAGATTTAACGGAGTTTGTCCGCCAAATTGTACGATGGTGCCTGAAGGCTTTTCTGATTCGAATATATTCAATACATCCTCAAATGTTAGTGGCTCGAAGTAGAGTTTGTCACTGGTATCATAATCTGTAGATACAGTTTCTGGGTTCGAATTGACCATAATGGTTTCAAATCCGAGTTCTTTTAAAGCAAAAGCGGCGTGAACACAGCAGTAATCAAATTCTATTCCTTGGCCTATACGATTAGGTCCGCCACCTAAGATCATAACCTTTTTAGTTTTTCCATCTCGGGTTTCATTTTCGTCCCCATAGGTTGAATAGTAATAAGGAGTAAATGCTTCAAATTCTGCAGCACAAGTATCAACTAATCTGTAGGTAGGTATAACGCCTTGTTTTTTTCGTGATTCTCTAACTTGTAGTTCAGTTCGATTAGTAAGATGAGAGATTTGACGATCAGAAAATCCTAATTTTTTTGCGGCTTTAAAATTGAGATCAGTATTATCAGACTTGATCTTGTCCTCGTGGGCAGAAATGTCTTCAAGTTGTCTTAGGAACCATCGATCAATGCCAGTAATTTCATAGATTTCTTCTGTGTCCATGCCCTGCTTAAAGGCCTCTCTAAGATAAAATATTCTTTCGGCGTTAGGAATTGCTATTTTGGATAGAAGTTTTTCTCTATTGTCCACGTTCAGTACTTTACCGTCAGCTCCAAAGCCAAAGCGTCCAGTTTCCAAAGATCTCAGAGCTTTTTGCATGGCTTCTTTGAAAGTCCTTCCAATTGACATAGCTTCGCCAACACTTTTCATCTGTGTAGTTAAGGAATCATCAGCAGATGGAAATTTTTCAAACGTAAATCTTGGAATTTTGACGACACAATAGTCTATTGTTGGTTCAAAGCTTGCGGGAGTTTCTCTAGTGATGTCATTAGGTAGCTCATCAAGAGTATATCCGACCGCGAGTTTGGCAGCAATTTTTGCTATTGGGAACCCTGTAGCCTTCGAGGCTAGAGCTGAAGATCTCGAGACTCGTGGGTTCATTTCAATAACGATCATTCGCCCAGTTTCTGGACACATCGAAAATTGAATGTTTGAACCCCCAGTTTCTACACCTATTTCTCTAATAACGGCAAAGGATGCGTCCCTCATAATTTGGTACTCCTTATCCGTTAGAGTTTGAGTTGGTGCTACGGTAATGGAATCACCTGTATGAACGCCCATGGGGTCTAAATTCTCTATAGAACAAATAACCACACAGTTATCTTTTCGGTCTCGCATGACTTCCATTTCGAATTCTTTCCAGCCAAGCAAAGACTCTTCTATTAAGACTTCTGTAACTGGAGACATGTCTAGACCCCTATTAACAATTTCTTCGTATTCTTCACTATTATAAGCAATGCCTCCACCGCTACCGCCGAGTGTGTAGGCTGGTCTAATAATTAAAGGAAAACGATTGCCTGTTTTGTTGGAAATTTCTTTAGCGATTTTAATTGCCTCATCCATTGAGTGGGCCACCCCTGATTGAGGAATATCCAAACCAATTTTGATCATTGCTTCTTTAAATGCTAATCTGTCTTCGCCTTTTTCGATGGCTTCAGCATTGGCTCCAATCAATTTAACATTGTTTTTTTCAAGAATTCCTCTTCTGACTAACTCCATTGCAGTGTTGAGACCAGTTTGACCACCAAGGGTTGGTAATAAAGCATCTGGATTTTCGCGAATGATTATTTTTTCAACAATTTCGGGTGTTACTGGCTCTATATATGTACGATCTGCAAATTCAGGATCGGTCATTATTGTGGCAGGATTTGAATTAACTAGAACAACTTCATAGCCTTCTTCTTTTAAAGCTTTACAAGCTTGAACGCCTGAATAGTCAAATTCACATCCTTGACCGATGACAATCGGTCCAGATCCAATAAGTAAAATTTTCTTTATATTAGTATCTTTTGGCATCTTTGGTAGTCTCTAATTGCCATCGTCATAACCAAAAGTAAAGGCTATAATAACTGAGTTTAAAGATCTTAAAGAATGGTTATATAATGCTACTAATTATAGATCAATTAGAAGCTTTTTTAGCGTTTCATCAAAAAAATTATCTGTCTGAATGATGGCATTGGAAAAGTCGCCGCCTTCAGTTATTTTATTAGTCACGATAGCGCATCTTATTCCTGCGCTGGTGGCTGCCTTAAGCCCGTTTTCAGAATCTTCAAGAACTAAGGCTTCAGAGGTTTTAATATTTAATGCTTCACAAGATGACAAAAAAAGATCTGGTGCCGGCTTGATTCTTTCTACGTCGTCTCGGTTAAAAAATTGTTCGAAGTAATTTTTTATCTTTAGCTTTTCAACCCAACCTAAAACCCAACCTTTAGAAGAGCTTGATGCAATTGCCATTTTTAAACCAATTTTATTTGCCTCCTCTAAAAAATCGATAATTCCTGGTCTTGCTTTCTGCGTTTCCAACTTTTCTCTAATTGTTCTTTCCCTTTGTTGATTTATTTTATTCCAATCAAATTTTTTACCGCATCGTTTTTCTAACTCTTTACTTGGATCAAATTGAGTAAAGTCACTGCCTACACATTGTTTGTATTCAGAAAGCTTAAGTGATTGTCCATTGTCTTCATAGACTTGTTCCCATGTTTCGTAAATTACAGTTTCGGTGTCAACGATAAGTCCATCGAAGTCAAAAATAAGACCTTTTAGCATTTTATTAATTTTAGAATTATGATTTTAAGTTCTTGGCATGGCTTACTGAAGCTAGGGCAAACTTTTCTGCTATGGGCTTTAATTTTCCTTGATATAAGATGCCAATTTTTAACTGAGGGAATCCTCGAAGGCTAATTTTTCTTAATCCCTTTGGGATTTCAATTCCAGGTGCATCTAGAGTTAAACCTATACCGTACCCTCTTCTGGTATAATTGGTAACTAGTTCAAGTGAGGTAACTTCAACATGGGGGTCCCAATCTATTCCTCTATTTTTTAATTCATTTTGGAATATAATATTAATGGCGTGTTCTGATGAAAGTGAAATTAGTGGTTGATCATTTATTTGGCCATCCCCATTAGTTATTTTTGAGAATGTTTTAAATTCAGAATTTTCAGGAACAATTAAAATCAAGGGAGTTTTCAAAAGCTCAATAGTTTTCAATGAATTTTTTGAATTTGAGTGGAGTGTGGTTATAGCGATGTCTATCTCTTGGTTTGCTAATAAATTCTCTGCTGCTTCAGAAGCTATCAATTCGGTCATGCTTAATTTAAGATTGGGATAATCCCTTTTGAGATCATCTAGAAGTTCGGGCAGGTGATTTGCAAGAATTGTTCCCGACGCTGCAAGTCGCAAATGAGAACTTTCTTCGCCTATGAGTTGCTCGGCAATGTTGGGCAATTCGGAAAAAAATGGAGCCAGAAAGTCATAGAGTTGATTGCCAGCATGAGTGAGTGCAAAAGGTCTTCGATTAAAAAGTTTGACTCCAAGTTCTTGTTCGAGCTGTAGCATTTGTCCAGAAACCGCGGGTTGTTGAATGCCATATGGCATTTTTCTAACTGCTGGCGTAATGCCGCCATATTTTGCGACATAATAAAAGAGTTCCAAGTGATGGAGATTTGGGGGTAGAGGGGGCATTAAAAGACTATCGATATTAATGATTTTATTAGATCATTAATCGATGGATATTGAACTTGAAGCTTAAAATGTTCGATTTTTTGGTAATTACTTAGGAACTCTTAAGTATTATTGCGACGAATTGTAGTTTTCTAATTATTTAAACAGTATATTAATAAACAATTATCGAAAAAAGCGCTTGCTGGATCCGTTTGGATGTGGAAGCTTCTCCGCCCCTCAAGAAGGGTTAAAAGTTTTGTTTTTAACCTATAAAAAACTATAATAATCATGTCATACGCAATCATAAAGACTGGCGGTAAACAGTATAAAGTTTCTCAAGGTGCTAGTATTGATGTCGAGAAGCTTGACCTAGAAGTTGGGTCTGATGCCACTTTTGATAATGTTTTGATGTTTTCTGATGGAGGAGAAGTTAAAGTTGGTAACCCTACGATCGCGGGTGCTTCCGTAACAGCCGAAGTGGTTGATCAATACCGTGCTAAGAAGGTTACGGCTTTCAAATTTAAGCGTAGAAAAGGATATCACAAAACTAAAGGGCATAGACAACATTTAACGAGGCTGACAATTAAAGAGATAAGCGCTTGAATTTCACCTTTAGTAAACCAATTAACAATTACCTAAATAGATATGGCACATAAGAAGGGGCAAGGAAGTGTTAAAAACGGACGCGACAGCAACGCTAAAAGACGAGGTGTAAAAAAGTTTGGAGGCGAACATGTTATTGCGGGCAATATCATTTTACGTCAATGCGGGACTAAGTGGAGGCCAGGTAAAAATGTTGGTCTTGGTAAAGATTACACGATTTTTTCTCTAGTAGAAGGAAATGTCAGGTTTGATCAAGGTGGTCGCCGTGTCAATGTTGATCCAATTGCTCTCTCTGAGTAATTATCATAATTTAATTATTTACAGAGTTAGTGAGTGTTAGCTCGGAAATCTTTCCGCAACCTCCACTAAATATTGTTCTGGTAGAGCCAGAGATTCCTCCCAATACTGGAAATGTCGGCAGGTTATGCGTTGCAACTTCTTCTAAGTTGCACTTAATAGAGCCATTAGGTTTTAATTTGGATGAGAAAAGTCTTCGTCGTGCTGGTATGGATTACTGGGATGAATTAGACCTTAATACTTGGTCATCATTTGATGATTTAAAATCATCTTCAGAAGAGGGATCTCGGTTTTGGTTTTTTACGACTAAAGTTGAAAAACCTTTTTGGGAAGTGCAATTTAATCCTGGTGATTATCTTGTCTTTGGCAGAGAGACTAAAGGTTTGCCTGAGAGTCTTATTGAAGATCAAATTGAATTTTGTGTCAGGATTCCAATGGTTTCTAAAGCGAGAAGTTTAAATCTCGCTACGGCTGTAGGGATTGGGGTGTATGGAGCCTTAAATACCTTAAAATAATTTCGAGCTCAAAACAAATTAATGGTTCATTAATGTTTGTTATTTTTTTGTCCTTAATGCTTGTCATGGAGGGAATTAGAACTAGTGTCAAAACAATTATCTTTTTATAGGAGATAAGTAGTGAAGTTCGGCCCTTAATGTCGATGACCCCACCGCATTCCCAGTCAAATTAATTGGGCATGTTCTACATTAATAAAACTATAACCCACTGGCACTATGCCGGAAATAAAACCTAACTACGGAATAAGTCGCATTGATCAGCCTGAAAAAAAGAACCATGGGTTCTATGTAAGGATTACAAATAAAGGAAAAACATCTCAAAAGTTTTTTCCTGATAAATCATGTGGAAGTAAAGCCAAAGCCCAAAAAATGGCTAAGGCGTACAGAGACAAGATTTTTAACAAACTACCCAAGGCTCGTAAAGAAGCTGCTGCTTCACGTCGAAAGAGAATTAAGCAGAGTGGTGTTACTGGCGTTACTCATGTTGTTTCAAAAAGCGCTGCAGGCAAGCTTTATGCATATTGGCAAGCAGCCTGGACTGAAGGTAAAACTCGTAAGACTGCTAAGTTTTCAGTGGCTCGCCATGGAGATAAAAAAGCTCTAGATCTTGCAATAAAAGCGAAGCGTAAAGTAGGCAGGAATTCTTAGCAACCTCTTGACCAATTACTCTGTCCGAGTTTGAGTGACAGTGTGGAATTAAGAGATCAAGTTCTATCTGCCCATCCAGACGATATTTTGCTTAAGGCTAGTTCCCTTACAAGGAGCTACAAAATAGGCGCGTCTAAGCTGTCTGTCTTAAAGGGACTTAGTCTTAATATAAGACGCCAAGAGAAACTTTTTTTACGTGGTGCATCAGGTGCCGGTAAAAGTACTTTGCTGTACACCTTAGCTGGTTTAGAAAGACCTGATTCAGGATCAGTCGAAATTGACGGTGAGTCACTCTATTCTTTAAGTCATAAGGAACAGACGAAATTTAGAAATACTAAAATAGGATATGTTTTTCAAAACTATTTTTTGCTTCCAGATTTAACTGCAGTTGAGAATGTGACGATCCCCTCAATGATAAGAGGCCATCAAAATGACAAAGAAAGAGCTATCGAAATTCTTACAAAAGTTGGTTTAGGTAAGAGGCTAAGGCATAGGCCATCAGAACTTTCAGGGGGAGAGCAACAGCGGGTTGCGATTGCTCGTGCTTTGATTAATGACCCGGAAATAGTTTTTGCTGATGAACCAACTGGAAATCTTGATTCATCAACTGGTGAAAAATTGATGGAGACGCTTTTGAAGTTGGTAGATGAAAATCAAAAAACACTAATTGTAGTTACTCATGATGCGAGGCTTGCTGAACTTGGAGACCGTGAATTGTTGCTAGCAGACGGTCAAATCATGGATTAAAATAAAAGTATACCACTAGTACATTTATGGACATTTATATCGATGGAGAATATTTCGACAAAGAAAACGCAAAAATTTCCGTTTTTGATCACGGTCTTTTGTATGGTGATGGAATCTTTGAAGGTATTCGTTTTTATGATGGCCGAGTTTTTAAATTAAAAGAACACATCAAGAGGTTGTTTATATCTGCAAAAGCTATTCTGCTTGATATAGAAATGACTCAAGAAGAGATGGAGGAAGCGGTGTGTGAAACTATACGCAAGAATGACCTTACTGATGGATATGTACGGCTTCTTGTAACTCGCGGTGTTGGTAGCCTTGGATTAAGTCCGTTCGCCTGTGATAAATCAACAGTTATTATTATTGCTGATTCAATTTCTTTATACCCTGATGAGAAATACAAAGAAGGACTTAAGCTTATCACTTGTTCTACTAGGCGTACTGCTCCTGCGGCCTTAAGCCCTTCTGTTAAGTCTTTGAATTATTTGAACAACGTAATGGCTAAGGTTGAGGCCATATTTGGAGATGCTGAAGAAGGGCTTATGCTAAATGAGCAAGGGTTCGTTGCTGAGTGCACTGGAGATAATATTTTTGTAGTTACAGATGGGAGAATCAAGACCCCTCCCTCCTCTGCTGGAGCTCTTCCGGGAATTACAAGAGAAGTGATTTTTGAGATAGCTGAAAATCTAGGCATTGAAATAGAAGAATCTCAGATGACTAGATATGATATTTATGCCGCAGATGAGTGTTTTTTAACCGGTACAGCTGCAGAAGTTATCGCTGCCGTATCATTAGATAGACGATTGATTGGCAATGGGAAGCCAGGTCCAATAACTGAAAAATTCATAGAATGTTTCAGAAATATTGTTGGTCAGGAAGGAAGGATTATATCTGAATAATTTTATGATATATAATTCGTTGCTGTATTAATCATAAAATGTGAAAGATCGTTAATGCTAAACTAAAATATTGAGCGTTTAATATATAGGGTATTAAGATATTAATAATGAATTGCGATGTTTGTCAGGAAAACCATGCTACTGTTTATCTTACGCAGATTGTTAAGGGTGAAATGCAAAAGGTTAACCTTTGCGAAGATTGCGCCAAAGAAAAAGGAGTTACAGATCCAACTGGATTCGCTCTTGCAGATGCCTTATTAGGAATGGATTCAGATCAGAAATCAAGTGAAGCTGTTGACTTAATGACTTGCCAGGCATGCGGATTCAGTCATGCTGAGTTTAAAAAGTCAGGTCGATTTGGTTGCAGCGAATGTTATTCTGTTTTTCAAGGAGGGTTAGAAAGTCTTGTGAAAGCTATGCATAAGGGGACTCGCCATCTTGGTAAGATTCCCTCAAGATATCGTGTCGTGAAGAAATATAATGATCAGATTACTGAATTAAAAGACCGCCTCATGAATGCTATTAATGAGGAGAATTTTGAGGAGGCTGCGAAATTAAGAGATGAAATAAAATTAGCAGATGCAGATTTTAATGCCTCCAATGAAGGTGCTATAGAAAATTAATTCATATTCTAATGATGCAATTTAATACAATTCTCAAAAATCCTGCTGAATGGATGATGAGTAGCGGGCCCAATGGAGAGATTGTTATAAGTAGCCGTGTGCGTTTAGCGCGTAACCTCAAAAAAATATCATTCCCGGGTTGGGCTATCGAGGAAGATCGTTCTTTAGTTTTAAATCAAGTAAAGCCTGTGATTGAATCTCTTACCGAGATGCGAGGGGCTTTTTCTTCAGAATTAACTGAGCTTACTGCTGTTAAAAAACAAGTCCTTGTTGAAAGGCATTTAATCAGCAGGGAACAAGCTGCCAAAGCAGTCGGCAGTGCGGCGGTCATGAACCGAAAGCAGACTTTATGTGTTATGGTTAATGAAGAGGATCATCTCAGAATGCAGTCCATTAAAGCGGGGCTAAGTCTATCAGCTGCTTATAAGATGATAGATAAGATTGATACAAAGATTGAAGAGGATATCGATTATGCCTTTGACAATAAATATGGATATCTGACAGCTTGTCCAACTAATCTAGGAACTGGAATGAGGGCATCTGCTATGCTTCATCTCCCTGGCCTAGTTCTATCAGATCAGGTTAATAAAGTGATTCAGGCTGTTAATAAAATAGGATTAGCGGTGCGGGGCCTTTATGGAGAGGGCACTGAAGCTTTAGGCAATTTATTTCAAGTTTCCAATCAACATACTCTGGGTGAGCCTGAAAACGAAATAATTGTTCGACTTGAAAAAGTTATAAAACAAATTATTGAGCATGAAGAAAATGCTAGAGAGAAGCTCTATGATGAAAATAGAACTACTCTTGATGACAAAATTGGAAGGTCCTACGCTATTTTGCTTTACGGCCACATAATTTCGACAAAAGAGGCCTTGGATTTACTTTCAATGCTGAGGCTTGGTGTGGATCTTGGATATTTTTCTGACGATTTGAGAAGCTTAATTGATGTCCTTTTTATGGAAATTCAGCCAGCGCATCTGCAAGTTTATGCAAATCGTAAGCTAAATGCCGAAGAAAGGGATTGTCTTCGTGCCGAAATAATGCGTGATAGGTTGAAAAACCTGCCCGAGCCAAGTAAGTTTTACAAAAATAGCCCTAATGAGCCACCCTTAGAAGAGGATTAGTAAGATAGAGAATGATGAATAATTTTACTCCACGAGCCCAGCAAGTTCTGGCGTTAGCTAGAAAAGAAGCTGACAGGTTTAACCATAATTACGTTGGCACTGAGCATTTACTCCTGGGGCTCATTAAGCTTGGACAAGGTGTTGCCGTGAATGTACTGCAAAAAATGAGCTTGGACCTTGAAACCGTAAGGATGGAGGTTGAGAAACAAGTTGGTTCCGGACCAGAGACGCAGAGTCAAGGAAACATTCCTTATACCCCT
Source organism: uncultured Verrucomicrobiota bacterium (assembly GCA_902510815.1). Lineage (GTDB taxonomy): Bacteria > Verrucomicrobiota > Verrucomicrobiia > Verrucomicrobiales > DEV007 > EC70. The sequence continues at coordinate 15,119 of CABXDI010000003.1, read as the reverse complement.
CGAGTGAAAAAAGTACTAGCTCTAGCTGGCAAGGAAGCAAAAGCTTTGAATCACTCTTACGTCGGTACAGAACATATTCTTTTAGGACTTTTAAGAGAAGGAGATGGTGTGGCCGCTAGAGTTCTCAAGAATTTAGATGTAGATATTGAGCGGACACGGAATGAAATTCTCAGAGAGCTTGATCCTAATTTCAGTCCTACTGATTTAGATGATGATGATGATGGCGTGTTTGAAGAGGCAGAGGTAAGTGGGGGTAAAGATAGTAAGACTCCAGCGCTTCGAGCATTTGGAAGAGATCTTACTGAATTAGCTAAAAATTCCGAATTAGATCCTGTTATTGGGCGTATAGAAGAAATTGAGAGAGTTGTTCAAATACTATGTAGGAGAACCAAAAATAATCCTGTATTGATTGGAGAGGCAGGCGTTGGGAAGACAGCCATAATAGAAGGCCTTGCTCAGGAAATAACAGCTGGAAATGTTCCAGAACTTTTGCGTGAAAAAAGGGTCATCACTCTTGACCTTGCTTTGATGGTTGCGGGTACAAAGTACAGGGGACAATTTGAAGAGAGGATTAAGGCTGTAATGGATGAAATTATCCGAGCTAAAAATGTCATTCTTTTTATTGATGAATTACATACCATCGTTGGTGCTGGATCTGCGGAAGGAGCGATGGATGCTTCAAATATTATTAAACCAGCTCTTAGTCGTGGAGAATTGCAATGCGTTGGAGCAACAACGCTTAATGAGTATAGAAAGTACATTGAAAAAGACGCTGCCTTAGAGCGACGTTTCCAAACTGTTAAAGTTGAAGAACCTAGTGTTGAAGATGCGATAAAGATTTTGCAAGGGTTGCAACATAAATACGAATCACATCACAAAGCGAGTTACTCTGATGATGCAATTGAGTCTGCCGTGATGCTTTCTGAGCGGTATTTAACTGGTAGATTTCTTCCTGATAAGGCGATTGATATTATGGATGAAGCTGGTGCCAAGGCTCGTATTGGAGCAATGACTAGGCCTCCATCATTCAAAGAATTGGAGTTAGAGGTTGAGCAGATTCGAAAAGATAAAGAAGAAGCCATTGGGGATCAAGAGTATGAAAAAGCTGCAGCCTTACGTGATGAGGAGAAAAAGAAAAAGGAAGAGCTAGATGAAAAGCTTGAGGAGTGGAGAAGTCAGAGTGAAGAAAAAACTATTGATGTTAGTGAAGATGATATAATGGCTGTGATATCGAAGTGGACAGGAGTACCTCTGCAACGCATGGAGGAAGCTGAGGCGGCCAAATTACTGAGGATGGAAGATGATCTTAAGGAGCATGTTATCGGTCAAGATGAGGCGGTTATTGCTATCTCTAAAGCGCTTCGTAGATCTAGGGCTGATCTTAAAGATCCAAGAAGGCCAATAGGTTCCTTTATATTTCTTGGGCCAACAGGTGTTGGAAAAACATTTTTGGCGCGTAACTTGGCGGAATTTATGTTTGGGGATCCCGATGCTCTAATACAGATAGACATGTCTGAGTATATGGAAAAATTTACATCTAGTAGACTTATTGGTTCTCCACCAGGGTACGTTGGTTATGAAGAGGGAGGACAACTTTCCGAGGCTGTTCGCCGTAGACCATATTCAGTAGTTCTTTTTGATGAGATCGAGAAAGCGCACCCTGATGTAATGCATTTACTCTTACAGATCCTCGAAGAGGGGACTGTAACAGATAGTCTAGGGCGTAAAATAGACTTTCGTAATACGATTATCATAATGACATCCAATGTTGGAGCGGAGTTAATTAAGAAACAGACAGCATTGGGTTTTGGAGCCATGGAAAATGAATCAGCGGATTATGATGGCATGAAAGTCAAGATACTCGAGCAGTCCAAGAAAGTGTTTAAACCTGAATTTCTTAATAGATTGGACGATCAAATTGTCTTCCACATGCTTGAAAAGAAAGATCTTGTGCAAATCGTGGATCTTGAAATATCCAAGGTTCTTGACCGTCTCAAAAACCGCCAAATTTCTGTAAAGATGCAAGATAAGGCTAAAGATTTTCTTATTGAGGATGGATACGACCCGGAATATGGGGCGAGACCGATGAGAAGGTCAGTAGAAAAGCATTTAGAAGACCCACTAGCAGAGCATCTTTTACGTGGAGATGTAAAAGAAGGTGACTCAATTGTTGTTAGTGTTGATAAGAAACAGAAAAAATTGAAGTTTAAGGTCCAAAAAAGCGAACCAGTCGCTGAGAAAGCTTAGATTTTAACAGTTTTTCCGTTTCTTCACGGTATTTCTTATATTAATCTATAGTGGAGTGTCGCATCTATTATGCGTATAGGTTTTATATCAACAAGATTCCACGGGACTGATGGAGTCTCGCTAGAGGCATCTAAATGGTCTGAGATATTGGAGCAAGACCTTGGGCATGAGTGTTTTTGGTTTGCAGGTCAGTTAGATACACCTGAGGAAAAATCACAGCTCTGCAGTGAAGCATTTTTTGGTGGAGAGGATGTCATATCTTTGCATGAGAAACTCTTCGAGCCTCATTCATTTATTTCCGATGAGGTGAGGTCAAAGGTTACTGAGATGGAAGCTTTCTTAAAAGATTCACTGGAAAAATTTGTCAGTAGATTTTCGATTGATCTCGTAGTTCCACAGAATGTCCTTGCTATTCCTATGCATGTACCAATGGGGTTGGCTGTTACAAATTTGATTGATAAAGGGTTACCAGCAGTAGCGCATCATCATGATTTTTACTGGGAGAGAGATCGTTTTTTGACTGGTTGTGCTAAAGAGTATTTAGTCAAAGCGTTCCCGCCACCTTTAAAGAATAAATTTGAGCATGTGGTTATTAATTCAGCTGCCAACCGATCTTTAAAAAACAGGTTGGATATTGAATCTACTATAATACCGAATGTTTTTGATTTTGAAAATCCTCCTCCAGCCAATGATGGGTATGGGGATGATTTTAAAGAAGAGTTTGGTATTGATCAAAACGATATAATGGTTCTGCAACCTACAAGAGTTGTTCCGAGAAAGGGAATTGAATTATCAATAGATTTATGTTCTAAGATTCAAGCTAGAACTGACAGTAATATTTGTCTCGTTGTGTCCCACCTTTATGGAGATGAAGGTATTGATTATTACAAGAATTTAGTTCAATTGGCAGATAGAGCTTCCGTTAAAGTTGTATGGGCTGGAGATCGAGTTGGTGAAACTCGAGGTTATGATCAAGTTGGAAGAAAAATTTATAAGCTATGGGATATTTATCCAATAGCAGATTTTGTAACTTATCCGAGTCTTTATGAAGGTTTTGGTAACGCGTTGTTAGAGACTTTTTATTTTTCAAAGCCAGTACTAGTTAACCGTTATCAAGTTTACAAAGATGATATTGAGCCTCTAGGCTTTAAAGTTGTGACAATGGATGGTCAGATTACTGATAGAGTGGTTGATGAAACAATAGAGCTTTTATCTAATGATAAATTGGCCACTGAATGGACTATGCATAACTACAAGTTATGCACTGACAACTTTTCGTATAATGTTCTCAAGTCTTCTTTAGAAGAAGTTCTTTTAAGAATATTTGATTAGATCAAACCTCGTCTTTCCCGCTTTTTTCGCTTCCTGTTCCTCGATAGCGAATAAGAATCTGACTAGGTTGACCATTTGGTAAAGAACGAAGACTCATATGCAGGTTATTGTCATGAGCTATTGCCCACAAGAGCTGACGTCTAGTAATTCCCATACTGTCCATTGATACTAAAGGCATAGTTTCTGCAGATTTAACAAATTTGTAGGATAGGCCAGATAATGGATCATTTTTAAATATTTCCTCCAATGAAACATCGTTGTAGTAAACCCTTACAGGTGTGTCCATCCACTTATTATAAGGCTTATGCCAACTAAAAAGAAAATCCACTGGTACTGCTGCTCTTGGTTCAACGAGTCCAGGTTTTGGATTTTGATCAAGTACCGAACAATTAGATAGGGAGAGAGTTAATAAAGCTAGTGCTATGAATTTAATTAATGATTTCAAGTGTTTGATATTAAGAATTAACATTTTGAATTGGAGATTTAATTTAGTGCGTAATATTCCGAGTTGCGACAGAAAAATGAGTATTCATTTGAAAAGTACTTAATATTAATAAATTCCTCGTTTTTTTAAGTTTTCATGAAATTTATGAAGGAATTAGCCGATTTCTTGAATTTTTATCAACTACGTGGGAGGATTGGCCATCTTTTTCCATAAAGCCATTAATGAAAAAAATTCAGCTCCATGACACACTTTCTAGAAAGCGCCTTGATCTCGTGCCTGAGGATGGTAATACATTCCGATTCTATTGTTGTGGTCCAACGGTTTATGGCCCTGCGCATATCGGAAACTTCAGAGCATTTATAGCACAGGATTTTTTAAGGAGGGTTATTGAGCTTTCAGGGCTAAAGACTTTGCACGTTAGGAATATTACTGATGTTGATGATAAGACTATTCGTGAGTCAATAAAGTCAGGAGTTGCATTAAAAGATTTTACTACTGGTTGGACTGACCAATTTCATAAGGATGCTAATGCTTTGAATTTGCTAGAACCTCACATTGAGCCTAGTGCAGTTGAGCATATACCTGAGCAGATTGAGTTAATACAGAACTTGATCGATAAAGGGAATGCCTATTTATCTGAAGATGGTTCTGTGTATTTCTCCGTTCACTCTTACTCTGATTATGGTAAATTAACGAAAATTGATCAGCGGGACCTTCAAGCTGGTGCGGGCGAAACAGCAAATGATGCTGATGAGTATACAAAAGATAATGTTTGTGATTTTGTACTATGGAAAGCTAAGAAAAGTGAAGATGGAGATAATTTCTGGCAAAGTCCTTGGGGGGATGGGCGACCAGGGTGGCACCTTGAATGCAGTGCGATGGGAATGAAGTATCTTGGTGAAAGTTTTGATCTTCATGCTGGAGGAGTGGACTTATGTTTTCCTCATCATGAGAATGAGATCGCTCAGAGTGAGGCTTGTACAGGAAAAACTTTTGCCCGACACTGGTTTCATAATGAACACCTCATGGTTGAAGGCAGTAAGATGAGTAAGAGTTTAGGAAATTTGTATACTTTGTCTGATATCATTGGAAGAGGATATACTGCGTCCGAATTAAGATATTCACTTTTATCCGGATCCTATAGAACAAAAATTAATTTTAGTTTCGATAGGATGAATGAGGCTAGAATAAATTTACAGAAGATAGCGAATATTGCTTATCGTCTTGGTGGAATTGATTCTTATGAAGATCTCTGTGATATTGCAGTGAGAGATTCTATAGAAATGGGGGCATTCGAATCAAGTTGGGGTGCTCTTCTTGAGGACTTAAATGCATCAGCTGCTTTAGGTGAATTGTTTGGAATTATCAAAAATTTAGAAAAAAAATTGGTTAATGGAAACCTTTCAGAAAGTGATAAGAAAATCTGCAGGCAGGGCTTATCAGTAATTGTTAATGCATTTGGCTGGATCTTACCTGAACCCGATTCATTAAAGCAAGCTGTTGAGGTGCCAGAAGATGTTAAGGTGCTTGCTGAACAAAGATGGCAGGCCAAATGTGACAAGGATTGGTCTGAGTCTGATCGTCTTCGTGATGAGTTGATTGCTCTTGGTTGGGTTATTAAAGATGGCAAAGAAGGTTATGATGTAGAGTCTGTAGACTAAATTATTTCTCTTCCATGTTAATGATGGGGCAGTAGTAGATGCTGAAATATTGGTACAATAACTTTGAAAGAAGTGCACGCAGTGTCTGAACGTTATTTAACCAAATAAATTCATGACTGGTTCCGTGACCCCATCAGGAGTAACATAGAAAGGGCGCTGTTCAACATTATAGTGGTGGTCGTGAGGTATGCCAAGAGCGCGGTAGATTGTGGAATGTAATTGTTGAGTGTTGATAGGATCCTTGATAGTTGTGCATGGTCTTTCATCAGCAGTCTCACCATAAACAAATCCTTTTTTGATTCCGCCACCAAATAAAAGAACGCTTCCTGCACCTGTGAAATGGCGGTGCATTCCATAATGCTGAAGACCATCAATTTTAGTCGGTACGTTCACTTGATCTTTCACTCTCTTTTCCGGCTTTCCTTCCATCATCATATCGCGACTGAACTCACTGGCTACTACAATTAAAGTTCTATCGAGTAAATTGCTTTCTTCTAGATCTAGAACGAGTTGAGCTATTGGGGCGTCAATCATCGCTTTTAGTTCTTTCATTCGAGTATGACCGTTATCATGTGTATCCCAATATTTAAATGGGTAGTATCCATGAGTGACTTCAATGAACCTTGCTCCAGCTTCGGTGAGACGTTTAGCAAGTAGGCACCCCAACCCAAATCGTCCGCCAACTTTGTATGTATTATAACTTTCTTTTGATTCTAAACTTAGATCAAATGCTTTGCGGGCTTTTGGGCTAGAGAGTAGGCGATGAGCATTATCTATTGATTTTAATAAAGATTCTTTCTGGTACTCAGATCCATGTTGTTGAATTGGACTATTAGCAAGTAACTTTTTATATTCCTGATATCGTTTCGCAAAACGCGCATCACTCATTCCCTCTGGAGGTTTTACTGCCTCAACAGCTTGATCTGGTTCAACTAGAAAAAATGGTGCAAACTCACTACCCAAGAAACCAGAGGTATGAAAAGCTTTCAAAGATTCCTTTTCTCCACTGTCAAAGGTTTGTCCGATATCTATAAATGCTGGTAAGTCAGGATTAAGAGGTCCGAGAGTACGAGAAACCCAAGAACCAATATGAGGAGCGGCAACTGTAAGAGGGGGTTCATAGGCCGTATGCCAATGATATTGGTGTCTACTATGAAGTATGAATCCCAGATCAGCAGCGTTGTAGGTCTTAATTAGAGTGCCTCGATCCATGACTTGACCAATTTTTTCCAAACCTTCTGTAAATTTTAGACCGTCAACAACCGTGTCTACAGCTGGGAAAGTTGAGAGGACACGATTTGGATCTAGTCCTTTTTCATAAGGGACGTAACGCTTTGGATCAAAAGTATCTGTACTAGCCATGCCGCCAGCCATCCAGAGAACAATGACGGTGTCGGCTGTTGAGTTGAGTGAGTTTTCTTTGAGCTTTGCTGTTGCTGGAGTGTAAGGATATCCTGCGGCTAAAGCTCCGAGCGTTGCGCTTGAAGCAGAAGAAATAAAATCTCTGCGTTTAAAATTGTTCTTCATATGAATTGTTTAAAGCTTAGTAAGTTTTACTGAATTAACTGAAATTCTGGGTGCATTGCAAGTATCCAAAGCAGATCACCTACACCATTTGCATTATTAGTTTCTCCTATAATCTTTATGGCAGATGCTTTTTCTTTTTCAGATGGTCTTCTACTAAGTGCATTCCTAAATAATGTATCAATAAGTATTTCAGATTGATGATCTAATTTACTCCAAGCTTCACCTCCACGAGACATTAGATTGGCGAGAGCCTTACCATTTGATAGTTCTATTAATTGGGCAGTGGTAGCAGCTGATTCACGACGAGTTACAACGACGTCTCGTTTGGGCCTTCCAAGTGTTTGCATGAGTCTATCTAGATTTCTTAAGCCAGCTCTTTTTTGTCCAGTTCCTCGTTCTTTGGCTTTATTATCCGCAGCGTATATTATTTGATCAATACCATCTAGAAATTGTTCAGCAGACATTCGTTTAACTACAGGACCTTTAAAAATATATTTATCTTCATCCTTATCAAGTGGTACAGAAGGTCTCTGGTAGGCTTTAGAAGTGAGGATGAGTTTAATAGTGTGTTTAATGTTATATCCGTTATCAACAAAATCACCCGCTAGCCAATCTAGTAGATCTTGGTTCCAAGTAGGGTTATCCATCTCATCGACCGGCTCAACTAAACCTCGTCCAAAAAATATAGCCCATAATCTGTTTACTACGGTGCGTGATAGACGTCCATTCTTGTTAGAAGTGATGATTCTAGAGAGCTGTTTAACGCGATCTGCTCGATTAGAGTCAGGGTTTATTTGTCCAATTTCAGGGAAGAGAAATGCAGGTTTAGCTTTTTCGCCGGTAGGTTTATTGCATCTATGTATGTCCATCGGCTTATCTGAAAATATTGAAGCTAGTGAGTAGGTTTGTTTTAAGGTCCAATCATTGATAAAAGAATCGTGACAAGATGCACATTTTATATTTAGCCCCATGAAGATTTGGGCAACATTTTGTGCCGCTTGCATTTCATTTACTTGAGAAGCATTGACTGTCCCTCTCCAAGATATGCCTTTTATGAATCCATCAGATCCATCGACTGGATCTATAAGCTCTCTCACAAACTGATCATAGGGTTTATTTTCAACCAATGATTTTTTCAACCAGTCTGTAATCCTTTTCCCTCCTCCTCCATGATATTGTCTAGTGTAGCTGTTTCGGAAGCAATCATTCCAAAAAGTTATCCAATGTTCGGCGTAGTTTATATTATCCTCTAAGAGGGAGTTAATCATATTTTCACGTCCTTCAGAGGTATTTATTTTTCTAAGATTTAGTATTTCAGATGGATTTGGTAGAAGCCCAATAGTATCGAGAAAAGCGCGACGAGCGAACACAGTGTCACTAATAGTAGATACAGGTTTTATGTTATTTTTTTCGAAATATTCCACCAGTAACCGGTCAATTGGGTTGCCATTGGTTCCCTTGGGTAATGCAATTTTTCGAGGGCTTATGGGAGCGGTTCTGAATTTTCCAAACGTAAATCCTTTTTCCCAATTCATACCCTGATCAATCCAAGTCCTAATTATAGCAACTTCGCCGAGTGAAAGTTGTTGTCCTTTTGATGGCATTCTCTCATCTGGATCATTGCTTAATAATAAATTTATTAAAGGGCTTTCTTCGCCCTTTCCCTTGTAGACGGCAGGACCGCTATCACCGCCAGCTAGAAACGAATGAATATGATCTATACTGAAACCTCCTTTACTTTTTCCCCTGGCGTGACAGTTAGTGCAACTGCGTTGCAGAATAGGTTTAACCTCCTTGGTGAAGTCTATTTTTCTGTCTAGAGATGGGGGAAGGCTGCGGTAAGTTTCATCGGAGCCTTTAACTTGAAAGGAGATCAAAAAAAATGTTAAAGCTGAAAAAAAATAAAAGTGAAATTTAGTGCCCATCAATCTTAGCGGTAGATTGATTAATATTACATGTGGTTTTGTTGTTTGTCAGTCCAAAGTGTACTGAAAGTCATCTAAACTTTGAGCATTTTTTGCTACAGTATTTTACATTATGCCAATTTAGAGCCCATTTTTTTCTCCAATAAAATGGGAAGTTGCATACAGGACAAATTTTGCAAGGTAGGTTATTTTTTTTTAAGTGCCTAATCGAATTTAGATAGTTTAATTAATTTAATGACTAATGCGAAATTCCTATACTTATTTTGGTTTGTGACAGCACAGCGTTGATTGTGTTTATTTGGAGGGAGTTTGGCACAGAATTCATTAATTTATCCTCTAATTTTCTTATTTGAACGAGTTTGTTATCAAACCAATCTTCGAATTGGGCAATTAAAGCGAGATCCTTTTCGGTAGCTAAAGCAAAATTCTTATCTAGGAAATGTTTAGATTTTGCAGGTATAAAATCGCTAGAGATCGGTTCAATTAATTTGTTATCTCCATTATCTGAGTAGAAAACCCTCTCTAATTCGCTAGGATAAAATCTTTCCGATAAAAAATTACCAAAACAAATACTTAGCGATTTACGTGAATGGTTTGGAAATTTTTTTAAGCACAAGTGATCTATTATTTTCAGAGGACAGAAAGGTAATTGTTAAAAATTACTATTAAAAATCCTCATTTTGTTGACCCATTTTTTTTTGGCAACATTGATGTCTTTACCAGAGTGTTTGAATAAAATATCAAATTGACCCTTGCTAGGTTTTGGAATTTTTATTTTGGTACAATTTCGGTTAAAATCTACCCACACTTTTTTTTCTTCTTCATTCATTAGATCAAATTTCATAAAATTAGGGGCCACAAAATAACTACGTAGAATAAAGCCAAGTAGTTTTAATTGGGGATGAATTCTAAAACAAAACGCCTACCCCACAAAAACTAAAGGAGTAGGCGTTTGTTCCTGGTAAGAACATGTCTCAGTGGAGATCCAGAAACCTAGGTTCATAGAAATACGAAAGTTATTAGCGATTGGTTTTTAATTTCTTATATAATAAATTTGAAACTAAAACTCACATCTTAATTAATAAAATGATGGAGCGTTGAAAAATATTTTTAATTCAAAATAATGATCTTTTATTTTTTCCGATCCATAAAGAATTTTGTAACGTTTCTTTTATAAGTGAGATTATTAAAGTACACAGAGCTGAAAGATGATGATAACAACCAGCTTGTCTTTCAACTGTGGCAACATCCTAAACCTGATAACAACTACACCATCACTGCAAACATCAATGGTACTCCGGCAAGGATTGAAGGCTGGAATGGTTGGGATTACGAAGATCACTTTTCTAAGGAAGAAGCCTTGAATGCATTAGAAAAATACGAGGACTCTGCATGGAGAAAGATTTTCAATAAAGAAAACGCCGAAATAGAGGTCTAGCCTTTTTATGGTTTTCATTTTTGGCGGAAGGGGTGGGATTTGAACCCACGGTAGAGTTGCCCCTACACTTGATTTCGAATCAAGCGCCTTAAACCAAGCTCAGCCACCCTTCCTTTTGATAATTACTCTTTAAAAATAGAAGTTGAAGAATAATCTCTTCACTTTTGAAATCAACCCTCAATCTCTGTAATGCCCTTTTAATGCCCTACGAGATTATTCAGAAGGCTAGGTTTCCCTAAACCTACATTCCAAAACGTAGTTCCATCATCTCTATCAAGATGGTGATCTATGTAGTGTTTCAAAGTAGTCATGGATTTATATTCATGACCCATTTCTTCTTTTACAACATTAAGAGGAACTCCATTTGCAACTCTCATGCTGGCGTAGGTATGGCGATTTATAAGCTTTGGCCATTTGATATATCTCTGTCCTATGAGAAGCCTTTTGTTTTTCGATATCTTATCGAAATGGTATCTCCATTTATTTTTGTTCGTTTCTCCATCTTTCATCAACCCATCTGGAAAGAAGTATTCTTTAGATTTTGATTTAATTATATCCATCCAAGGTAGAATCAGACTCTGTAAGTTTGGTTGGATAGGGATTCTCCTCAACCTTGATTCGGTCTTTGTTCCTTTGATGAGGATTGTGGGCATTCCAACTTGGGAAAAAGTGATATCTCGGAATTGTCCTCTCATAATTTCTGAAGGCATTGCACCTGTAAAAATGAGAAGGTATGAGCATAACCTCATGGGATCATTGATATCTAGAGTATTGGCGTGATATATCCAGTCTTTGACTTCCTCAGTAAGCAAAACACTAATCAGATCTTTTTTCTTTTTGCCTCTATTATTAGGAAACTTCGGAACAGCTAGTGCTGGATTTGAATCCATAATTTCTAGGAAACAAGCATGTTTAAAGAATTGGGAAAGATTTCCTCTGGTAGAGTTTCTGCCTCCAATGTCTGACCAGTTCTCTATCAGGTAGTCATAAATTACAAACTTTGTGAAAGTATGCATTAACTTATCTTTACTGAAGTCCTTGATAAGTCTTTTTCCAATATTCTCAATTGAATCCCTCGAAGATTTACTCAGGTCTAGGGCAGCCGCATTTGCGACTTCTACATATTTTCCGAGTGGCATCGATTTTTTCCTTCGTTCCAATTCCTCTTTTAGAATTCTAGAGGTTTCTGCAATCGTTAACTCATGAGAATCGGCAAGCTTGGTCAACTCTTCTAACTGTTTAACTTCTTTAAACTGAATAACTGAAGGTTTTAGACCATGCTCTTTTAATCCTTTTAACAATTCTGCCTTATGAGCTTTTGCTTCTTTGAGCGTATTGAATCGCTTGTAAGCTCTTTTGTTAGTCGGAGAAATATTCTTTGGGATATTAATCCACCAGCGTCCATCACTTTGGTTAATTTTAAATTTAGGTAATCTAGGCATGAAGTTCAGTTATTAGAGGGCGATAAGATTTGAATTCGATAATTACATTATATCTTTTTTTCGAGGCTATATCGATTTTGCAACCATTGAAGTACTGCTTCAGGATTAAACCTGACAAGCTTTCCGATCTTTAAAAATGGCAAGCCCCTATTTCTCAGTCGTCCTATTTGTTTTGGAGAGAGTTTAATAAATTGAGCTATTTCTTTTGTGTTCATTAAACCAGCAGAAGTGGCCTCTCTCTTACTGATTAGTTGATAGGATTCTTTGGGAATAGATTGTTGTTTTATTGGGTAAGAAATAGCTTCCATAAGTCAGGTGATGTTTCCTTAAATGACCATGTCCAAAGACAGTTATGGACATGTTAGGAATGTACAATAATTGATTGAAAACAACAAGACAAAAAGGTCAAAATATCCATAAAAAATTGGATTAAAACTCATATGGTTTTTAATCAAATAGCATCTCTTTTTTATCTATCGATCATGCCCCATGAATCCTGATTCAAGGTAAAGGGTTCAGGGTAAAGGCTTGACTACCTTGGGATCAAAAAAGATCGGTCGCTCTAATTAATCTCCGCTTTAGTGCGCTCAAATAAACAGGGATACGCAACCCGTATATAGCCACTTTTTTTATTTCCTATATGCTATTAAATAGGATGCTGTAAAAAAATTAATGCACTTTTTTTGGCCTCAAGATTTGAGCGGTTAAAAAACTTTTAAGCGCCTTTTAACCAAATAAGCGGGGGTAAAGAATTGACCATATAAGATTTGAGTGGCTTATAAATTCCCAAAAACTTTTCTAAACTATAATGAATTTACTGTATACAGTTTATCATATGATAAATTGTATATGATGTTTTAATTATTGTTTAAAATGGATTTGATTCAATTTCTTTTCTAACTCTGTTAAAATTCTGTGGCTGTTTGAGGAGAATATCTCCACGAAATAGGGGGGTCGTGAAATGTGAGAATATGGCGCTAGATATTTATTGCCTGTAAGTTGTTGATTAAAGAGATGAAATGAATTCTCGTGCACCCTGAGCCCTGTAACACCACCCTGAGCCCTGTAACACCACCCTGAGTTATTGATCATTGTTCAGGGATTGTGTGGGGTGTCCCCCTGCCCAAATGCCATAGACCGTTAGCGGTGGTTGGTGATCACTTATCCAATGCGAAGCGGTAGAACTTCTTGCCGTCTTTAAGTTGGATCGTCTTAGTAATTTTCTCTCCAGTCGCTTGCCAAGTATTTAGGTCTTCACTCTCCTCAATGTTGAATGAGATACTAGCTTCTCCGTTAGATGAATTGATTACAACTGATCCATTACGGGCATCTTGTAATTCATCAGTGGTTGATCGGGCATCCCTTTCAGCAACAACTGCATCGTATGCCTCTTGAGTTGGACGCGCATCTCTTTCAGCTATTGCAGTCGATAACTGTTCAGCTGTAGGTCGCTTTTCCAGCTCAGCTATTGTAGAATTATTAACTTCAACTGTTGCCTGCAACTGATTGATACTTTCGATTTTACTATCACGATCAGCAACAACTGTATCGTATGCCTCTTGAGTTGGACGCGCATCTCTTTCAGCTAGAAGAGTTTGGTAAGACTCTTCAAAGGTTATAAATCGGGAAACAACATCTGAAGCACTAGTAGCAACATTTGGATCGAGCTCATACTTAAGTTCTTCACTATCTGAAAAATTATCCCCATCTGAATCAACTAATAATGGGTCGGTGTTGTAGGTTTTGATTTCCGCTATATTACTTAAGCCATCACCATCTTGGTCATCTTCACTATCAGCTACGCCGTTGCCATCAGAATCAGCTGCATTAGGATTTGTTGAAGTTAGATTTACCTCTTCTCCGTCAATTAATCCGTCACCATCCGTGTCTTTTAGGTCGGAATCTGTATTGAAAAAATCAAGCTCATCAGCATCAAGAAGCCCATCATCGTCTTTATCAAATACAGCATTATCTGGTGAACCAATTGAGACAATATTACCCTCGTTGAGGCTGATGCTTGGAAGGGAAATGTCTGGACTATCTATTACTTTCTTGAATTCGATTTGTACCACTATCTGATCACCAGTGATTCCAGATGCATTCGCGAGTGCAATCTGAATTTGGCCAGGAACGTTTGTATTGGATATGAAAGCTGAGTCTGGGCATTCAACAGATTCCACTTCAAGAGCTGGGTTATGACTTATTATAAATTCCGCTCCAAACAAGGTTTCGCCACCAGTTTGTAAAAGTATTCTGGAAAGAGTTTTATTATTTTGAGGGTCTCCTATTGAGTATATTCCCACTCTGGCACCAAGTGCCTGTAAGCAGGTTAACCCAATTAACACCGCGACGAATATTAATGTTTTCATATAATTTTTAAATGGAGGGTAAATTGCCGATCTGAACTAAGCTCGCGACTAGAGTTGAGATAGAATGACAAAAACTCTCCTTAGGTTCCACATGTTATGTTTATTGTTCCTCTCTTACCCTGATAAACATTTTATCATCTTGAAGGAGTAACTGACGGGTTATCATTTTACCCGCACCAATAATTTCATTTTCTAGAATAGACCAATTGATCAGATCTTTTGATTGCTCGATATGATATGTTCGACTCGATCGTGTAGCGAAGCTCACTTTCAAAGATCTCAAGCCACCGTTAGGACGACGAACTGTCGAGAACCTTGGTTCAATGGCTGGTATGCTTTGTGATTTTGTGGGGATATAGCCTAGGCGAATTTCGTCACCATCATCCCAACCGTCACCATCAGAATCCTTAAGATCCGGATTTGTTCTAAAATACGCCAATTCGTCAGAATCAAGAAGACCATCATTATCACGATCAAAAGATCTGTCATCAGGTTTTCCGACTGAGAGTAGAGAGCCTTCATTTAGGTTCACACGTGACAAGGACAGCATTGGCTCAGCCGCTGATTCATTAAATTCGACTTAAAGAAAACATTACCAACCAAAATGCTAACGCCTTCCTACTTGGAGACGTTTCTGGTAATTGGAGTAAGGCGAATCAACAGAACGGAGAAGCTGTCGGTATGGATATTTATTCTGTCAGCGACTATCAAAATGATAAAACACTAGTGCGAG
>CABXDI010000002.1 GCA_902510815.1 uncultured Verrucomicrobiota bacterium | reverse complement strand
AAGGATGGATCTCTAGTTCCTCTTCCTTCTGGAGCTGTTCAATATCCAAGATCCAATTCTAATAAGTCTAATCAATCGCAGCAGACAAAGTCAGACTCGAAGCCTAAAAAAAGGTTTAGAATTTTTAACCGTAACAAATAAATTAGAGTTTTTTTAGAATATGAGGTCCTCTACGGCACTTGGCTTTGTTATCTTTGCTGCAATTCCAATGGCGTTGCTTTTTTGGACTTTGAAAGAGAGAAACACTTCCTATGTCAAGCGATCAGAAGATTTGGCATTTAAGTCACTTGAAGAGGAAGTAGAAAAATTTAGACTCAAGTCTTCGAGGCTAGAGGATGAGAATAATAACTTAATGCAGCAGATCAGCATTGAAAAAGATAATGTGGCATCTCTAATCAAAGAGAAAGAGGGTTTAGAATTAAGGTTGGAGAATTACAGGGATTCAGAAAGCCTTGAATTAGGAGAACGTGAATGGACTGCTGAGGAGCTAAAGGCTCGAAAAAGAACTGAGGAATTGACCTTAAAAATAAGGGAATTGCCCCTTAAGCGTAAGTTGAAGTATCGCTTAACCAATTGGGAAATAATGTCTTCTGCATTTTCAACAATGCCGGGTGTTACTTCGCCAGAAGAAGCTTCTGCCCAATCAAGAGCTTATTCAGCAATGGGTTTTGTTAATCCAGGAACTGATGTCAGATTAAGAACTCTAGATCTACTAAAGAGTCAGCTTGGCGCGGCTATTTTTGTTGGCAATGATACAGTTTTTTTGAATAAAGATTCGTCTATAAATAGTTCATCTGATAGCACGGCACTTGCTATTGAAATAGCTCGAGCTCTTCAAGATCAACATTTTGAATTAAATTCGTCACTAAATGATTGGCTTTATAACGATGATGCCAAGCTTGCTCTTTGGGCAGTTGCTGCAGGTGATACAAATCTTTTAAAGATCAGATATCAGTTACAAAGTAATTTGTCTTCTACTGGAAATGTTCAAGCGGCGACTAAAATGACGCGTGAGCAATTTGAGCTGATACCTTCATTTATCCGAGAGTATTATCTTTTCCCTTTTTCTCTCGGAGATCGGTTTTGTCAGAACCTTTATGATAAAGAGCGCTGGCAATCTGTTAATAATGCAATTGCAAGACCTCCTCTAAGTACTGCTGAAATACTTCATCCAGAGCTTTATTCATCCAAAGAGTACCCAGAGCCTGAACGCTTCAGATGGAATATAAATGCAACTGAAATTGAGGGCACTTATCCCCTATGGAATAATGTGGCTGGTGAACTTGGGATTGCGCTTTTACTTAATCAGAGTGATTTCCTTCAAAGAATGAATGAACTGGGGCAGCCTGACATTGTGAACATGCCTGAACTAGTTTCAAAAGGCATAGAACACTTTTCTGAAAGAGATGGATCTAAAGCAGCTGCTGGCTGGCAAGGTGATAGATATTTGGTTTATCCAAATGGAGATGGTAAGAGTGGTTCAGACCATGTTTTTTGGATGACTAATTGGGCTAAAAGTAAAGATGCCAAAGAATTTTATGACGCAATCATTAAATCAATACAATTTCGTAGAGGAGTTGAATTAACTGAGGCTGACGGTGAAATGCTTTCTTCACCACCAACTGGTCGATACATTTCTATTAAAATGATTGGTGACAACAAAGTGCGTATTGTTGACGCTGGAGATAAGAAATTTGCGAGTAAGATTTTAGAGAAGTTTGAATCTTCCTCTCCTTGAGGCATTGGATGATAGCTAAAAGAATATATTATATTGGAAGAGTTCAGGGTGTTGGGTTCCGTTATGAATGCAAGCGTATAGCTATGGGTTTTGATGTTAAAGGAAATGTTCAGAACCTAGATGACGGGAGAGTTCAGCTATGTGTAGTTGGTGAAGAGGAAGAGGTTGAAGACTTTCTTAAAGAAATATTGGTTAACTCTAGTTTATCTCATCATATATTAGAGCATTATGAAAACCCTATGCCAATTGAGGAATCTAATGCCTTTAATGGATTTTCTATTATCCAATAGAATAATTAAATTAGTTAACCACAATATTTATTAATTTACCTGGAACGAAAATAATTTTTCTAATGGTTAAGCCTTCAAGAAAGGGTTGTATTTTTTCTAGTTTTTGACTTTGTTCTTTAATGTTCTCTTCTGAGGCATCTTTGTTGACTACCATCTTATCTCGAAGCTTTCCATTAACTTGAACTACAATTTCAATTTCATCTTCAACAAGATATTTCTCATCATGCTTTGGCCATTTAGATGATGATAAGTCTTGTTTATTACAAATTTCAGGAAATTTTTTAGTTAGAATTGAATTGAGCTCTTCAGTAATATGTGGGGCGAATGGATTTAACAGTAGCAAGAAAGTTTTCATTGCACTCAGTGGTCTTTCATTCGCGCTAGTGAATGCGTTGGTAAAGACCATCATTTGAGCAATGGCAGTATTGAAATCTAATGATTCAATATCACTGGTCACTTTTTTGATAGTTTCATGGATAACCTTCAGTTGCTTTTTATCAGGATTACTATCAGTAATTTTTGCGGAAATTTCCCAATTCCCTTCCTGGGAATTATCCATAAATAATCTCCAAACTCTTGCTAGAAATCTGTGAACTCCTTCAACTCCCTTATTGCTCCAAGGTTTAACTTGCTCCAAAGGCCCCATGAACATCTCATAAAGCCTTAATGAATCTGCTCCATATTCCTCAATTACGGCATCGGGGTTAATCACATTACCTCTGCTTTTTGACATTTTTTGACCATCCTCACCCAGTATCATTCCTTGATTTATCAATTTATGAAAAGGTTCTTTTGTGCTTACATAGCCAAGATCATTGAGCACTTTGTGCCAGAACCTTGAATATAAAAGGTGAAGAACTGCATGCTCTGTGCCACCAACATAAAGGTCCACATTCATCCAATAATCATCAGCTTCTTTGGATATGAAATTTTCTGTGTTTTGGGAGTCACAATATCGTAAATAGTACCAACAAGAACCTGCCCATTGTGGCATAGTATTAGTTTCTCTCGTGAAATTATCTCGGTATGACAACCATTCCTTGGCCTTCGAAAGTGGTGGTTTTGCATTACCGGTGGGTTTGAAGTCTTCAAGATCGGGTGCTTTAACTGGTAAGTCTGTAGCATTCAGTGGATGGTGATTTCCATTTTCATCCCATATTATTGGAAATGGTTCACCCCAATATCTTTGTCTGCTAAATAACCAGTCTCGTAATTTGAAATTAACGGATTTATTACCAAAGCCATTATCTTCGAGCCAATTAGTTACAGTTTTTTTAGCGTCTACAGTTTTCAGACCATCAATGAGTGGTGAGTTGATAGCAATTCCTTCACCAGTGAAACATTCTTGATCAGAGGCTTTCTGCTCATTACCGCTTTGTACAACCTCTCTAATTTCAATGTCGAATTTCTTTGCAAATTCATGGTCTCGCTCGTCATGAGCTGGCACAGCCATGATAGCTCCTGTTCCGTATGACATGAGTACGTAGTCTGCTATCCAAATAGGAACTTCTTCTCCGTTAATTGGGTTAACTGCATAGCCCCCAGTGAATACGCCAGTTTTGTCTTTCGCTAAATCAGTTCTCTCAAGGTCTGATTTTTTTGTAACTTCATCTATATAATTTTTAATGTTTTCATTCTGTTCATCACTTGTAATTCGATCGACTAATGGGTGTTCAGGAGCAAGAACCATATAAGTTGCACCAAATAGCGTATCTGGTCTTGTGGTGAAAACTGTAATTTTTTCACCTGTGCCCGGCAGTTCGAAATGGACATCGGCACCTTCGCTTCGTCCAATCCAATTCCTTTGCAAAGCTTTGATTCCTTCGGGCCAATCGAGATCATCTAACTCATCAATAAGTCGATCCCCATATTCAGTGATCCGCAACATCCATTGCCGCATTGGCTTACGTTCTACAGAGTGTCCACCTCTTTCTGATTTTCCATCAATTACTTCTTCATTTGCGAGTACTGTACCAAGTTCTTGGCACCAATTAACAGCGACTTCATCAATATAAGCGAGTCGGTGTTTGTCTATGGATGACCTTCGGTCTGTGGCGTCTTCGTCAGGGTAATCTTCTATTCTTTTTTCGATGAGTTTTTCGATTGGAGCTGCAGCCTTTTCTTCTTTGTCGAAGTAACTATTATACAGTTTTAGAAAAATCCATTGAGTCCACCGGTAGTATTCTGGATCAGTAGTATTTATTTCACGATCCCAGTCGTATGAAAATCCAATGCTTTTGAGCTGCTCTTTGAAGTAAGAGATATTTTTTGCAGTAGTTTCTCTAGGATGGATGCCATGTTCGATGGCATATTGTTCTGCGGGTAATCCAAAAGCATCCCAACCCATAGGGTGGAGCACGTTATATCCTAACATTCTTTTATATCTGCATATGATATCAGTAGCTGTATATCCTTCTGGGTGCCCGACATGAAGACCCTGGCCACTTGGATACGGAAACATGTCCAATGCGTAATATTTAGGCGCTTTAGGGTTAAAGCCTTCATCGCCCGGATTTAATGACCTAAATGTATTTTGTTTATCCCAATGAATTTGCCATTTTGGTTCAATTTTATCAAAAGGGTATTGCTTACGGCGTTCAGACATGAGATTAGGGGTATTGTTTTCTTTAGACCGTACTTGTTAAAGCGACAGTTATACTATGAATGAAATTAATCGTTTGGTTATTGCAACTGGTAATACTCACAAAACAGAAGAAATTCGCAAATTATTAGGGCCTTATATTAAAACTATTGAGGACTTAAAATCATACCCTGAAATTGGTGAAATTGATGAAATTGGCGCGAATTTTGAGGAAAATGCCACACTAAAAGCATCTGCAGTAGGCGATTTCTTGGGAGAAAATTCTTTGGTTTTATCTGACGATTCTGGTCTTGAAGTCGTTGCATTGAGTGGTGAACCAGGGGTTTATTCTGCTCGATATGCTGGTGAAAATGCTTCTGATGACGAAAATCGTAAAAAACTTTTGCGAAAATTAAATGAGATTGATCCAGATATGTCTGATTGGTCAGCTTCTTTCAAATGTGTTATGACCCTAGTTAAGGGCTCCGAGAAATTAGCAACTTTCGAGGGTTCTGTTCAGGGTACGATTTGTGACGTCGAGAGAGGTGAAAATGGATTTGGTTATGATTCTATATTTATTCCTCGAGGATATGAAAATACATTCGCGGAGTTGCCTTCAGAAACTAAGAATTCCATTAGTCACCGTTCTCAGGCTTTGGAAGCCTTAAAAAAATGGTTATTTAAAGCCTAATTATTTTGAAAGTTCATAGATTTTACCATCCCAAGAGAGGGCCCAAATTTCACCATCTGAACGCCCTACAAATGCTGTGGGTTTAAATGTTTCCTTAGGAGAGTTCCTTTCTTTGATGACCATATTGGCCGTTTTTTCACCTTTATTATTGACCTTAAGTCCCCATACAAATCCAGATCCCCAATCTCCATAAATGTAGTGTCCCTTGAGCTCAGGAATAAGGGAACCCTCGTATACAACACCACCGGTTATACTAATTCCATATGCGTGTCCGTATTCATGAATAGGATCAATGAGCTTAATTGGATCCTTACCTTTTTCAGTTACTAATTCTGGATTACGATTCAATGGAAATTCGTGAGCGCCTTCGCGATAACTCCATCCATAGTTGCCACCTTTTACAATCAAATTGACTTCTTCCCATAGAGCTTGACCCACGTCAGCACACCATAGTCGGCCTTGTTTGTCAAAATGCAATCCCCATGGATTACGCATTCCATAGGACCATATTTCGGGTCTAGCTCCTGGAGTATCAACGAAAGGGTTGTCCTTGGGAATGCCGTATGCTAAATCACCCGATCTCTTATCTACATCAATTCTGAGAACCTTACCTAGTAGAGAGAAAAGATTTTGAGAGGTGAGTAAAGGATCGTTACCCTTTCCTCCATCTCCTGTAGAGAGATATAGATAACCGTCTGGTCCGAAAGAGGGTTGTCCAGAATCGTGATTCCAGAAGGGCTGATTGATTTCAAGAATGATTCTTTCGCTCGTTGGATCAGGTTTACCATTTTTTGCAACGAATTCCGAAAGTATTGAGCGTTTTGGACTTTGTCTGGAGTAGTATACATAAAACTTTCCATTCGATTTATGGTTTGGATGGAAGATTAACCCTAGAAGTCCTTCCTCAAAGTCTTTTTCAATTTGTACCTTGGAAGTGAGATCAAACCAAACATCTGCCGATTTTGAATCTTTATTTTTTGGTAATTCATGGATAGTTCCGCTTTGAGATACGATGAGTTCTTTATCAGTTCCAGGAAGAAGACTTACCCATACAGGTTTTTTTATCTTCAAATTTGGGTAGGCAACAGTGAATTTGGCTTTTGGTGCTGCTCCAGATAAAGTTGTTAGTAAACAGCCTAAAGCGAGAATTTTTAACGAAAGATGTAATATTTGCATTGCAACAAGGGTTTAAGGTCTATTCAATATAATAATTATTATAAAAAACTAAACTCACATACAATGAAAAGAAAGACTTTCATATTTTTTTCCCTCAGCTTGGCATTTAAAGCAACTTTGTTGTCTGCTCCTTCAAAGAATGGTACTTATACAGATCCTTCTAAAGTGGATGCAGATTATTCCCTACAAGGAGAATATGTTGGCGAAGTTGAGGGAGGCAAGGCTGGCGCGCAAGTTATCGCTTTAGGAGATGGAAAATTTGATGTTGTTGGCTATCCTGGTGGTTTACCTGGAGCTGGATGGAATGGTGACAAGGGAAACAGGGTTCGTGGAAAAGGAGAAACCGTTGATGGAAAGACATCCTTTGAAATGGCTAACGGACTCAAAGTTATACTAAAAGATGAAGTTATGAATGTAGCTTCTGATGGAGAGGTGGTGGGTAGCTTGAAACGTGTTGTCAGAAAGAGTCCTACTTTGGGTATTAAGCCTCCCGAAGGCGCTGTGATTCTTTTTGATGGCAAGAAGCATGGAGCGGATCTTTGGAAAGGTGGTCGTGTCAGTGAGGACGGATTTTTAATGGAAGGATGCACAAGCAAACAAACGTTTGGAGACTTTAAAATTCATTTTGAATTTAGAACACCCTATAAGCCAAAAGCACGAGGTCAGGGACGTGGTAATAGTGGTTTCTATGCCCATGGTCGATACGAGGTGCAAGTTCTCGATTCTTTTGGTTTGGAAGGCCAACATAATGAGTGTGGCGGAATTTATTCAACAAAAGCACCAGCTTTTAATATGTGTTTCCCTCCTTTAACCTGGCAAACATACGATGTGGATTTTACTGCTGCTAAATTTGAAGATGGAAAAAAAGTCGCTAATGCAAAAATGACAGTTCGCCATAATGGAGTACTCATTCATGATGAAACTGTATGTGATCATGCTACTACAGCATCTCCTATGAGAGAGGGGCCACAGCCTGGTCCAGTTTTTTTCCAGAATCATGGCAATCCAGTACGTTTTAATAACGTTTGGGTAGTGAAAAAGTAATTAGTTTATTCTTTCTATATTTTCTTAGGTTGATTTATCTCAAAGGATAAATGCCCTATAGAAGTTCATGAGCTATTATACTTAATGAATAGATGGCAGCTGTCTCGGACCTAAGGGTTATTGGGCCTAGGCTCATAGGTTTACTTCCTGAATCGACTGCAAACTTGATTTCTGAAGGGGTATAATCTCCTTCAGGACCTATTAGTATAAGTACTGAGTTTAGTCTATCTCCTTGAAATTCTGATAATATTTTTTTAAAATGTTCAGAGTCATCCTGAAGTGAGGCGATTACTATTAAGTCGAATTCACCGACAGTGGATTCGAAAAGACTCATTAAATTTTGAGGTTGGTTTACGGTAGGTAACCAATTTTGTCCAGATTGTTTACAGGCTTCGATAGCGACCCTTTGCCATTTTTCTCTTTTCTTTAAACTTTCTTTTTCGTTGAGTCGAATAATCGTTCTTTCTGAAATTATTGGATAAATTTCAGCTGCACCTAACTCGGTGGATTTTTCAATAATAAGATCCATGTTCTTCCCTTTTGGTACCGCCTGTCCTATACAAATTCGTGTCTTCGGTCTTTCAGATTGAGCTTTTTTGTGAATTATTAACTTAACCTCATCTTTAGAAATCGATTTAATTGTCGAGGTTATTTCTTCTCCATTGCCATTAAAGATAACTATTTGGTTACCTGTTTCTAATCTTAGTACATTTACACAGTGATGAAACTCATCCCCCTTAAGTACCAAATGATTTGGATCCCATGATTCGGGCTTTATGTAGAATCTAGGCATAATTTTATGGATAGTAATTGGTCATTATCCAATAAATCATGATTATATTAATTATATTCTCTTTCAATTCTAATTGATAGAGATTCGTAATGCGGTGTTATTAAATTTTATTAGTTAAAGAAACGTTTTGCTTTCTCAAAAAAGCTTTCCCTAATTGGCGAATTTTTCTTTCCTATAGATTTGGAGAACTGATTGATTACTTCCTTCTGCTCTTTATTTAATTTTATTGGTACTTCTACTTGGAGTTGGACATGAAGATCGCCACGTTCATTGGAATTGAGAAATTGTACGCCTCGGTCACGTAATCTAAAGACCGTCGAACTTTGAGTTCCAGGAGGAATTTTTATGGAAGCCTTACCCTCTAAGGTAGGTACTTCAAGTTCTCCTCCTAGAGCTGCTGTGGAAAAAGGAATAGGTATTTCGCAATATAAATCATTATCTTCCCTTTCGAAAATCTCATGTTTAGCAATATGAATTACAACGTAAAGATCTCCTGGAGTGCCTCCCCTTAGGCCAGCTTCTCCATTTCCTGAGGATCTTATTCTTGAGCCGTGAGAAATACCCGATGGTACTTTTAATTTTATCCTTGTAAGCTCTTCAGCTCTTCCATCTCCTCGACACGTTGCACAAGGGTCCTTAATCATTTCTCCTGTACCATCGCAATCTGGACAAGTTTGTTGAACTTGAAAAAAACCTCGTGAAGATATTACCTGACCATGTCCGTCGCACGTTGAACAAGATGAAGTGCCGGTGCCTCTAGTGGAACCTGAGCCATTGCATTCTTGACACTTGACTGGTTTTGCGATTTCCAGTTCTTTGATCGTTCCACTAGCAGCTTCTTCTAGGGTGATTTCTAGATCATAACGTAAGTCAGAGCCACGATTATTTGTTTTCCTTTTTCGTCTGCCAGTTCCACCGAAAAGTTCTTCAAAAATTCCGCCACCGCCACCGCCACCGCCGCCGCCAAAAACTTCTTTGAAAACATCAAATGGATCTACACCTCTTCCTCCTCCTCCTCCCCCTTGATTTGCAAAGGCTGAATGCCCATACCTATCATAAGTGGACCTTTTTTGGTCGTCACTTAGGACTTCGTATGCTTCCCCTGCTTCCTTAAACCTTTCTTCTGCGGAAGGATCGTCAGGATTCTTATCAGGGTGATGTTTTACAGCTGCTTTTCTATAAGCTTTTTTAATTTCTGAGGCGCTAGCATCTTTGGATACTCCAAGGATTTCATAGTAATCACGTTTAGACATTAAAGTGGTAATTTTTGATTTAAATTAGATAAGAATATCAAATGAAATGAATCTATTTATGATTCATTTTGCTCCTCTGTATTTTCTGGACCTTTCGAAACAACCACGTTGGCTGGCCTCAATAATCTATCATTGAGGGTATAGCCTTTTCTTATCTCTGAAATCACCTTACCTTCGGGAACTTGCTCACTGGATTCTTGAGAGATAGCTTCATGTAGATTAGGGTTAAATTCTTGACCCACTGCTGAAACGGGTACTGCTCCTTGTGAAGTGAAGAATTCCTCTAATTGTTTTTGTACCATTTCCATGCCTTTGCTGATGATTGAATCTGGATCTTCATTAATCGCAGCACTAAGGCCCATCTGAAAATTATCAATGACTGGGAGCAGTTCGCTAAGTAGATTACTATTGGCGAATTTAATAGCATCACTTTTTTCCCTAGCCATTCTCTTTCTGTAATTATCTAATTCTGCCTGATTTCTTGCAGCTATATCTTTCCAATGAGCAGCTTCATTTTTTGCATCCTCTAACGGGTCTACTTCCTCTGCATCAGATTTTTCCTCATTTTCATTCTCAGAATCATTAGATTCGACTTCCTCGATTTCGAGTTCGTTTTCTTTGGTTTCTGGAATTTCCTCAGACTTTGTCTCTTTATTTTTTTTGCTCATTAAGAAGGGAATTAATAAATTGAAGCACAATATATCGAATAAACTTTGGATTGCTACAAAGCTATTTACGAAATAAAATCAATTTTTTTCAATTGCAATCAGGGTAATGTCATCATTTTGGGGAACATTCCCAGCAAATTTTGTGACCTTTTCCTGTATGCCTTTAACTACTTCCTTTGATCCTAGCGAAGAGGTATGTGTCAGCGTTTCATAAAGACGCTCTGTTCCGAATTCTTCTCCTCTAACATCTGATGCTTCATTAACGCCATCAGTATAGAGTAATAGAATGTCACCTTGGCTCATTTCTAAATCGATGGATCGAATGCTTTTGTCAAAAACTGCTCCCGAATCAATACCTATAGCAATGCCTGGTGCATTTATAGCTTCAATTTTATTTTCGTTAAACGAATAATGTAATGGGGCATCGTGGCCTGCCCGCGCAATTTGTATCCTTCCTGAATTTGCTTCCAGAACCACATAAGCTAAACTGATGAACATGTCCTCTCTAATGTCAGGAAAAAGTTGATAGTTAACTTTTCTTAGCACATCTGCTGGGCAAAGAGTTTTGTCAGCATTGGCTCGTACAACACTGCGGCACATCGCAGTAATTAATGAGGCTGGTACGCCCTTTCCAGAAACATCAGCGATTATTACTCCAAGTCTCTTATCGTCGATTTTAAAATAATCGTAATAGTCCCCACTCACAATTTTTGCAGGAACATTGAGACCGTTTATGGAATATCCCTCAAGATTAGGAGATGTTGAAGGTAATAAAATTCGCTGAACTTCGCTTGCGGTATTCAGCTCATTTTCAAGATTTTTCTTTTCTACTGCTTCTCGATGGATTATTGAGTTTCCGAGAGCAAAAGAGGATTGTTCAGCAATAGATTGGAAAACTTCATAATCATTTTGACTGAATTTTTCTGAATCAGAGTTATTAGCAACGGCTAAAATTCCTAATTCTTTACCTCCATAAATAAGCGGAGCTATTATTGCAGATACACAGTCATGTGTTTTTTGGTCTGCTTTTTCATAATGCGGATTTTTTGCAAGGTTGTTAATTTTAATTATTTTTTTGGAGGCAAATGCTTCTCCAAATGGCCCCCATTTTCTTCCTATGCTAGTCAATCTTTTATAGCTATTAATGGTATTTGGTGTGGTCTTTGCCTGTTGAGCGATATGCTCAGGTACAGGAATTAAGATAGGACAAGCTTCACTTTGATATTGTGATACTAGATTATCATTTGTTTTGTCTATTAGATATAGTGCTGCTCCATGAGCTTCAACGACCATAGCTGACCCTCTGACTATAGTTCTATATAGAGTCAATGGATTGGTGCCCCCTTCCTGCGTAAGTGTTTCTCCTAGGCTGTGCAGGAAATCAAACATTCTAAGCTCTTCAGTTTCGATGTCGACCCTTTGCCGCTCTAACTGCTTAGCAATTTTTAGATATTTCCAAATATAAAAAAAACATATTCCGACCAAAGAAAGCAAAATTGCTATGATCGTTATATACATTTTTTCTTATTAGGATTTTGTTTTGTTTTTTAGATCTTGTTCTAAATAAATAATCACATCCTTAAATCTTGGTACATTACTTTTTTCGGCTTTAGTAAGTTCTTTATGCGCTTCAAGTGAATGAATGGCATTCTTATAATTATCGACTTCTTCATGATCTAAGTAATGCCCATTTTGAATATGTTTAGATATTTCATATCTAAATTCTTCATAGACTTTATTTTCTAGATCAAGTCGTAATAATTTGTCTATTCCGAGACTGGTAAGAAGTTGTTGGTTTCTTGTATTGGCATTTATGACATCAATACCTCCCTCTTCTATATTACTTAGTGACCGGTTAATGCCGACCAGAGTTCCCATAAATGTCGAATCCATAACTGGGCAATTTTCCAAATCGATAACAAATTTCATAGCTCCTTTCTTGATAGCTAGAGAAACATATGTTTTTAACTCGGTACTATTTTTAAAAGAACCTTTACCTTCAATACGAATCCAAATGACTCCGTTTTGGAGTTGTCCAGCATAGATAGGTGCGACGGGATTCACTTGATGATTAGAGCAGAGCTCTAAACAAAACCTCTGCTGGTATTAAGGCAAGAGGAATCCTTCAAGAATTAAACTTTTTTTATTTAAATAAAATCATATCCATACCTCTACCAAAGGTAAGATTGGTCACTAGTGATCAACATTTCTCCTCTCATAATTGAAAATCGCCATGCGGTAACCTTGCCATTTTGTAGATACTCCGTCCCAGCTATTTTAATTTTCGTTTTGTTTCTAAGCGAGGTTGATCTTAATGTCTTTAAATCTCGGCGATGAATTTTCGATCCTGTGTGTTTTTGACGGTATTCAAAGCGAACTGTTATAGGCTGATTTGAATTTTTCCAATTTGGATTTAGCCAATCAAATACATAGTAATGACCAGATCTTAGTCTTTTTTCTCTTTCTGTTATTGCTCCGTGCAGTAGGTGCTTTTTTTCAAATCTTACCATTGGGTCTTGTGAAGCGATGTCTTCCTCCGCATTGAGATGGAAATATTTTGAATTAACTATAGTGACTTCTTGATTGGTGTGTTTACAGCTAATAAGCATCATTGGGAGTATGACAATGAAGGACTTAAGTATATCCGAGAGGGTAAATCTTTGCTCTTTAATTGGCGGCTCTAGGTAATTCATAAAAACTCTGTTCTTATTCTATTTCAAAAGAATGAATGACATTACGATTAAAATAAAGTTATCAATAATATTACAAGACAACTAGTTAACTTTACTTTATTATTTATATTAGTTGCTATTCAGTATTAATAAACTGAATTTATCCGAGCATTTATTAGCTGATATGGATATTTTAGAAAGGAAAATAGTTGATGACTTACTTCTTTCCTATCAAGAAGTGGGCGGCATTAATCGAATTGATAGCGCCAATTTACCTTCTAGGCCTGCTATCGCTGCTCTCTGTGAAGGTTTAATGCAGATTCTATTTCCAGGGTTTCTGGAGACTGAAGCAATCGAATCTGAAAATCTAGAAGAAGAAACGGCTCAAGTCTTATCTAAAATCGTTTATGCACTCGAAAAAGAGATAAAGCGAAGTTTGAGACTTTTGAGTGAAGAGAATTTAAAAGTTAAAGATCCAAAAGACCTCGCTTCAGATTTTCTTTCAGAATTGCCAAACATTAGAGGACTTTTGCGTACTGATGTAGAGGCAGCCTATGAAGGGGATCCAGCGGCTCAAAGTTTTGAGGAGATAATACTCGCTTATCCCTGTCTTGAAGCCATCGCCATTCAAAGGATGTCTCATGTTTTATATTGCTTTGGTATTCCTCTTATTCCTAGAATGATGACAGAATGGGCGCATTCGAAAACAGGAATAGATATTCATCCTGGAGCAAAGATTGGATCTCATTTTTTTATTGATCATGGTACGGGGGTAGTCATAGGAGAGACTTGTGTGATAGGTAGTCATGTTAAACTTTATCATGGTGTCACTCTAGGAGCACGGAGCTTTCAGAAAGATAATGAAGGAAATCCAATTAAAGGTATCAAAAGGCATCCTAATGTCGGAGATAATGTCGTTATTTATCCCGGTGCAACTATATTAGGTGGAGAAACGGTTATTGGGGCTCGTAGTACAATTGGAGCTAATGCTTTTATAATGAATAGTATCGACGAGGATTCCCTTGTTGCGCTCTCAGAAGTAGAACACGAGATAAAAAATAAACGTAATCATAAGGAGGCTGAGGATAATGGACAATCCTGAATACCATCAGCTTAACCTTAGTCTCAGTGGTTCTTTATTTGGAGGAATCTATAAAAGAGTAAAAAATCATAAAAATGATTCAAGCTCAGCGACTTCATTGTTTGATCTTTTTGATGTCACAAAGCCAGCTAACCGAAAGAAGGTAACCCGAGGAAATGGCTTAAAATTTGATAAAGACTTAACTAATGAATGTGCAGATAGACTTCGAGAAATGGGTTTATATTCATTAGCTTCTGAAGTTAATGTTTTTTGGAACTTAAGGTTAACCTCAACTGCAGGACTTGCCTATCACGATAAGGCTCGTATTGATTTAAACCCTCGTTTAAAACGTCATTTTCCTGATGAACCTAAAAGAACTTTATTGCACGAGTTAGCGCATTTGATTGCTCATTACAGAGCATCTGGTGCTCGGATACAGCCTCATGGGCGTGAGTGGCAGTCTGCTTGCTCTGAATTGGGAATTCCAGGTGAAAAACGTTGTCATGATCTTCCTTTGGCTACAAGAGAAGTGAAAAGGAAGTTAGCATATCGTTGTAGGAGTTGCGGCGTTATTGTTCCAAGGGTTAGAAAACTTACCAGAGAGTCAGCATGTTATCCATGTTGCCAAAAGTATAATGGAGGTAAATACAGTAGACGCTTTCTATTAGAAAAAATTAACATTAATGAAGCAAGAGTCCTAGCTCCTGACTACAATTGGGTCTAATTTTTGAAGGAAAGAGTATTGCTAAATATCTCTCAACGGTTTTAAATTTTGAAATGCAAAAAAATAACCGTAGAGAATTTATTAAATCTGCAGCAATTACAGGAAGTGCTTATGCAGTTGCCAACTCCAATATAGATGTATTTGGGGCTGATATTGTTAAACGACAAATTTCTCTTGGGTATGACAACTTTGCTGTGCGCGCTATGCGATGGAATGCTAGTGAGCTCATTCATTATGCTGCAGAATTAAAGTGTGATACTATTTTCATTACCGATTTTGGTCCTTTTGAAAAATTAGATGATGAAAAATATCTTCAAAATTTATCTACATTAGCATCGGGTAAAGGTGTAAATATTTTGCTTGGATCTTGGTCTATTTGTCCGACAGCAAGGAGATTTAAGGGGGATTGGGGTACTGCTGATGAGCATTTAAAGCTTGGAGTGAGAATGGCCAAGGCTTTGGGATCACCAGCCTTTAGAGTTGTTCTCGGAGATAGGGGTGATCGCTTAAGTGAAGGAGGGATTGAAGCAAGAATTGCGGATACTGTTAAAGTTTTGAAAAGAAATAAGAATTATTGTGTTGATCATGGAGTGAAGATTGCGATGGAAAACCACGCTGGTGATATGCATTCGACGGAACTTGTGACATTGATTGAAGAAGCCGGTAGTGATTTTGTAGGTGCAAACATGGATTCTGGAAATGCGGTGTGGACATTAGAGGATCCAATAGAAAACTTAAGAAATCTTGGGAAATATGCAATTACTACTAGTCTTCGAGACACAGCGATATGGGAAAGTGAGAATGGAGTCACAGCTCAATGGACTGCCATGGGTGAGGGGAGCGTAGACCTCGTGAAATATTTTGATCTTTATCAGAAGTTGTGTCCTAAAACTGCAGTTAATATTGAAACAATATCAGGGTTTAATCGTGAACTTAGAATTAATGACGATTCTTTCTGGAAAGCTTGGCCTAAGGGTAAGCCAAAGGGATATGAAGAATTTCTAAAATTGGCTAAAAAAGGTAAACCGAGGAAGGCATGGGCTCCTCCTAAGGGTGTTAATAAAGATAAGGCTGATCAGGATTATCAGAAAAATGAGATTGCGAATAGTATCGATTACTGTCGTAACAAACTAGGTTTAGGGCTTAAGTAAAATTCTACTCAAATAATTTATACAATTCTCCGATTTTGACTTTTTCTAAGCTTTCCACGGCGCGGTGAGCTTTACCAAGTCGATCAATTTTGTGAGTCGTTGCGACTGCTATTACTTTCATTTCTGCAGCTAGAGCGGCTTGGATTCCTACATGGGCATCTTCAAAAACAATGCAATTTTCCGGAGCGATGCCAATTTTCTTTGATGCTTTGAGGAAAACTTCAGGGTCAGGCTTACCATTACTAACATCTTCAGCTGCGGTTATGGCGTCGA
Source organism: uncultured Verrucomicrobiota bacterium (assembly GCA_902510815.1). Classification (GTDB taxonomy): domain Bacteria; phylum Verrucomicrobiota; class Verrucomicrobiia; order Verrucomicrobiales; family DEV007; genus EC70. The sequence goes on along the minus strand of CABXDI010000002.1, from coordinate 89,768 downwards.
AATAATTTGATAGGCCAATTATATTTATAACCGTTTTTATATTTTTTCTTGGGGTTGATGATCCAATTGAGCAACGAATGTTTTGAGATTTGAGAGAAGTCAGTAATTCTTTTACTCCCTTCAAAGGAGCAATTCCATTTTGAGTAATTATTTCTCTGTAGATTTCTTCTTTTCTATCGGCAAGTATTTTGATTTGTGTATCATCTTTTGTATCAATCCAGTTATTAAAAAATTTCGGAATGATGGATTCATTCCTCATGCCGAAGGTTTCCTTAAAAAAATTATTAGGAAGATTTTTTTCGTGTTCGTTAGCCAAGCGCTGCCAGCTCAGTTCATGTTGATTATGTGAATCTATGATAACTCCATCCCAGTCGAAGATGACACCTACAGGATGGTTGAGCATGCCTCAGAAAATAAATAATTTAGTCTAACCTTTGGGTTATACCAATTCTTTGCTCGAGTGCTTTGTTGAGTCTTGAAGATAATGATGCATCTAAAAATATTAATTTGGGGTAAGATTCAAATTCAATTCTGTGCTGACCACCTATGGGTGATTTGGAGGCTTCATGGACATCCTTGATGTCTTTGACTGGAACTCCATTTATCTTTGTTACTATTAGCGTACTAAGCCTTTCGTACCCTAAAGTTGCTGGAGTCGGTATGGTTCTTGTCATGATTACAAGTTTTCTGTTTCCTTGCTTTTCGTACATTTCAGGATTTGCATGAGCCATTAAAAGTTTTATTGGAGCTCGGGTTCGCCAATCGTTTCCGAAAAGCTTTAAAAAAGGCACAGAGAGTTCCTGGAAAACTAATCCTCCAATAATTGAAAACTTAGGCCCTCTATCAAACATGTAAGGATCGATAAGATAATCTTCTGTTGGTCTTCTGATGAGTTCGAAGCTCACTTTCATCCTCTCTCCTTTTCTTATTATTTCCATTTCTATGATATCGCCTGTGAAAGGTATACCTCTTACCAAATTGCCGAATTTCAATTTACCCCAAACCTTATCATCGTAGTTTCCTCGAGAGTCTATTTTATTGCCATTGATCTCCAGAATAACGTCACCTGATTTAAGGTTCCCTGAAGCAGAAGCACCTTCGATTACCTTGCTGACAAAAACTCCACCATCGTCTTTACCAAGTTTTAAATATTGTCTAAATTGTTCGTCGAGAGTTTGTGAATACATGATTCCTAAGTTTGGGAACCCTGTATATTCACCGTTTTCAATGTCTTTAAGAAAGTGCTTAATGATAGAAGTTGGTAAGATGCTTGATATTTGATCTTTACTTGAATAGCTGACAAGGAGGCCAGCCAGTTTCTTGTTCTTTGCTACGGGAAGAGTAAAGCTTCCAGATCGATACTGAACAGGGCCATTAGCTTGAACTTGGAGAAAATTAGAAGTGTCCAAAAATGATTTTCTTACTTCAGCTTTTGAGACTGTAATTTTTGTTGAGACGGGTGTCCCATTACTTTCGAATTGCCAAGCCTCTAATTCGTCCGATGGAGAGAGTTTCTCATTGAGTAGGAAAGGTTCTCTATCTGATAAAAAATTCTTATCATTTAATGGTTCTAGTAGGGCTAGGTTTGCCTCGTAATCAACCGTTAGTACTTTAGCCGTTGTTTTTTCAGATGAATCAGGTTTTTCCAATTCAATGTAGGTCGCGTCGGTGACCATTTGAGCTGTAACCAGCACTTTATTGTTGGGTAAAACAGCTCCTAATCCTAGCCTTGTTGATGCTGCCCCTTTTTCCCATGGTTGAATGAGGCTAAAGGCCTGCATCGTTGTATTAACTCTAATTACAGACTTTTCAGCGCTTGCTGCGAACGCATCAACGTAACAAACGAATAGGTGAGAAATTGAAATGATTAGAGTGTAAGAAAACTGTTTCATAATATAAAATTTCGAAATTATTTTGTGGCAAAATTTTGGTTTTGATAGTGATTTATATTATTCAATAGGACCAAGATAATTATCTTTAATGACGTTATATTTTGATTGAATTCTTTTTTGCGCTTCTTCAATTTTACTTTTCTCAATAACTATTGGTCTGCCATTACCTAGAAGATTAATTACGATATAATCTCCATCGTTTTTTGATAAAGCTGAGTGGACATCTTTTAAATTTTTTACTGCAATGCCGTTGACTTTATCAACAATGCTTTGAGTAAATTGGTTAAAATAGGAGTTGATTGAATCTGGAAGAATTGATGTTAAGACAATCACTTCTGGGCGTTCTTTATATATGTTAGATGAGACGTACGAATCGAAATGATAACGAACCTGTAAGCTTTTCATATTATGAGCAGCCATAAGGTTTCGATCTAGTGGTTGAAACACAAGGCCTGCAAACATTACATATCTTGGTTTTTCATCATATTTACGCGCGGCTATTAAGTAGGGCATGAATCTTTTGAGTGTAACTCGTTTATTCATCGGCTGTTTGTTTCGCCAAATTTTCAGATCGATAACATCTCCAGCAAACTTTCTTTCAACGATCTCATTCATATTTACATCTTCTCCCCCGTAATTAATTAAACCGTTTGATTTTACTGTTAGGCCATCAATTTCTAAGAGTACGTCGCCTGTTTTTAATATGCCTCCTGCAGAACCATCTTCTTCTACGTTAGACACCATGATTCCTATACCATCATTGGGCAGACCTAATGCAATTCTTTGAGAAGGATTAAGCAAAGGAAAATCACTCATACTCAGATCTACATAATGATCATAATTCCCATCTTCTACGTCTTTTAAAAATCGTTTAATTACTGGAGGAGGAATCATGTATCCAGTGTTCTGTGCTATGTTTCCTGAATAACCTTGAAAAGCTACTCCTACGACCTTGCCACCTTGAATAACTGGACCACCTGAGTTTCCAGGATTTATTGCTGCATCAATTTGCACAGTTAGGTGTAAATCAACACTTGTATGAGAATAGCTCAGGAAATCTATTCTTGAAACTACTCCAGATGTAATTGAAATTCTTTCACCTCCAATTGGGTAGCCAATGACTTTAACTGTGGTATCAAGTTGGGGCAATGTTCCAACATCGAAAGGTTTAACACCTTCAAATGCAGCAGGGTCCTCTAACTCTAACATGGCAAGATCACAGTCATGAGCAATATGCACGATTCTTGCGCGATAGGGTTTAGCATCGCCGACTTTCTTGATGTACACAATTCGGCTATTGCTTACAACGTGCGCATTGGTGAGAAACTTATTTTCAGCAACTAGCCAACCAGTTCCGTTACCACCGGAATCTCGACCACTATTCCAAGGGGTTTTATAATCAGGATTTAACGATGAGTTTTCAATTCTTACGACCGCCTCGTAATTTGAATTATTTTTTTCCTCTGCATAGGCAATGCAAGAAATGAGTAAGTTCAAGGATAAGTATAAGAACAAATGCTTCATATTAAGATTTATCTGCGTTCAATTTTTTAACTTCATACATTCGGTTTCGTATTGGTAAAAGCAATCTATCAAATCGGTTTACTTACATTAATTGATATTAATCTTGCAATTAGTTAAGATTTATTGATAATCAATTATAAGTTATTTTTAAGTTTATATTATGTCATTCCTAAGTCGTATTCCTTGGCCAAGTTTAAAAAAGAAAACTAATAATCCTGATGAAATGAGAGATATTTCAGAAATTCTGAGAGAGGGTAGGTCACCGAGGAGGTTAAAGAATATAAAATTCACTGAAAGGACTCGAGGTAAATCTCCAGCTTCAATGTTTGGTAGAAAACAATTGAGAGAAGCTCTTCTTCATTGCGTGGTCAACGAGGAAGATCGTTAATTATATATTTAGGGCGCAGTTATCTGTTTACCATTGTCTTTACTTGATAATTTCTCGATAAATGGAACAGCAAGTTTGGCCCAATCTTTAGGTTTTTGGTAATCTTCCGCGGCATTTCCCCAACATTTTTGAAGCATTTCTGTATTAATTACGCCCGGATTCAATGCAACGCAGGAGACATTTTTGGGAAGTTCTTGAGCCATTGCGCTACTTAGGCCTTCAACTGCCCATTTTGTGGCACAATAAGGAGCCACTTCGGGTGATGTGGATCGGCCCCATCCTGAGCTTAAATTAACAATTAAACCTTTCCTTTCTTTTATCATATTAGGAACGAAGTGGCGTATCATATTAGCAACTCCATTAATATTAACTTCAGTCAAATGGTTAAATTCATTTGCTGCTATTTTCCATAAAGGTTTAGGAGTGTTCATTACTGCAGCGTTGTTAATTAATATATTAGGTGCCCCAAACCTTTTGATTATGAGACTCGATGCCGTTTTTACAGAATCATCACAAGAAACATCACATTGCAATATTTGATGGCTTTCACCCATTGTTTCGGCCATTTTTTCGACTTTTGACTTTGTTTTTCCTAGGCCCGCTACTTGCCATCCGCGATTTGCAAAAGAAATGGACATTTCTTTTCCTAAACCACTTGTACATCCTGAGATAACAACTGTTTTAGCCGTATTGATTTGGTTGATAACTTTTTCCATTTTTAATCAAAGTGTTTCATTTTCGAAAAGTTGCATCACATCAATATCAGACTTATGACTGATCCCTGAAGAAAATACAATGAGTACCCTTAAATCTTTGCCATCTAATATTATTCTTTCACCTGAAGAGAGAATATTTCCAGATTTTAGCCTTAGTAGACTTTTAAATAGTGTATTCGATCCTATCGCTGGATCCAGTATTTGCATACTTACTGATTTTGATGATCCGAAGAAAGAAATGTCTAATTATCATTTTTTGGAAAATGAAATAAAATATCCAGTGCAGTATAAAGCCTACCATGAATTTTTTACTCCGCTTAGAGAATACGTAAATAATGAACTAGGCACGAGTGGAGGAGAAATGTTTGCCTATCATTCGACAGGAGGGTCTAACCTAGATATGGAAGATGAGTGCTTTGACGCTAAAGGTAATGTTTTATCCTTGGATCAGGATATTTATACTAAATATGACATAATTTTATGTATTTCGGATTGGAGTGCCACAGCTCCATTAACTTCTAAATGCAAGGAATATGGTTTTAGAGGGGCAACTATGCATGGAGTCAATGATATTATATTAAGTACGGGTTTAGCTGTCGATTATGATCAGGTATCTTCTGATGCCGAAAAGCTAAGACTTGCTATGACTGGTGCAGACGAAATTGAAATTGATTTTACTATCGATAATGGTCAAGTTTTGACTGCTAAATTAATGCTTGGTGGTCAAGATGCGCAGAAGTCTCATGGGCTTTGCAGAGGTAATAAACCAGATATAGCTAATTTGCCAGCGGGTGAAGTTTATTTTGTGCCTATTGATGCTATTGGCCAATTTCCAATGAAATATCATGATGGAACATTAGGATTGCTTGACGTTAAAGATCGAAATATCCAAAAAAGCACTTTGATTGAAGGAAGGCAAACAACGATTGATGAGCACAACCGAAGATTACTTGATGATCCAGTAACTGGTACTTTAGGAGAGCTTGGTTTTGGAACTCAAGTTCTTCCAGTATCTGGTGCTGACATTCAGGACGAAAAGGTATTGGGGACGTGTCACTTGGCGACTGGTAGGGATGATCATCTCGGCGGTGATATCACACCAGATATGTTTAAAACTCATCGTAATTCTACTCACGATGACATACTTTTTGCGCCTCACAAAACGCCTAATTTTGACATCAGCCAAGTTCGCATGAAAAGAGGTAGTCAATCTGAAATATTAATTGAGCATTTTAAACCGAGTCATTATCTCATTGAGGCATTGAACTCTTAAAAAAGTAAAGATTAGGATTTGGGTTGAACTTGTACGAAACACAGAACCTTTTAGATCAGTACCTACTTTTTCATTATGGTAGTTGCTCTGAAATAAACCCTTTTGGTATATTCAAAAATTCTCATTTGGATTTTCCAGTGCGTACTGTTCATGAGAATTTTGATTGTTCAGTAAAACTTCACAGGGCCTTGGACCTTGGTTGTTCAGTAGGTAGATCTGCGTTTGAATTATCGGTTTTCTGTGATGAAGTTATTGCTATAGATAATTCTAAGCTATTTATTGAGAGTGCCGAGTATTTAAGGCTTAATTCAGGTCTTAGTTATCAAATTCATAAAGAGGGAAATGATTTCGTTGAGGCTCTGGCTAAAAAGCCAGAGCCTTCAATTCCAGAGCGTATTAAATTCGAAGTGGGCGATGCATTAAATTTACCAAAGGACATTGGAACTTTTGATGCTATTCACGCAGCTAACTTAATTTGTCGCTTACCGGATCCTGATAAATTATTGCTTAGATTGCCTGATTTATTGAATAAAGGTGGACGATTAGTCATTACAACACCATGCACATGGTTGGGTGAATTTACGCGGCCTGAAAAATGGCCAGAAAGTTCAACAATAGAATGGTTGCAAGATGCTCTTACCAAAGACCTTTCGCTTATTGAAGTTAAAGATATGCCTTTTGTTATACTAGAGCACTATCGAAAATTTCAGTATAGTCTTGCTCAAGTCAGCATTTGGTCAAAGAAAGACAATTAATGTGATTTATTATCGCATTTTTTTTTGTTCTCTATTATTCATTAAGCATTAGTGAAATGATATTTTAAAAATGGTGCCCCGTTTTCATAAAAGGCATTGGTTTTATTTTTTTGGCATTGTTTATGTGCTCATGGATTTTCATTTCTTAAATGGCCCAATTAGTAAAACATTTGAGAAATTTCAGAAAGAGGAATCGCTGAGTCCTGCAGAACTTGCAATTCGGGAAGGTATAGTTGCTACCGCCAATGCTCACCCAATATACAATTTAGAATTAGAACGGCGCACTAATCAATATTGTATAAAAAATGGAATCAATCAAAGCAAGATATCAAAATCAAGAATAGATGAGATTAGAGCTCTTTGTTTAAATAATTTGATAATTGATAAATTGATATGGTTTCATTCCTACCATACTCCATCTAAGTTAAATGATGAGCAAATTAATGAATCTTTAATTAAGTTTAGAAAAGGTTTTGAAAGTTCAAAAGAATATGAGAGGGCGGCTCTAACCCAAGGCTTCTCTGTTCAAAGATTAGATGAATTTATTGAAAATCAATCGATGCAGAGAGTATGGATTGAGAGAGTAATTGCTAAATATATTGAGGTTACAGATGAGGAAATATATGTAAGATATCAAAAAGATAGAGCGACCTTTTTAAATCCTGATAGATTTAAGGTTCAGCAAATTTTTTTTACAATTCTTGATAAAGATTATAGCGATCTACAAAATAAGATAAATGAGGTTTATCGGCTCGCAATTAATGGTGAAGACTTTAATCAATTAGTAAAAAATTACTCTGAAGATCCTAATTCAAAGAAGTCTTTTGGAGATTTGGGGTGGTTAACGAAAAATCGAATTCCTAAGATTTTTTACAACAAAATTTACCAATTGAAGAAAGGTCAAATTAGTGAACCTTTTAAAACAAAAATCGGTTGGCACATTATTCGTTTGCTAGATCGAAAAGAACAAAGTGTTGTGCCTCTTAACATGGTTCGTGAGGAAATCGTTGCAACTATCGAGGCGGAAAAAAGAGAGGCAGCAATTAAAGCATTGATAAATTACATAAGACGAAAAGCCAAAATTAGGTATACAGAAAATTGGAAATAATACCGAAAAATCAATAAATTTATTTGATTATTTTGGTGGAATTATTGCTTCTCTTTCAGGCAGTTTAGGCTTTAGGCCTGAATTTTTTTTTGGCTCTTTATTTTCGTTTGGTTGAATCTTTGGCTCTTTATTTTCGTTTGGTTGAATCTCTGGCTCTTTATTTTCGTTTGGTTGAATCCCTGGCTCTTTATTTTCGTTTGGTTGAATCTCTGGCTCTTTAGCTTTGGGCTGTTTTTTGTTCTCAGAATCTTTAGTCTGATTTAGATCGTTGGTTTCGATTTTTTTCAGCTTTGATGAGGATTTGTTAAGGTTCTTTTGAGGTTTAACAATTAGTGGTGCGCTCGTATCATTCTTGGTGGGTTTAGTGAAGCTTAAGGATTTTATACCTGTACATGAACATAGGCTCATTACATATAAAATGGTGCAGATTTTTAAACAATTCATTCTTAATTGGAACCTATTAGGTTTTGTATGATTTAAATAAAATATCACAAAATAACAAGAGCAAAAAAATGTTATATTAGATCATCTTTTTCATTATTCATGGCGAAATTGATTTATAAATATAAATGCTAAAGTCCCTAAAGAAAGGGTGCTTTCTCCTATTGAAGCTAAAACTTCTTTCATGGGATATAAATAACACGATAAATTCCATGCCATTCCAATGAGTAGGCTAGAACCAATTACAAATACTCCTAATGGTGAGATTTTAGAGGGTTTGCCTTGTCTTAATTTTTTTGCGTAATTGAGGTATCCGTTTGAGATTAGTGCAAATATAACGATAGATATAATTCCAATGCTGCTCGTTAGTGCAGGCACCACTCCAACTAGCGCATCATAGGCTCCATGAGCCACCACAACGATAATAAAAGTTCCAAGAAAACTTTCCCAATTTTTTTGAGGGTTTGATATTAGATAGAACATACTTAATCCAGCGATTCCAGTTAATGAAGAATGGAGAAAATTTGCTGTTAAGAATCTGGGAAATATTGCATTTTCAAGTCCTGATCCGAAATACAGTATGTTTTCCGAGCAGGCAAAACCTAACCCAATACATGCTGCGCATGCTAATGCTTCCATTGCGCATTTTCTTTTTCTGAGGATGACGAGGAATGGGGAAAAAAACAAAAGCTTACACAATTCCTCCCTCAACCCAATTCCACAAATACAGTATATTATGTCATTAATTATTTCTCCATTACTCTTTAATCCCAATTCATTTTCTTGCCAGTAAACAATACCAAGTACAAGGAATGTTGAAAAAAACCCAGTAGTGAAAGCTGCTCCATATAAAACCGCTCTTGATAATATTTTTTCTGATAATTGACCAAGGTTGACTATTATTGTGAACCAGACCATGGCTGCAAAAACTGTTACCAAAATCCATGGAGCTGATAATTTTCTAATTATTAGAGTGAAGCTCTTCAGTGTCAGGTTTACCCATTGATCTAAATCTACTGCAATCGGTTTAAGTGTTTCAAATTTTATATTTTTTTGGAAGTGAGGGTCCCTAAATTTTTTCTTGGCTTCTTCATACTCACCATCTTCTATGAGCTTAATAATAATTTTGGTTTTAGCGTGGATCGATTCTGGATAGTTTCTTAACTCTAATTTGTAGAATTGGAATGCCTCTTCGTTATTTCCATTTAGCGATAAGATATCCGCATAAAATTCAGAAGAGAAACGTATTGGTTTATCATCATCTGTATAAGATTTTAACTTTGATGTGAGATCTGGCGATTTGTTATTTTCATAACAATTTATATAATCTATAAATAGATTTTGTTCATTATTCGAAAGTGTATTCTGTGGAATACCTAATATCCAAGATGTTCTAAAATGGCCGTTACGTGCAATGATACTGATTTCATTTTTCGTGAAAAGTGGACCTTCTTTAAAATTAAGAATACCACTAATTTTATTATAACCTAACTTCTCTATGGATTTTTTTAATTGGATGGAATTCATCCAAGGAAGTGTGCTAGCAAGTTCATTTTCTATTGATTCATATTTATCTGGAGCAAACTTTTGAGTTACAAACCCTAACATTATCGAAAGTAAAGTTACTAGAATTGATGACTTTATTAAAAAATTCCTATCTCTAGATAGCCTAATGAAATTTTTATTCATGTTTTATCGAATTTATATCTGAGGATAGATGCTGGTAATCAATTATTTTCTCATCTTTGCGTAGTATTTTATTAATCCTTTCGCTATGCCGTCAGTATACTCCTCGGTTAAATTTTTACGCTCTATTCCATCAACAATCTTTAGCCCTTTATAAGATCCTAGTTTGGCCCTGTGATAAAAACGTTTACTGTTCATTACATAAGGTTCTAGGAATATTACTGGACAATGGTAAATGCGGTTCGCTAGGAGGTTTCTTGCATATATATAAGGTTCATTCTTATCAATAAGCTTAGCGTTCGAAGTTTTATAAACGTAAGGTGGAAGTCTTGTTTCTTCGGCTAAAGACTTTGCTATAGATTTACTCAGTTCGAACTCTTCACCGTGAATATTTTGAAAAAGCCTCATAAAAAGATGATAACGGTTATCTTCTAATCTGAATTCATGATGGCTATAATTTCCGTTGACTAAAAGATGAAGGTGGTTGTTGTCTGTTAGTCTGGGGCTAGTCGGGTTTCCCCATGATTCCGCATTAAAATGTATGCATATTGTAATGTCTGGTTTAATTTTTTTATTAATTAAATATGCTCGTCGTCGGATTTCGTGCTTTCTGTAGAATATGAGTTCTGACTCTCGTTTAACATTTTGTTGACTCAAAGGCAGTCCTTTTGACCTGAGAATTTTCTTTGCAAGTCCTACGAAATCTTCTGGATGTAATTTATTAACAGGACCATTTCTTTTTCTCACTAAATTGACTTTGCTGCCCAATCGCTCTAATTTTTCTTTTAATCTTTTCGCAATTTTTAGAGTTAGTTCCCCTTCTTTAATTTCAATTCCTGAGTTATTTATTTGATACCATCGGCCCTCCATTTTTGCCCAGCGCCCACCAATATGACCTGGATCAATTGCGATGATAAGATCTTCTAAAGGTTGATTTTTTGGGTCACGCAACTTAGGCATTTCATTTGCTTTTCTCCAGTATCTTGGCACTGCTGAATGCAGGTCTTCACTTGAAAAATATATGCGTATGAAATTATTTTTAGAAGTCTTTATATCTACGAAATTCTCACCAACTTTGGCGACCGCTTGCCAAGCATCTCCCTCGGAGTAAACTGCCTTTATTTTTTCAAGAAATTCTTTTTTGGATATTTTATCATGATAATTTTTTAGTAAATCCCAATTTGGATTAGCTGCTAAAACGCTAATTGATTCGCGTAATGTTAGTTGATCTTTGGTGATTTCCTGTTCATTGTGGAAGAGTTTCTTGCGGGTGTTGATAGAAAAAAATATGATAATTAGAAATCCAAATAGGACTATAAAAAAATAAGGATTAGAAACTTTCCTCAACCAAAATTTTGATAACATTATTAATGAGAAATTATTTTAACTTTGATTAAAATTCTTTTAAAGTATGATCTTATAACTATACGACAAAAAACTGGATTAATTATTTGGATAAACACCCACATCTTAGTACTCTACGATTACTCTTCTTGGGTGACGTTGTAGGTGAACCAGGTCGTAAAGCTGTTGCATCTTTTATTCCTCAAGTGCGTGAAGAGAGGGGTGTTAACTTTGTCGTAGTTAATGGTGAGAATTCTGCAGGAGGTAGAGGAATTACAGCTAAAATAGCTATTGGTCTTCTAAGGGCTGGTGCTACGGTAATAACCACTGGAGATCATATATGGGATCAGAGAGAAATTGTCGAATTCTTACCCACTGAACCTAGGTTATTGAGACCGTTAAATTACCCGGAGGGGACTCCAGGAAATGGAAGTATTGTGCTTGAGACAGAGAAAGGTCCAGTTGCCGTTATGAATGCTCAAGGCAGAACTTTTATGGGCAACCCTTTAGAGAACCCTTTAATTTCTATTGATAACGAACTAAATAAAATAAGAGAGGATTGGGACGTTAAAATGGTATTTCTGGACTTTCATGCAGAGGCTACTAGTGAAAAAATTGCAACTGGGCGTTATTTGGATGGTAGAGTTTCAGCCGTAGTGGGTACTCATACACATGTTCAAACAGCTGATGAACAGATATTTCCTGGAGGGACAGCATTTCTCTGTGATGCTGGAATGTGTGGTCCTCAAGAATCTATTTTAGGTCGGCGCGTGGAACCCATATTGCATCGTATGAAGACCTCAATGCCTCAGACTATGCCAGTTGCGAAGGGTCGCGTTGATATAAGAGGTGTGCTCATTGATATTGATCCTACTTCAGGTAAAGCTTTGGATATTGAAAGAATCGCCTGTTATCACGAATAAACCCCCCTATTTTTCGTGCGAAAATGAAAAAAATTGTGGAAAATCAATAAAGATAATTTTTTTTTAATTTAACCATCTTAAAATCAACGAGTTACGATATAAATTATAATAAACGTCCAAAAATCTCAAAATTTTTTTGACAGTAACGAGCAATTTGATAGATTTCGCTCCACTTTTTCGCAGGGGTGGTCTGGTTTTTTATCTCTATCATAAACTTAATTTATTTATTTTTGAGGTATAAGCTTTTCGACTCCTGTGGACTGCGTGAGTGTTTCTTTTCTAATAAAAAGCGAGAATAATACTCATAAAATTATTAGTAACCGACACGCTCATGTAGCTCAGGGGTAGAGCACTTCCTTGGTAAGGAAGAGGTCACGGGTTCAAATCCCGTCATGAGCTCCACGCAGAAAGTGATAATTAAAATAATAAACACCGTAAACTGGGAAAACCCCAAAAAATAATAAATCAAAACAAATTTAATTAAGCCAATAAGACATTGTCACTTAAATTTGTAAGGAACCAAATAATATAGACCCTAGTTTTGAATAAATTCAGAACTTACCACTAATAAAGTCATGGCCAAAGAAGCATTCGAAAGGAACAAGCCCCACGTCAACATAGGCACAATCGGTCACGTTGACCATGGGAAGACCACGCTCACCGCTGCTATCTGTCACACGCTGGCAGAAAAAGGTTTGGCTGAGAAGAAAAATTACGATGAAATTGATGCGGCTCCTGAGGAGAAAGAGCGAGGCATCACAATTTCAACAGCTCACGTCGAATATGAAACTGAGAATAGACACTATGCTCACGTTGACTGCCCTGGTCATGCTGACTATGTCAAAAATATGATCACTGGAGCAGCTCAAATGGACGGTGCCATTTTAGTTTGTTCTGCGGCAGATGGTCCAATGCCGCAAACTAGAGAGCATATTCTTCTTGCTCGTCAGGTTGGAGTTCCAGCTATCGTTGTATTTCTTAATAAAACTGATCAGGTTGATGATGCAGAGCTGCTGGATTTGGTTGAAATGGAAATCCGTGAACTTTTAAGTCAATATGAATTCCCAGGAGATGATATTCCTATTGCTAAAGGGTCTGCTCTAAAAGCTCTCGAAGGTGACGCAGAGCAACAAGAAAACATCATGACTCTTATGACATCAGTAGATGAATACATTCCTAAGCCAGAACGTCCAGTTGATCTGGATTTCTTGATGCCAATTGAGGATGTTTTCTCAATTGAAGGGCGTGGTACTGTTGCTACTGGCCGTATTGAGAGAGGCGTAGTAAACAAAATGGAGGAAGTCGAAATTGTTGGAATTCGTGACACTCAGACTACCACTGTTACAGATATTGAAATGTTTCGTAAGTTACTTGATAGAGGAGAAGCTGGTGACAACGTTGGAATTCTTTTGAGAGGTGTCAAAAAAGAAGATATTGAGCGTGGCCAAGTTATTGCTAAACCAGGAAGTATTACTCCGCACCAGAAGTTTACCTCAGAGGTATATGTTTTGAGTAAAGATGAGGGTGGCAGACACACTCCATTTTTCAGTAATTACCGTCCACAATTTTATTTTAGAACAACTGATGTAACTGGAACCATTAAATTGCCTGATGGTGTTGAGATGGTTATGCCTGGCGACAATATTACGATGGAAGTTGATTTGATAACTCCTATCGCTATGGAGAAAACCATCAGGTTTGCTATACGTGAAGGTGGCCGCACCGTTGGAGCAGGGCGAGTTGCTGATATTCTCGATTAATTTTAAACCACAATAAAAAAGTAATTTAAGCAGGCCGGATCTGGCCGGGCATTATTAAGCCCGAGGTGGATCCGGCTCCGCCGTAAAAAGGAAACCTCTGATAAGAGTTTAAAAAAAAGAATAAAATTATAATAAACTCAAAGAGGGTAGTAGCTCAGCCTGGTTAGAGCACCGGTCTCCAAAACCGGGTGTCGGGGGTTCGAATCCCTCCTACCCTGCCAAACTTTTCTTTAGGAATTAGACGGAAACTCAAATGAAACCATACGCATACATAAGGGAAGTTAAAGCTGAGCTTAAGAAAGCGAGTTGGCCATGGATTCCAAAGGGTAAAGGGGAAAAAGGATTTAAGAGGTTTAAAGAACTCACGGATTCTACGATTGTTGTCTTTATTGCTATGATGCTTCTTGGTGCTTTTGTCAGTTTATGGGATCTAATACTATTTGAAATTATTAAAATGGTAACAGGAATCTAATATTCCTAAATTCATTCACCTAAGACTAAAAATTACAATTTAAGATGGCCTTAATTCCCGCTCCCAAAGATCAATGGTACGTAGTACACGTATTATCAGGTCAGGAAAATAAAGTTAGGAATAACTTATTACGTAGGATGGATGCTGAGGAGATGAGTGATGTGGTTTTTGAGGTTCTTATGCCTACTGAGCGTGTTGCGGAGGTAAAAAAAGGCAAAAGGTCAGAATCAACACGGAAGTTTTTCCCTGGATACCTTTTAGTGAATATGCATCTCCTGAATGAAGAAGGAGGACTAATTGGTAGGAGTTGGTATTTTATTCAGGATACTCACGGAGTGATTGGGTTTGCTGGTACAAAAAACCACCCTATACCTATGCGTCCTAAAGAAGTTGAGAGTATGCTCCTTCAAATTAAAGAGCGAGAAGAAAGCGTAAAGCCAAAGATTGCTTTTGATGTGGGAGAGACAATTAAAGTTTCCGACGGTCCATTTGAAAGTCAGCCTGGTGTTATTGAGGAAATTGACCAAGAAAAAGGCACATTATTAGTATCGGTAACTGTTTTTGGAAGGCCTACCCCTGTGGAACTTGAGCATTGGCAGATCGAAAAAGAAGAATAGAAACAAAACGTATTAACTTTATTAATCGAATTAATTATCATGGCTAAAGAAGTAACTGGAACACTAAAACTTCAGATTCCTGCTGGTCAGGCGAATCCTTCTCCTCCTGTTGGTCCTGCTCTAGGTCAAGCGGGCTTGAACATTATGGAGTTTTGCAAAGATTTCAATGCAAGAACTCAGGCTCAAGCTGGTGATGTATTGCCTGTTGTTATAACTGTTTATAAAGATAAAAGTTTCAGTTTTGTTTGTAAGCAGCCACCTGCATCAGCATTATTAAAAAAAGCAGCAAAAATAGCATCAGGATCTGGAGAGCCGCACAAAGAAAAAGTAGCAACCATTACTAAGAGCCAAGTCATGGACATTGTTAAGATTAAGAAGCCCGACCTTAATACCGAAGATGATGAGGCTGCAGCAAGAATTATTGCAGGTAGCGCCCGGCAGATGGGTATTGAGATTGAGGGTATGTAAATAACTATTTAATAACAAATAAACCAGCAGGAGGGCATAAATAGTCCGCAAGCACTGCAAAAAATATAATGGCAAAACAAAGAAGTAAAAGATACCGTCAAGCAGCGGAGTTAGTTGAAGAGGACAAAGTATATACTTTATCTGATGCAATTGATACTTTGAAAAAATTTCCTCCTGCGAAATATGATGAAACAGTTTCGATATCATTTAAACTAGGAGTTGACCCTAAACAATCAGATCAAATGGTTCGTGGTACTTGTCCATTGCCTCACGGTTCAGGCAAAAAAGTACGTGTTTTGGTATTTGCTCAGGGTGAAGCAGCTACGGCCGCAAAGAATGCAGGAGCAGATTTTGTTGGTTATGATGATATGATAACCAAAATACAAGGTGGTTTTCAGGATTTTGATGTTGCTGTAGCCACTCCAGAAGCAATGGCTGAAGTTAGAAAATTGGGAAGGTTTCTTGGACCTCGCGGTTTAATGCCTAACCCAAAGACTGGTACAGTAACTGACGATACGGCTTCAGCTGTTAATGCCGTAAAAGCAGGTAGAATTGATTTTAAACTGGATCGGAGTGGAAACCTATCTGCGCCTATTGGAAAGGTTTCATTTTCACCCGATAAATTGAGTGAAAATGGAGATGCCGTGATTAAAGCAATCAGGCAAGTCAAGCCAGCTTCAGCAAAAGGGGTTTATTTTCGTGTAGCAACTTTATCGGCGACAGTTTCACCAGGAATACCAATTGATACTGCCGGTTACGAGAAATAGTCAGTACTGAAATTAATTATTTAAAAACTAAGATTACTAATGAAAGCAATCAAAGAAAATATTATCAATGACCTTATCGAGAAGCTAAATGCTTCGCCATTTATGATTGTCATTGATTACAAAGAATTGACAGTTGCTCAGCTTGAAGAATTAAGACGTCGTTTAGGAGAAACTAGTGCGGCTGCATATGTAACTAAGAACTCATACGCTAAGAGAGCATCAGGAGCTGCAAATTATCCAGAAGAGTTAAATGAATATTTGTCAGGTCAAACTGCTTTAGTGACAGGAGACCAGGATGTTTGTGCTGTAGCGAAAATATTAAAAGAGTTTAAGAAAGAAAATGAAAAGCCTGAAATGAGGGCTGGTGTTATGGATGGTAAATTGCTTGGCACAGAGGAACTTAATGCTCTGGCTTCTTTACCACCAATGGATGTATTAAGAGCTCAATTACTTGGCACCTTACAGTCTCCTGCTGGAACTTTTGTAAGGTTACTTAATGAGCCTGCTTCATCGTTAGCAAGAATACTAAAAGCAAAAGAAGAAAAAGGCTAAACTAAACAAATCACCCTTAGTTACTTTTAATAGGACTAAGGAATAATAACTAAACATAAAAAAACTAAACAATATAACCACGGTTCCTTGTCGTAACAGTAGCTGCTGTAATTAAATGGTTTGGGGCTCCAATCCGCGACGACACCGTAAAACAAGATGGCCGATATTGAGAAATTAACCGAAGACCTAAGTGGACTAACCGTCCTTGAAGTTGCTGATCTAGTCAAAGCACTAGAAGATAAATGGGGAGTTAGCGCTGCTGCTCCAGTTGCTGCTGTAGCTGCCGCACCTGCTGGTGATGGTGGAGACGCTGCCGAAGAAAAGAGTGAATTTGATGTTATTCTTACTGGTGCAGGTGGTAATAAGATTGCTGTTATTAAAGAGGTCCGAGCCGCAGTTAGTGGTCTTGGTCTAGCTGATGCAAAGAAAATTGTTGATGGCGCTCCAGCACCTATTAAAGAAGGTTGTGCCAAAGAAGAGGCCGAAGAAATCAAGAGTAAACTGGAAGCTGCGGGAGCAGAAGTTGAGCTTAAATAGATTAAATTTTGATTTTTTTGAAAAAATTTAAAAAAAGCACAGCTGAGAGCGAAATTGTTCTTAGCTGTGCTAGCTTAATCCAACTTAGCCCTAAAGATAAAATCCAGGACCCGATTATAAACCAATCCTAGTTTATTTTGCTATATAATTCATTTGGGAACGGACATATCCGCCCAACATATCCAACCATAAATCAAAGCCGGAAAAATTGTAACACAATTTCGGCTTATTGTTGTGTCAACAATTCACAACAAAATAGTTACCAATTTTATATCACTAATTTGTGTGATCTTAATTTGCCCAAAAAACTTACCCTGTAAAAAGGAAAATCATCAAAACTATGTCTAATAGAATACGCGAACATTTCGGAAACATTGACGAGGTCGTTGAGGCTCCGAACCTCATTGGCATACAGATTCAGTCTTACGCTGACTTTCTGCAGCAAGATGTAGCTCCGAGCAAGCGAAAGCAAATAGGTCTTCAGGCTGTTTTCAAAGAAGTTTTTCCAATAGATTCATATGATGACAAGGTCACATTAGATTTTGTTTCTTATGATGTTGGCAAACCAAAGCTTACGGCTTTAGAGGCAATTCGTGATAGTGAGACTTACAGTGCTCCTCTTTATGTAACATTTCGCTTGAAGGATGAAGCAGGCACAAAAGAGGAAAAGGTATATATGGGAGAGCTTCCTCTAATGACAGCAAGGGGTACTTTTGTAATTAATGGTGCAGAAAGGGTTGTGGTATCCCAATTACATAGGTCACCCGGGGTTTGTTTTGAAACTAGTTTGCACCTCAATGGAAAAACGTTACACAGTTTTAGAATTATACCTGACAGGGGTTCATGGTTAGAAGTGCAATTTGACACTAATGACCTTTTGTATGTTTACCTTGATCGCAGGCGCCGTAGAAGAAAATTCTTAGCAACGACTTTCCTCCGTACTATCGGTTTTGAAAAAGATTCTGATATATGTAAGCTTTTTTATGACGTCAAAAAGTTAAAGCTCGCAGCTAAAATGGATGAAGAAGAGCTTTCTACAAAAACTCCGATGGAAGACGTCGTTGATGGGGAGGTAATAATTGCTAAAGCTTATGAGCCGCTAACCATTGGTGTTGTTCATCAGCTTATGGAATTGGGTTATAAGAATTTAGAAGTGATCGATACCAAGGATGATGATATTCTTATCAAATCTTTGAGAAAAGACCCTTCGAATGATGAAGAGGAAGCATTGAAGGATATATACCGTAGATTGCGTCCTGGTGATCCACCGACGACTGCCAATTCAAAGGCTCTTCTTAAAAGATTGTTTTTTGATAATAAGAAATACGATCTTACCAGAGTGGGAAGATATAAGATTAATCAGAAGCTGCACCTTAAAGTAGACGAAGGTGAAAGAATCCTTACTTCTGAAGATTTTGTGGCTGCTATGAGGTATTTGCTTAACTTAAAAAGTGGAGAAGGCATTACAGATGATATAGATCACTTAGGATCTAGACGAGTGAGAGCAGTTGGCGAATTGTTGTCAAATCAATGTAGAGTTGGACTTGCACGTACTGAGCGACTAGTCAAAGAAAGGATGACTTTATTTGATGTCAATCTTGATGGAATGACACCCCAAAAATTAATAAACCCTAAAGCTCTGTCGGCAGTAGTTAGGGATTTCTTTGGGCGTTCTCAATTAAGTCAATTCATGGACCAAACGAATCCTCTGGCTGAGCTTACTCATAAGAGAAGGTTATCGGCTTTAGGTCCTGGGGGACTAAATAGAGATAGAGCTGGTTTTGAAGTCCGAGATGTCCATCCTTCTCATTACGGTAGAATTTGTCCAATCGAAACGCCTGAGGGTCCTAACATTGGTCTTATAAACTCGATGAGTACTTATGCTAGAATTAATGAGTTTGGATTTATTGAAACTCCTTATAGAAAAATTAAGAATGGAAAGGTAACGAAAGAAATTGCTTACCTTACTGCTGATCAAGAGGAGAACGAAGTCATCGCTCAAGCGAATAATCCGTTAGATGGAAGTGGTAAGTTCACTTCTGAAAGAATTACTGCAAGGTTTCGTGGTGACTTCCTTGAGATTGATCCTAAAGAGGCCTCATTGATGGATGTCTCTCCTAAACAGTTAGTATCTATTGCCGCTTCTTTGATTCCATTTTTAGAGCATGATGATGCTAACCGAGCTCTCATGGGTTCTAACATGCAACGACAGGGAGTTCCGTTGCTATGCGCTGAGTCTCCATTAGTTGGTACAGGAATGGAGGGTAAAGCAGCTCGAGACTCTAGAGCTGTAGTTGTTTCAGAAGGACCTGGAAAGGTAGCTGCAGCGACTGCCGAATTGATTGTGGTTACACCCAATGGTGAGCTTCATGTTTCTGATCAAAAGTTTTTATCTGATCCAAGAAAGCTTAAAAGTGAACCGGGTAAAGGAATTTATGTCTATCCTTTGAGGAAGTTCATGCGTTCGAATTCAGGAACATGTATCAACCAAAGACCAATCGTTTCAAAAGGCCAAGAAGTTAAAGAGGGCGATGTTCTTGCAGATGGCCCTTGCACTGAACAGGGAGAGCTTGCTCTTGGTAAGAACGTTCTCGTTGCCTTCATGCCTTGGAATGGATATAACTTTGAGGATGCTATTACGATTTCAGAGAGAGTTGTCAAAGACGACGTTTACACATCAATTCACATTTCGAATTTTGATGTTGGGGCAAGGGATACAAAACTAGGACCAGAAGAAATAACGCGAGATATTCCAAATGTTGGAGAAGAAGCCCTAGCTGATCTTGGTCCAGATGGTGTTATCCGAATAGGTGCAGAAGTTAAGCCTGGTGATATTCTTGTTGGTAAAATTACCCCAAAGAGCGAAACAGAATTAGCTCCAGAAGAACGTCTTTTGAGAGCAATATTTGGTGAAAAAGCTGCTGATGTTAAAGATACTTCGCTCCGTGTCCCATCAGGGTGCACTGGAATAGTTATGGACGTAAGAGTTTCTTCCAGAAACGTTGCTGAGAAAGAGCAAATGTCAGAAGCTGAAATGAAAAAACAGCTTAAGAGTATTGACTCAGACCATAAGAAAAAGCGAGATGAGCTCACCGATCAACTGACCGAGAAGCTTTCAGATATTCTTCTTGGAGAAAAAATACCTTTAGATGTTGTTGATAGTAAATCAGGTGAATTAATTATTCCTGCGAATCGAAAGATAACCAAAACCTTGCTACGTAAGTTGGCGGCTTCCCACGATTCTATTGAAATTGATCCATCACCTATCAGAAATAAAATAATGGATATTATTTCTAGTTTTTCTCCTAAATTTGGTGATGTGGATTCTGAACGTGAGAGATCATTAGACCGCATGGAGAGCGGTGATGAAGTTGATCCAGGTATAATAAAATCTGTAAGAGTCTATGTCGCAAGTAAGCGTAAACTTTCGGTAGGGGATAAGATGGCTGGTAGGCATGGCAACAAAGGTGTTGTGGCTAAGATTGTTCCAGAAGAAGACATGCCTTTCCTTGATGACGGAACGCCAGTTGACATTTGTTTAAATCCTCTTGGAGTACCATCAAGGATGAACGTTGGTCAGGTTCTTGAAACTCACTTAGGTGTCGCAGCTAAAGCCCTTGGTTTTAAAGTTGCTACTCCAATTTTTGATGGCATTCCAGAAACTAAAATTCTTGATTACCTAAAAGAAGCAAAGGAGACAGAAGGATTTAATTGGATTGGTCTTAACGGAAAGTCTCAATTATATGATGGCCTGACTGGAGATCCTTTTTATCAGGAGGTTGTTGTAGGTTATATTTATATGTTGAAACTAGGGCACCTTGTTGCTGATAAGATTCATGCAAGGGCAGTTGGTCCATATTCACTCGTTACTCAGCAACCACTTGGTGGAAAAGCTCAATATGGAGGTCAGAGATTTGGAGAGATGGAGGTATGGGCACTAGAGGCTTATGGTGCAGCTTATACTTTGCAGGAATTATTGACGGTGAAATCTGATGATGTTCAAGGCCGAACAAGAATTTATGAATCCATTGTTAAAGGAGATAATAGTCTTGATGCAGGAACCCCTGAATCATTCAATGTTTTGATTAAAGAAATGAGAAGTCTCTGCTTAGATGTGAAAGTTGGAGAAGGCTCAAGTCCTACCGTAGATGAGGATAGAAGCACTGCATAAACATATAAAAAATAATAATTTAGAGATTTAAGACTGATTAAAATCATGAGCGTTGAGTCAAATATCCAAGAGCTTTTTGGAGCTGATAATAAAGAATCTGGTTTCGATCAGGTTAACATCACTGTTGCTGCTGCCGATACAATTCGGAGCTGGAGTTTCGGTGAAGTAAAGAATCCAGAAACCATCAACTATAGAACATTCAAGCCAGAAAAAGGGGGGCTTTTTTGTGAGCGAATTTTTGGTCCAACTAAGGATTGGGAATGTGCGTGTGGAAAGTACAAAAGAATTAAGCACAAGGGAGTAATATGCGATCGGTGTGGAGTTGAAGTGACATTGTCTAGAGTTCGTCGGGAGAGGCAGGGGCACATTGAACTTGCCGTGCCAGTTAGTCATATTTGGTTTTACAAGTGTATGCCTTCGCGCATAGGGCTCATGCTAGATATGAGCGCAAGAATGCTCGAGAGAGTCATATATTATGAGGACTATATTGTTACTGATCCAGGAAATACACCTTTAGAATTAGGTCAATTGCTTACCGAGCAAGAATTGCGTGAAGCTGAAGAGGAATTTGGAGAGGATAGTTTCCGTGCAGGGATGGGAGCAGAAGCGGTTCGAGATCTTCTTGCTGGGATAGATCTCATTTCCCTAGTTGCAGAACTTGAGGACGCGATGACTAAAACTCGCTCAAAACAGGTTCGAAAGAAACTTTCAAAAAGACTTAAATTAGCTCAAGGTTTTGCTGGTAGTCATACCAGACCTGAATGGATGATTCTTGAGGTTCTTCCTGTAATACCTCCTGACCTTAGACCTTTGGTTCCATTAGAAGGCGGAAGATTTGCTACTTCTGATCTTAACGATTTATATAGACGTGTTATCAATAGAAATAATCGTCTTAAAAATTTGCTTCTGCTTAAGACTCCTGAAGTTATCATTAGAAATGAGAAAAGAATGCTCCAGGAAGCTGTCGATGCTCTTTTTGATAATGGTCGACATGGTAGAGCTGTAACAGGTGCGGGTAATAGAGCTCTAAAATCTTTATCTGATATGTTGAAGGGTAAGGGTGGAAGATTTCGTCAGAACTTACTCGGTAAAAGAGTCGATTATTCGGGCCGTTCAGTCATTGTTATTGGTCCTGAACTCAAATTACATCAATGTGGCCTTCCAAAGAAAATGGCGCTTGTTCTTTTTGAGCCTTTTATAATACGGAGGCTAAAGGAACTTGGTTATGTTCACACTGTAAGGTCTGCAAAGAAGATGATTGAAAGGAAAACTCCTGAAGTTTGGGATATCCTTGAGGAGGTTACTAAAGGGCACCCTGTACTATTAAATCGTGCCCCTACGCTTCACAGATTGTCTATTCAAGCATTTGAGCCCGTCTTGATTGAGGGTTCTGCTATACGTTTGCATCCACTAACTTGTTCAGCTTACAATGCGGACTTTGACGGTGATCAGATGGCTGTTCACGTACCGTTATCTGTTGAAGCTCAGATGGAAGCAAGATTGCTGATGTTAGCGCCAAATAACATTTTCTCTCCTTCTAGTGGGCGACCAATTACAACACCATCCCAAGACATTACACTTGGAAGTTATTTCCTAACGCATCATAGGCATCATATTACCTATAAGGATAATGATGATAAGAGAATCCCTCTATTTGAATCGACTACAGAAGTAGAATATGCGGTGGCTGAGCGAGCTCTTTCTCTCCATTGTAAGATTCGTTTAGCTAATCCAGATCGTGGTAAAGATACCATTTATGGTGACCCTAAGTCTGTAACCATAGAAACCACTCCAGGGCGAGTTAGGTTTAATGAAATATGGCCCAAAGTTGAAAATGAAAGTGGTAAATCTTTGGGTTTTATTAATGAAACTATCGCAAAGAAACAACTTTCTGATATCATATGGAGAACTTTCCAAGTCTCAGGTCCTAAAGGTACGGTTAAAACTTTAGACCTTCTTAAGCAGCTAGGATTTAAAGAGGCAACTAGAGCAGGTGTTTCAATTGGAATCACAGATATGGTGATTCCTAATGAAAAACAAGTTGAGCTCAAGAATGCTTATAAGCAATTGGATATTGTTCAAAAGCAGTACACTAAAGGTATTATTACGGATGGTGAGCGTTACAATAAGGTCATTGATATATGGACAGCTGCTGGAGATAAAATTGCTAGTGCCTTGTATCGAACCTTAGAGTATAATGATGGTAATGAGATAGCTAACCCGCTTTACATGATGGTTGATTCTGGTGCTCGTGGTAATAAGCAGCAGATTAAACAGCTTTCAGGAATGCGAGGGTTGATGGCAAAGCCATCTGGAGAAATTATTGAAAGACCAATTACATCTAATTTCCGTGAAGGGTTGTCAGTTCTTGAATATTTTGTTTCTACGCATGGTGCACGTAAGGGTCTTGCAGATACGGCTTTAAAAACTGCCGATTCTGGTTACCTAACTAGAAAACTCGTAGATGTTTCTCAGGACGTCATAATTACTGAATCTAATTGTGGTACTACTCAGGGTATCACTGTTGCTTCTGTTTATGAGGGAGACGAAGAGGTCGTTGAACTCTCTACTCGGGTCTATGGACGTACAAGTTGTGAAAAAATTACAGACCCTGTTTCCCAGGAAGTTATTGTAGAAGTTGATCAATTAATTGATGAACCTATATCTTTGAAGTTACAGGACATCGGGGTTGAGAAAATGCGTATTCGTTCAGTTCTGACATGTGAATCTCCTAGAGGTTGTTGTGCATTGTGTTATGGGTTGAATCTTGCAAACGGAGAACCTGTAGAAATTGGGCAAGCTGTTGGAATTATTGCTGCTCAATCAATTGGTGAGCCTGGTACGCAGCTTACAATGCGTACTTTCCATATTGGTGGTGTTGCTCAGCAGGCCCTTAAGCAACCAGTTATCAATATTGGTCATAATGGAATAGTTCGTTATAAAGATTTGAGAACCGTTGAATCACTTGATAGTAAATTTATTGTACTTAATAAGAGTGGTTCAATAGCTATTCTCGATGATAAAGGTATGGAGCTTGAATCCCATCCTTTAGTTATAGGAACAGTTATTGATCCTGCAGATGGTTCAAAAGTTTCCCGTGGAGACCAAATTGCTACTTGGGACCCTCACAATGTGCCTATCATTACTGAGAAAGGTGGTAAGATTGAATTCCGTGATATGATTTCCGGAATTACTGTAAAGAAAGAAAAAGATGATGCTACGGGTGTCGAGGGTATGGTTGTAATTGAGCACAAGGAGGATTTGCACCCTCAGATTGTAATTACTGACCCGGAAACGAGTGAAATTCTTGCCAGTTACTCAGTACCCACCGGAGCTCACTTATCTGTCAAAGACAAGGAGAAGGTTCAAGGAGGAACATTATTAGCCAGGACACCACGAAAGGTTGCTAAGACAAAAGACATTACAGGTGGTCTTCCTAGAGTGGCCGAGTTGTTTGAGGCTAGAAAGCCAAAAGATAATGCTGAAATTGCAAAAATCGATGGTGTGGTTGGCTTTGATGGAATGTCACGTGGTAAGCGAAAGTTAATTATTACGGACCCTGAAACAGGAGAAATAGCTGAACATTTAATTCCTAGAAATAAGCATATTACTGTTTATGAAGATGATGTTGTTAAGAGGGCTGACTTGCTTACAGATGGCCCTGTAGTTCCTCACGAGATTCTCGAAATACTTGGTACTCATGCATTGATGGAGCACCTTGTCTTTGAGGTACAGGAAGTGTACAGACTTCAAGGCGTTGAAATAAATGATAAACACATAGAAATTATCGTTAGGCAAATGCTCAGAAAAGTTCGCATTTCGGATCCTGGTGACACTTTGTTTTTATGGGGTGATCAAGTTGAAAGAACAGAATTCATTAGAGTTAATGAGGAGATTGAGGAACAGGGAGGTAAACCTGCGGAGGGTGAACCTGTTTTGCTCGGAATCACTAAAGCGTCTCTAGAAACGGAAAGTTTCATCTCAGCTGCTAGCTTCCAAGATACAACGCGTGTTTTAACTGATGCGGCAACTTTAGGAAAGAGTGATCTTCTCAAAGGGTTTAAAGAAAATGTTATTATGGGGCATCTTATTCCTGCAGGTTCTGGATTTGGTACCAAGAAAAGGATTCAGCCTCTTGAAACAGTTGAACCTCCTGAGCTTGATGATAGTGCTTCAGAAGAGAATTCTGAAAATCCTGAGAGCGAAGAAGAGATTCAGCCTATAGAGGCATAGAATTTTGTTTATCATAACTTTGCTGGGCTTTCACTTTCAGGTGGAAGCCCAGCTTTTTGTTTACACCTGAAACGTCATTTTCTATATTTTTAATATTGATCAAGGCTTTTTAAAGTGAATCTATCTGACAAAGACAAGGCATATATCTGGCATCCTTTTACTGAGATGTCAGACTGGTGTGCTGATCATCATGATCCTTTGGTAATTGATAAAGGTGAGGGAGTTTACGTTTTTGATAAATCTGGTAGAAAATATATTGATGGAAATTCTTCCATATGGACGAATTTGCATGGGCACAATGATCGGCGGATTAATCAAGCTATTATTGAGCAATTGAACAAAATAGCTCATGCCTCATTTTTAGGGACAACAAACCAGCCGGCAATATTACTCGCAGAGATGCTTGTTAATATGTTTCCTAATAGAATATTACAGAGAGTTTTCTATAGTGATGATGGATCGACTGCTATCGAATGTGCTATGAAAGTAGCAATACAATATTTCCAAATTATTGGTCAGCCTCAGAAGAAACGTTTCGTTGCTTTTGATAATGCTTATCATGGTGATACTTTTGGAGCCTCATCGATTGGCGGTATTGATAGATTTTTTTCTAGATTTAACGATTTCATTTTTCCAACTGTACGATTGAGTTGTATTGATGAGTTAAAGGCTGTTGATGCAAAAGAAATTGCTGCAGTGGTAATTGAACCTAAAGTTCAGGGAGCAGCAGGAATTCGATTGTGGCCTGATGGAATGTTACAGGAGATTCGTCAGTGGTGTGATTTAAATAATGTGTTACTCGTTTTGGATGAAGTGATGACTGGCTTTGGTAGAACAGGAAAAATGTTTGCTTGTGAGCATGAGGGCGTAACTCCTGATCTTATGTGTCTAGCTAAAGGTTTATCTGGAGGCTACTTACCTTTAGCTGTCACTATGACTACAGAATCAATTTTTAAAGCTTTCCTCGAAAGCAAAGAGAATACTTTTTATTATGGTCATAGTTATTCAGGTAATCCACTTGGCAGTGCAGCGGCTTTGGCAAGTTTAAGAATTTTCGAAGAAGATAGGGTTCTCAATAAAATGGGAAAAAAAATAGAGTGCCTTAAAGTTGGTTTAAAAAATCTAAAAATAAAAAATCATGCAATTTCTGATGTCAGGCAATGCGGTTTAATTTCTGGAATTGAGATTTCACAAGAATGCGAAAATATAGGTTCAGAGGTTTGTTATGCTGCTAGAGCTTATGGATTATTAACTAGGTCAATTGGGAATGTTATTGTTTTCATGCCTCCATTAGCTATTGATGAGGAACAAATTCATCATTCATTAGATGCTATAGACGAAGCAATTAATGTTGTTGTTTCATGATCACAGAAATGATTTACTGAGAAGACACTAATGAAAACCGTATTTTGTTTATTACTACCTATTGCTTTTTTGGTGATTTCAGTACCGTGGTTTTTTGTTAAAAATAATGAAAATAGGTTATTTGGAATGCCTGATTGGGTAATATATTCATTGATTGGAGCTGCATCTTTCGCGATTCTTATGACGATCCTTATTGGATTTTTCTGGGATATTTCCTCTGGTGAAAGTGATGATGATTTTAGCAAATAGTTCCAATGGATACGCTTTAGGGAATGGGGGCCTTGCATTCATTGGTCTATACATATTGACCTTAATTGTTATTGGTTGGCTTGGACATAGGGCAAAAAAAGAAGACTCTCTTGAAGATCACTATTTAGGAGGTCGAGCATTTGGTTTTAGCGTTCTTTTCCTTACTCTGTATGCAACTCAGTATAGTGGTAACAGTTTTATGGGATTTGTAGGTAAAGCATACCGTGGGGGATTTCCGGTTCTTTATACTGTTGTGGCGATGATGGCTGTTATAGGTGGTTATTTTATTTATGCTCCTCGCCTATACCGTCTTTCGAGAAGAAAGAAATACGTAACCCTTGGTGATTATGTCCAAGACAGATTTTCATTTAGGCCCTTAACCATTCTTCTTGTGTTAATTGGAATTTTTGGTTTAGGTAATTATGTACTTACCAATTTGCTTGCTCTCGGAAAATTAGCTGAGATTGTCAGTGGGAACCGAATAGATTTTAACTATGCGGTAGTTGCTCTTGCAGTAGTGATGCTTGTTTATGAAACTATGGGAGGTATGCGAAGTGTTGCTTGGACTGATGTGACACAAGGAGTTATATTATTAATAAGCCTTGGGTTCATTGCTTTCGCATTATTTTTTCATCTTGGTGGTCCGGGTGGAGTTGCAGAGAGCCTTGAATCTGTTAGGCCAGATATTTGGGATCCGCCTAGCATTAAGCAAAAAATTACTTGGTTAAGCTCGGTCTTATTATTTTTCTTTGGTATCTCGATGTACCCTCATGCCATTCAACGTATCTATGCTGCGAAGGATGAGAAAACTTTACGGCGATCACTTCAAGTAATGTCATTCATGCCTT
The DNA here is from genome assembly GCA_902510815.1 of uncultured Verrucomicrobiota bacterium. Classification (GTDB taxonomy): domain Bacteria; phylum Verrucomicrobiota; class Verrucomicrobiia; order Verrucomicrobiales; family DEV007; genus EC70. Next base: position 61,679 of record CABXDI010000002.1, on the reverse strand, counting down.
TGTTTACTACATTTTTTTTAGTGCTACTTGGCATTATGGCAATTTCTATTTTTCCCAGTTTAGAGCGCGTTGAATCAGATAGAACTACATTATTGATGCTGGGTAAATTAATGAACGAACTACCTGCTCTTGCCATAATGGGACCATTACTTGTTGCGGCAGTTATTGCTGCAACTATGTCTACTATAGATTCTGCTTTGTTAGCAATTTCATCAATGGTTACTAACGACTTTTATCGAACCAAATATCCAAATTCTAATAGCAAAACTCTAACAAGAGTTGGAAAAATGACGTCCATCATAGTTATGTTGTGTGTAGTATTGCTAACGATCAAATTGCAAGACAAGACCATTTGGAGGCTATTAGAAATCAAGCTTGAAGTTTTAGCTCAAATTGCTCCTGCTGTTATGTTGGGCACACAAATCAGAAAAATTGGAGCTATACCATTTTTCATTGGCGCGCTTTTTGGAACTATTTTAGCTGTCTATTTAACAATGACACCTAACAGTAAACCTCTTGGTGTTCATGCTGGATTATGGGGGCTTGGATTGAATTTAATATTAGTGTTTACAATTCACATTTTTTCGAATGTGCGACGAACTGGCAGCCCCTCTCTTGCCAAGTAATCTTTAACATCTGATACGGTGTATTCGCCAAAATGAAAAATACTAGCTGCAAGTACAGCGTCAGCTTTACCTTTATTTAATACTTCAGCCATATGCTCAAGTTTACCTGCACCTCCACTAGCTATCACAGGAATGTTTAAAGATTGACTAACTTTAGCATTTAATTCGATGTCATAACCGTCTTTCGTTCCGTCAGCATCCATACTAGTTAAAAGGATTTCTCCAGCACCAAGCGCTTCAACTTTTTTAGCCCAATCAATAGCATCTAGATTTATTGGGGTTCGGCCACCGTGCGTATAGACCTGCCAAGATTTAGTTTCAGGATTTCTTTTAGCATCTATTGCAACAACAATACATTGTGATCCAAAAGCGGAAGCTCCTTCAGAAATAATTTTTGGATTCTTAACCGCTGCAGTGTTAATACCCACCTTATCAGCACCTGCGCGTAGCATCACCCTCATGTCATCTACTTTACGAATGCCTCCTCCTACAGTAAGAGGCATGAAACATTGTTCAGCAGTCCTTTCAACGACATCGACCATTGTTTTTCTTTCATCAGAAGAAGCTGTAATATCTAGAAAAACAAGTTCGTCTGCTCCCTGTGCGTCATAAGCGATAGCGCATTCAACAGGATCTCCCGCATCACGAAGTTCTAAAAACTTTGTGCCTTTCACAACGCGTCCGTTCGTTACGTCAAGGCATGGTATAATTCGCTTTGTTAATCCTGAATTTGACACACAGCAACATTCCTCGCGTTGGCTCAACGTCAAGTCATTGAGGAGCTTGATTGCTTATCTGGCTCTTTGCCTAAAGTATGATAAAATATATGTATTCATGCTCTCAAATCAGAAAAGCGATGAAACAGATCAGAGTAAAGCTGAAGACCAGCTTGTAGATGATTTCCTTAACTTTCTCGAAGTTGAGAGAAATGTTTCTCCAAGAACTTTAAGAAATTATAATCATTCGTTGCGTGAATATAAGGCAAGGTCTGATAAATTTGAAGCATGGTTTAACTGTGAGGCAGAGGATTTTCGTAAATATTTATATGAATGCATGAAGAGGGAGCTGTCGCGTTCTACGATAAGACTACATTTTTCGGCATTGAGAAGTTTCTTTCGTTATTTGACTCGTCGGCGAGGCTTAAAGTTAAATCCATTGCTAGATATTCAACTTCCCAAAAAAAATAGATCCCTTCCCTTGGTTCTTACAATCAAACAGGTAGAACATCTTTTGGGTTTACCATTTAATGTCAAACAGCCTAAGCAGGCACCTAAGTGGGCCGCTTCTCGTGATGCAGCAATATTAGAGGTATTCTACAGCACGGGATTAAGATTATCTGAACTAGCAACACTTAAATTTAGTGACTTTGATTTTTTTAATGAAACTATTAAAGTTAAAGGAAAAGGCTCAAAGGAAAGAATAGCACCTGTCGGGACTCACGCTCTAGGGGCGCTTAATAAATATTTTCATCAGGCAAAAATTCAAGAAGGACCACTTTTCATAAGTAAATCGAGGAAAGGAATATCCGCACGGGCTGTTTCAGATATAGTAAAAAAATACACTCAGCTTGCAGATCTTCCTATTGGAGTTAGTCCCCATAAATTAAGGCATAGCTTTGCCACACACTTACTTGATAATGGAGCAGACTTAAGGAGCGTTCAAAATTTGCTTGGGCATGCGAGTCTTTCTACGACTCAAATCTATACGCACGTTAGCGTTGAAAGGATTAAGAAGACATATAAGAAAGCTCATCCGAGAGCTTAATAAAAAACTTAAGTTTTTTAATTTTTTATATCTTGGCACAAAAGGTGCTAATTAGCCTTTTGTAATACATAAAACAAACCCTGCCTAACCAATCGTAAAGCAGATACTTGAAATAACTATGAACTAAAAAAACTATTATATGAAAATCCGTCAGATTGCTAAAAATACAGCTAAAATTCTTGGGTGCACTGCCGTTTTGGCTTTAGTTCCTGCTTTTGCAGGGGAAAAAGTTGCTGCGGAACCAATTGGTGCAGAAGTCAGTGTAGGTTACGATACCGATTACATGTTTAGGGGTGCTAACTTAGGGCAAGATCTCTTATGGAGTGATGTAAATGTGTCTACAACTTTATCAGATGGCCTAGATCTAGGTATTGGGGCTTGGTACGCCAATGTTGCCGACGATGCTGGTAATGATGAGCTAGATATTTACGCTGGCCTTTCCACTTCAATGGGTGAAATGTCTGTCGACCTTGGGGCGACCTATTACTATTATCCGGATTCAGATGCCGCTGATGGAACACTTGAATTTGGTTTAGGATTTGGTATTAGTGCAGGTCCCATTGATCTTAGCTTTGGCATTTATTATGATATAGATTTAGAGGCTGCTTACTATGAAGTCGGTGCTTCAACTTCTTTTGACCTTACTGACACAATGTCAGTAGACGTTGGTGGAGTAATTGGCGATGCTGATGGCGATTCTTTAACTGCATTAACCTTTACTATCGGGATACCTATCACGTTGACGGATACTGCATCACTTTCACCTTATGTTGGTGTTAATATACCTCTTGACGATTATGAAGATGACGGAGACGACATTTTCAGCGGACTGTCTCTTACAGTTGGGTTCTAATTCACATTGAATTGTGACAAAATTATAAATATTAATTCAAACCCTAATTCAAATTTTATAAGTTTTTAATCATATATTTAATACAATTTTTGTTGGTTAATTGGCCCCGTTCCAAGTTATTGGTTCGGGGCTAATTCATTTATAGATTTAAAAAAATATAGTTTTCGAGTCTAAGCAAAAGCTGCATTCATTTTACCTAATCAAATGTTGAAGGAGGTAATTTAATAAAAATAAAATTCATTTTTTCAAAGTTGGCACGGCCTCTGCTTATATAAAATATGCAGGGCAATTTCCCCTTTAATTAAATAACTAAATCAAACAATAAATAAAATCGTCTTTTTAATCGAACCTACTAACAAATAATAAAAGATATGAAAACAAAGATAGTAAATAACATGTTGAAGTACTTAGGTGTTTCAGCTTTTCTAGCACTCATGCTTGGCGTGGTTGCCTCCGCAGAAACACCCCTGTGGGATGCTTATGTAAAGACTGTAGCCGAAGGAGGTGAATTCGCAGGTGATGCAGATGCACTCTTTGCAGAAGCACAATCACTGATCGAAGCTGAAGAAGTATTAGATCCCGCGGCAGACAAAGCATTTGTATCTGACGTTTATCCATCTACTTCAGGTTATGGTACATTTCTTGTGAATAATCTTTGGCTGTTAATTTCGGCCTTTCTTGTTTTTGCGATGCACCTGGGATTTGCCACCTTGGAATCAGGACTTACGCAATCAAAAAACACAGTAAATATTTTATTTAAGAACGTTTTCATTATTGCTGCAGGATTGTTGACCTACTACTTTTTCGGATTTAATACACATTATCCAGGGTTTGAAGAAGGTTCTCTTGGAATATTTAAGTGGGGAGGTATGGCTGGTGTCGCAGAGGGAACTATGATTGCTAATCAAACTGAATTATATGCTGGCTACACTTGGTGGACTGATTTTATCTTCCAAGCAATGTTTGCCGCTACTGCAGCAACGATCGTTTCTGGTGCTGTAGCTGAGAGAATCAAGCTAACTAGCTTTATGATTTACGCTGTATTATTAGTTGGATTCTTGTATCCGGTAGTTGGTTCATGGCACTGGGGTGTAGGATTTCTCTCAGACTTTCTAGGAGCAACCTTCTATGACTTTGCAGGATCAACTGTTGTTCATGCATTTGGAGGTTTTGCGGCACTCGCATGCGTTATTATTCTTGGGCCTCGCGCTGGTAAATATTCTAAAGATGGTAGCATCAAACCTATTTTAGGAAGTAATATGCCATTAGCCACAATAGGTGTTTTCTTACTCTGGCTCGGATGGTTTGGATTCAATGGTGGATCTGTTTTGAACGCAGATGCTAATGGAGTCTCATTTGTTTTTGTTACCACTGCCCTTGCTGCTGCAGGTGGTGCACTAGGCGCAATTATCATTTCTTGGTTATTTTTGAAAAAGCCAGACCTTTCAATGGCGCTCAATGGAATTTTGGCTGGACTAGTTGGTATCACAGCTGGAGCAGATGCTATGAGTATTCCATCTGCAATATTGGTTGGCTTAATCGCAGGTGTTATTGTTGTTTTCTCAATAGTTGGACTTGATAAGGCCAAGATTGATGACCCTGTCGGAGCTATATCTGTTCACGGTGTTTGTGGGCTCTGGGGAACTTGGGCAGTAGCAATTTTTGGAAATGTAGGTGCAAGTCTTTTAACGCAGGTTGTTGGTAGCTTACTTGTAGCAGGTACTGCATTTGCTTTCTCAGCTATCGTCTTCACTATTCTCAAAGGTACTATGGGTATCCGAGTCGATGAAGAAACTGAAGCAAAGGGTCTCGATGTCGAGGAGCATGGAGCTCCAGCATACGCTCAAACATCAACTTTAACTGCAGCTCCTGTAACAGTTGAGGCTTAAAATTTAACTAAATTAAAAATTCTCCCTTGGATTCTGGTTTCGCCAGAACCCGTTAGTAGGGGGTTCAACAGAGACAGGGCGGTGAGGTGCTTAGGTACCTCACCGTTCCTGTTTTTAAGATTAAGGAATATTTCTTCTTTTAGAATTCTCTCCTTCGGGTAAGCATATAAAAAATATGTTGGAGAAACAAGATCTGTTACTGGTTGATATTAGTAATTCTCACACAAAGATGATTAAATCTTCTTACTCATCCCTTTGTGGTGAAGTATTTTCTTTGCCTACTAATGATCTTGATTTGAAAACGCTCAATCTGGTGCCATTGGATATTCAAAAAGAGGAAACGAGAATTGTATTTTCTTCAGTGGTTCCCGAAAAAAATAAATTCATCGAGGATTATTTTGGAATTCACAGAGTTCTTAGAGTTTCAACTAATCTTAATCTCGGTTTTAATATTGAATACCCTCAGCCTGAGAGCATAGGAGCGGATCGAATAGCTAACGTGGTTGCAGCTATCCACCTGACAGAAGCACCAGTCGTTGTTGTTGATTTTGGCACTGCTGTTACATTTGATGTAATAACTAAAGAAAATAAATATATAGGGGGGGTGATTTCTCCGGGCTTATCTGCTATGACTGATTACATGGCCGATCGTACAGCGCTGCTACCAAAAATTGATTTAAATGAACCTTTATCAGTAATCGGTAAATCTACTAAAGAGGCCATGCTCTCAGGGGCCGTTATTGGTTATCGGGGTTTAGTAAAGGGTATCCTTTTATCAATTTTTGATGAATTAGGTGAAGCAAATATTCCAGTAATTGCGACTGGAGGTTATTCTAAATTGATTTCTTCTAATATTGAGGAGATTGTCGAAGTGAACGAAAAGCTTACCTTAGAAGGTCTTCGTATAATTGCCGCGCTAAACACTCAAGATGACAACTGATAATTCAACTAAAGGCTCAGCGATCGGTATTGATTTTGGTGGCACATCAGTGAAGATTGGATCTTTATCTCAATTGCTGTCAAATAATAGTAATAATGTAAAGTCTCTTAAAACATCTCATTTCGGAACAGTCGATTCTCTCATTTCTGCCATGTTACAGGTGGTTAATGAATATAGAAAAAATGAGGAAATAGTTACTGTTGGATGCGGTGTTCCAGGTCTAGTTGATTTTGATACTGGTCACATACATATGCTCACAAATGTTCCTGGTTGGAATGATATTGCTTTAAAAGACATTATGGAGAAAGAATTGAATCTTCCTGTTCACGTAGATAATGATGCTAATTGCATGGCATATGCCGAGTATCGTTTTGGAGCTGCTCAAGGATGTTCTAACGTTGTAGCATTAACTCTAGGAACGGGTATTGGCGGAGGATTGATCATTAATGGTAAACTTTACAGAGGTAGTAATTTTGCCGCAGGAGAGCTTGGAAATTACTCTATTGACTATCGTGGCCCTTCAAATGCATATGGTCTAAAAGGAGCATTAGAATGCTACATGGGTAACAAACAAATTTGTGAATTGGCTGAAAATCGCTTTCAAGGTCAGGATTTACCAGAAGGTGGTTGGACTCCTGAAGAGGTTACTAATTTGGCAAAAGGAGGGAATCAAATTGCTATTGAGATTTGGGATCAGGTTGCAGAGTGGCTCGCATCGGCGCTAGCGAGCACCGCATGGTTATTGAATCCAGACGCTTTTGTTATTGGTGGAGGCGTTGCTAAAGCGGGTCGATTCTTATTTGATCCACTTACAGAAAAAATTAAAAATCAGGTATCTGATGTGATAGCTAAGGATTTGAAGATATTACCTGCATTTTTTGGTAATGAGTCAGGTATCATAGGAAGTGCTGCTCAGGCTTTAGATTATTCAGCTAATTAGCCTAAATTTATTGTTTTTTAGTCATAAGCTTTTTTTGGTACCTTCCTTGTACGATGTCAATTAGTACCAAGATGGCTATGACAAAGTAGAAAGTTGTTTTTGTCATAGGCATGACTTCGCTTCCAAATAACTTAAGGTGGGCTTTATGAGCTCCTTCAGTAATTAACATTACACCGACGATGAATAGAATGAATAATCCAAGAATTTCATAGAGCCTATTTTTTTGAAGAAAATCAGAAACTTTATCTGCAAGAACAATCATTAGAAGACCGCTCACTATAATTGCAGTTGCCATTACCCACATGATATATTGAGTTTCACCTGTAGCTTCACCAAATTCATTTAAAACAGGTTCTTGTGCTAGTGCCATAGCGCTTAAAATTGAGTCAAAGGAGAAAACTAGATTCATTAAAACAATCGTAGTGATGACCATGGCAGCAGACTTAGAATTTTTATCATCAGACTCTCCATGAAGGTCATCAGTTCCTATAAGGTGAAATATTTCTTTTACTGCTGTATATAAAATGAAGATTCCTCCAAAGAGGACAATAACACTCTCAAGGTTTAGGCTTCCTTCAATGAATCCCCAAAAATCAAGATTCAAGAATGGATTTTTGAATGCCGATATCACGCTCGTCAAAAGAAAGAGTAAGATGATTCTTGCGGCTACTGCAATTCCAATACCAAGTTTTCTTACATAAGCCTGTTTGTCTTTAGGAGCACGTTTTGATTCGATAGAAATATATAAAAGATTATCAAAACCAAGTACTGCTTGCAGCAGTAGTAGCATCAATAGAGTAAATAGTTGCTCAATTATTACCATTTTTTATGGATAAATAATTTAGGTAAATGCCATCAATTTCAAGTCTCTTTATTTTTTACTTTGGCCCAAGCCTTTTCCATGCTCTCAAGGTTTGAATCCACAACATTAGAGCCATTTTCCTCGAGAATTTTCTCAAGTTCATTAAATCTTCTAGTGAATTTTTCATTAGCAGCTGCCAATAAAGATTCTGAATCCATACCTACTTTTCTTGTAAGGTTAGTTACAGCAAATAACAGATCACCAATTTCTTCAGCCAAGTGCTCATTGCTTTGTATTGCTCCGCCTTCATTAATAGCAGATTCGACCTCATCAATTTCTTCTCTAATTTTAGCTATAACGCTTTTTGCTTCTGGCCAGTCGAATCCAACCTTTTCAACCTTCTTTTGAATTTCGTGAGCCTTAATTAGAGAGGGTAATCCGTTAGTGACGCTTTGTAATATATTCTGTTTTTTTGAACCTTTTTCCTCTCTTTTAATTTCCTCCCATTTATTGAGTACTGATTCGGAATCGTTAATTTCTTCATCACCAAAAACGTGAGGGTGTCTGCGAATTAATTTTTCGGATATTTCATTTGCTGCATCTTCTAAAATGAAATCGTTTGATTCGGATGCAATTTCACATTGCATGACAACTTGTAGGAGTAGGTCGCCAAGCTCTTCAATTATGTGTTCTCGATTTTCTGTTCTAATCGCATCAGCCGCTTCATAGGCTTCTTCTAGAATATTAGGTATCAAACTCTTCTGGGTTTGCTCTATATCCCAAGGGCAACCATCTGGTCCTCTTAAAATACGTACTATCGATCTAAGACGTTCAATGGGTTCTATTGATTTGTCAGGAGCCTCAGGCATTATTTCTTGTTGGTCTTATTCTTTTTTTTTGGTTCAACGATCTTTATTAGAACTTCATTTTTTCTTAAGAAAACAGGTATCCAAGGTGGATCATAGTATGCAAATATCGGTTTTGTATTCTTTTCAATTTCTAGTCCAGCACTATTAATCTTTTTGACTAATTCTTTAGCGGCAGAACTCTCCTTTGAAGATTTTCCTCTGAAACGCATTGCTGCAAAAGTGATTGGCTTTGTTTCTTTTACTTGAAGTGAATTGGAAACTGGAGCAGGGGCCCCTTCATCAGCAACTTTTTTGGGAATAACAAAACTCATTTCTCCTTCTTTACCCTCCATTCCCATAAACACGGGTGTGGTCATATCAATTTTTTGACTTTTGTCGTTAGATTTATCGATATATCTAAAAAGCCTCATAAATCTAGAGTCTCGCTCATCTTTTTTTGAGGATACCTTTTTTATGGTGCTTACAATGGTCATGCTAGAGTATGAACGAATCTCAAAGCCGTTAGCATGTTTCTTAGAAGTGTATTCTGGAGATTCATAACCTCCTCTAGTTAACTTGATCCCTGCAAATCCTAGAGCGGATCCTGCCAACATAATACTAATTATGCTTAGATTGATTTTTTTATTCATTGTTTTGAGCTATTTATTATAAAAATTGTCCTTCTTTTGATTAGGTAACTTGCTTAAACGCAAATTATGAGCATTTTTTATTAGTTATGGGAAGAGCATTTGAATATCGTCGGGCATCAAAAGAGAAACGTTGGGATAAAATGTCCAAGGTTTTTCCTAAGCTTGCAAGATCTATTACTATTGCTGCCAAGGCTGGCGGGACTGATCCCGAATCTAACAGCGCTCTTAGGACTGCGATTAGCAATGCTAAAGCAGAGAATATGCCAAAAGATAATATCGACAAGGCAATTAAGCGGGCTTCTGGTGGTGATGATGCTAATTACAATGAAATTAATTATGAGGCTAAAGGCCCTCATGGATCTTTGTTTTTTATTGAAACTGCCACAGACAATACTAACCGTACAGTGGCTAACTTAAAAATGATTCTCAATAAAAATGGAGGTGAAATGGTTCAAACTGGATCATTAGAGTTTATGTTTTCAAGAAAAGCAGTCATTCAATTTCCAGTCATTGAGGGTATGAATATGGATGAAATTGAACTCGAACTCATTGATTATGGATTAGAGGAATTAGCAGTTAATGATGAAATAGCATATTTGGAGGGTGAGTTTACTGCTTTTGGAAATCTAACAACGGCTGTTGATAAACTAGACATTCAGAACGTCAAAGCAAACCTTCAAAGGAAACCTACATCTCCAATAGAATTACAAGATCAACAGATCGAAGAAATAGAGCTACTAATTGATAAGATTGAAGACGACGATGATGTTCAGGCGGTATTTACGAACATAGCCTAATAAAAATTTAATCATCAATGATTTCAGCTTCTAAAATAGCTTGAGCATCTGTTTCATCAGGCTTCGATTTCTTATTATTATTCTTGCTGCTACGGTGGATGACAATTCGAGTTTTGAAGTAGTTGATGAGTAGTTCTCTGTACGAGGATCTTAGATTTGGAATTAGTAAAGAAAATCCCAGTAGATCAGTCAAAAATCCAGGCGTTAAGAGAACGGCTCCTGCAATGATAATAAGGACGCCGTCTATGACTTCTTTGTGTGGTAGTTTACCGCTCATTAATGCTGAGCGGCCATTTTTTATAGCCTGAATTCCCTGAGCTTTGGTTAGTTTGGCTCCAATAAAAGCGGTTATGAAAATAATTAGAATGGTTATCCCTAAGCCTATGACTTTTCCGATTTGAACCATCACATATAGTTCAATGATTGGAACTAAAAGAAATAGTGCTAGAAGCTTTATAAACATAGATTACAAGTAATGACTATTTAGTGTATTGTTTGATTATCTGATTTAATTCACGAACTTTTTTTGGATACTTCATCGCCACATTTTTTGTCTCCCCAATATCTGATTCTAGATTATAAAGCTCCATATCGTTTTTTGGCCCTGTGATGACACCTTTCCAATTTTCTTTTCTGATGGCTTTTTTATTAGAAAACATCCAAAAAAGATATTTATGATTCTTTTGCTTTTCGTGGTTGCCCTGTAATGATGGAAGAAAAGATAATCCATCTATGTCTTTAGGAGGCTTTATGTTAGCTATATCACAAGCTGTTGGTAACCAATCCCAGAAAGCCAAAGGCTTACTTAGTGTTGTTCCTTTCTTAATAGTTTTCGGCCAGTAAGCTATTGCAGGCACTCTTATTCCACCTTCATATAGATCACGTTTAAAGCCTCTAAGGGGACCATTAGAATTAAAAGTTTCATGCTTATGTCCTCCCTCTGAGTGAGGTCCATTATCAGAAGTGAAAAAGACCAAAGTTTTTTCTTCAATTTTGAGTTCCTCTAAAAGATTTATTATTTTACCAACATCTTTATCCATTCTCGTGATCATTGCAGCCGCGCCTTTCTTAACAGATGGCCATTCCTTACTATTGTATATGCCATAATTAGGTACTTCCATGCCATCACCTGTTGCCCTACCTCCCTCATTGTTGGCATGAGGAATAGTCCAGTGCACATGAAGAAGAAAAGGTTTTCCTTTATTTTTTTTTATGAAATTTAAAGCTTCTGTCGTCATTAAATCATGAGAGTAAGTTGTTCTTGTTTTGGACACTCTTTTTCTGTCTGCCAAAGAACTTGTAAGAACGTTGCCACTCAGTTGTACTTTTTCCTTATTTCTCCACAAGAAGGGGGGGTAATAGTTATGTGCTAGGCCTTGATCAAGATATCCAAACCAATGTTCAAAACCATTATTGTTAGGGTGACCTTTTGTCCCGACCCCGCCCATAGCCCATTTGCCGACTCCACCAGTAATGTAGCCGTTTGCTTTTAAAAGTTCCGCTACTGTTATATCCTCTGGTTTGAAAATGTAGTTGGCGTTTGAAGAAATTGGTGTGTGCCCCATGTGCTTTCCTGTCCAAAGAGAAAGACGAGATGGTCTACAGACTGTGTTTCCAGAGTAGTAGTCTGTGAATTGCATTCCCCCTTCGGCCATTTTATCCAAGTTGGGGGTTTTTATCGTCTTTTGTCCATAACATCCAAGGTCTCCATATCCAAGGTCATCAACCATTATATGTATAATGTTAGTGCCACTACCATTAGTTGATAATATTAAACAAAGGAGGAATCCAAAAACCAGATTTAGAATTATTTGATAAAAGTAATTAAATAAGGTCATGGCATTAATTTTGTTTAATACAAAAGTTACATTTACGTCACCCATTTTCAAGTGATGTTAGCGTCCTTATAGTCGTTATTAATGTATGATTTTGATTGATGATTTTAATTCCTTATCAAAAGAGGTAGGATTTCTTGCTAACCTTGAAAGTGCAGTACGTGAAAGATTGGTTAATATTGGAAATTTTGAGTCTAAAGAACGTGGCGATTACTTGTCTGTTCAGGGTCATCCTCATAGTAAAATGTCTTTAATAATTTCTGGTCAAGTTAGTGTTAAGATTAGAGCAAATGGTGAAAGTTTAACCGTAATGAACCTAGGGCCTAGTGATGTTGTTGGAGAAATGAGTATTATTGATCCCAAAAAGGCTAGTGCCACTGCTAGGGTTGTTTCAAATAATGCTCAACTATGGCAAATATCAGCTGATGAGTTCACTGAATTTTTGTTATCTGATCAGCATGCCGGTTTTAAAATAATGAAAGAATTAGCAAGAATTCTCTGCAAGAGAATTAGAATATATAATGAGCAAATGTTACGTCATATATATGATGTTAAATCTCTTTATTTAGAGCAAGACTGTTCATATTGTTAAAAATATTGGTTTATTAGGGTTCTAAATTTGAAATTTGTTCTAATGTAATTTATAAATTACATCAGCAGTGAATTATCTTTAAGTACTTAATAGTGAAAAACTTAAAGTATTATAAGGCTCTAAAAAAAAGAATTTTTAGAACTAAAAATTGATATTTGTTCGTTTACGTTCTTAATAGTCATCTTGCCCAACACAAATTTACAATCTCAAAACTCTGGCAAGGCTTCAGAGGCTCCTAGCCCTGAACCAGATAAGCCCTCTGTATTGGAAGTTTCGAAATGGAAGAAAATAGTTCGTGAGTTCGAGAAACCATCTATCTGGAAATCTTCATGGCAACTTGTAACAACATTAGGTTTATATTTTCTAGTATGGTCTTTGATATTCTTTAATTATAAGAATCAGGGTCCTTGGTATTATTATATTCCTCTTTTAATTCTTGGCGCAGGTTTAACAGTTAGGATATTCATCATATTTCACGACTGTGGACATCAATCTTTTTTTAAGAAAAAAATCTTTAACCAAATTTTTGGATTTATAACCGGAACATTGGCTTTCACTACCTTCAAGCATTGGACATGGGAGCACAATGTTCATCACGCAACAGTTGGAGACATTGATAGAAGAGGTATGGGTGATGTGTGGACGCTTATGGTTGATGAGTACCTGGCACTTTCAAAGTTACAACGAATTGGTTACAGAATTTGGAGACACCCCTTATTTTTATTTGGATTTGCTCCTACATACATATTTTTAGTCAGAGAAAGGTTTCCGGCGCCTACCGCAAGCCCAGCTAACCGAAAAGCAGTCTTTTGTACTAACATTGCTCTTTTGATGTTAATGGTCTCTGGATGCCTAATTTTTGGATCAATGATGTTTTTACTGTTTCAATTGTTTATTATCTCAATTGCTGCTACTGCAGGTGTCTGGCTTTTTTATGTTCAACATCAATTCGAGGGAGTTTACTGGGAAAGGCACGAGCATTGGGAGTATACATCTGCTGCCCTAGATGGGAGTTCATTTTATAAACTACCCAAAGTTCTTCAATGGTTTACGGGAAATATTGGATTTCATCACCTTCACCACCTCAGCACAAAGATTCCTAACTATCATTTAGAGGCTTGTCACAATTCTCATCCAGCTTTTTCAAACGTGACTAAATTAACCTTACTTAGTAGTTTTAAATGCATGCACTTTCGTTTGTGGGATGAATCCCAAAAGGAACTCATTACTTGGAAGCAATTTAAAGCTATTAGAGGCGAGCGCGAAGCTTCCTTAGCCTAGAAGAGTTGGATAGCTTCATGATCGAGTACAACGCCAAAAATGGCGGTTCAGGACGCCATCGAGTAAGGTCGACTAAGCTCACTGTCCTAATTTTCCTTCTTAGTGCTCTCTTTGATAAGCACAAAGGGAGAAATTACAAGAGCCACGAATTTGGTCCGAGATTTTTCCCAATGCTCTGCATGTGTTTTTCCTGGCTTTAGTATATCACCTGAGGATAGCCATGAGCTAACTTTGTCTTTTTTATCTTCAGCTATAGCTTTTCCCACTTCTTTTATATCAAGACTTTTATCTACATAAATTATGGAACCGTTTAGGAAATGAGTTTCAAGATATTTCCAACTCACTATACCTGTATACTTCTCAATCTGATTATCTGTATCAGGACATGAGTTCTGTAATATACTATAATTTAATGATTCAGGATCTTCGGATATCATGAAGAAGATAGATGCATAATTTGAAATGTCTAAGAGCTTGCAGATTTTGTAAAAAGGCATTTTCATATAATTGGTGGATTATATAAAAAAGATCTTAGGAATGGTTAGACTAGTTTTCTTTGGAATCCTATTTGTTACGGTATCTAAGGCTCAACTAAAGATTCCAGATATAGAAGATCCAGCAGTAGGATTACCATCTATTAAAATTCCTAATAAATCATTATTTAATAATGCTGTTACTAAATTAGGAGAGAAATTATTTTTTGACCCTTTCCTATCTGTTAATGGTTCTATTTCTTGCGCAACATGTCATGTTCCTGATCAGGGATTCACTCAAAATGGTCAGCGTCTTTCCTCCGGTGTTGAAGGTAAAATAGGACATAGGAATTCACCAACACTCCTGAATATTGCATTTGCCCAATCAATGTTTGTTGATGGAAGAGTTGCTACATTAGAAGAGCAAGCCTGGCAACCTATTTTGGCTCATGATGAGATGGGCAATTCTAGTGTATCAGATGTTCTTCAGAAACTTAAACAGAAGAGAGGTTATGTTGAACTATTCACTAAATCTTTTGGGGATGATGGAATCAGTGAGAGTAATTTAGCTATTGCTCTTTCTGCTTTTCAAAGAACTCTTGTATCAGGAAATTCGGCATATGATAAATGGTATTACGAAGGCCAGGATGATGCTATGAATGAGCCTGCTCGGAGAGGATATCAATTGTTTGCGGGTCAAGCTCAATGCTGGCAATGTCATTCAATTGCTGGTCCAGGAGTGCTTTTTAGTGATAATCAATTTCACAATACAGGTGTTAGTTATAGAAGTAAAATTCTTGGCTTGCCCGAAGATTTGGGAAGGTATGTAGCGACAAAATTAGAATATGAGAAAAGAGCATTTAAAACCCCAACTCTTAGAAATGTAGCAGAGACCTCACCTTACATGCATGATGGTTCGTTAAGTACTCTCAAAAAAGTTGTTCAATTTTATAATGAGGGAGGTAGCAAAGACCCTTTGCTTTCTCCTATAATGGGAAGCCTAAATTTATCTGACCGGGATATTGATGATTTAGTAGAATTTTTACGTGCATTGAGTGGTGATCAAAACTATGAACATCCTAAAATAAAAGGATAATAAATTAATATTTAATATTTAACGAAACATAGATAGTAAAGTGGATTTTTTTTATCAGCATTTCGACTGGATTATTGCTTTTGGTTCTGGTTTTTTATGTGCTTCTATAATTTGGTTATTTCTAATAATAATTAGATTATGGTCGGACATTAGAAGGACTAATAGAGAGTACTTAATTAATGAATCTGAAAAAAATTGTGATGAGAGATTCAGGCAAGCGATGGATCTAATAGAGGGAGCTCAGCATTCGATAAGGCTTAAAAAGCAAATTAATCCAGAATGGTTTACAGCTCTGTATAATGAAATTCCTCCTTTAGTTGAACAAATAGCGATTGTGTATTATCCAGACGATCCTGAGCCTCTAAAGGCTCCCAAATTAGGAGAATTTATACGAGCAGTTGAACTTGCTTCCACAGATATTGCAGATTTTTTACAGAAGAAGAGGATTGGTAGGCTTATCGATTTTAGTGCAGGTAGTGCGATTAGAACTTATAAGAAGGGTAAGACGGTTTCTAAAAATCCCATTGTTCAAGCATGTTCGCCAATATATAAAAAAATTCGACCAGTCGTTCAGCTTGTAAGGTATAAGTCTCCGCTTACTTGGGCCGGTTTAGCGGCATCAAATGCAGCGGCTAGAGTCATTCAACCTTCAATATTGGGAATAGTCGGGAAAAGAGCGATTCAGCTATACAGCGGTGAATTAAATTCATCACATAGAGAATCCAGTGATTAATATCTTCACTGATCAGAAATTATAAAATTATTAATAAAATATAATAATTATGGAATTTGCATATTTTGTAAACAGGGACATATTTTATTCATGGAAGATATGGATATTATTGCCTCCAAATATATTTCAAGGGCAATTATCTTAGTGAGTTCATTGGTACTTTGCTTGTCGGGTTGTACGAGTAATGAGATTAAGGTAACTGCCTCTAGTAGAGGTTCAGCGAGCATTCCTCAAAGTAGGAATATACGAGTTTCGCATAACCCATTTACGGCTGCTCCTCATATTATTAATGTTTCTTCGTACGATCCAAAAGAGAAGCAGCGTTCGGGTTCATATTATAATGAGTTTGACCTAAGAGCTTTGAGGCAGAATGGGGCTCTCGGTCTTATCGCCCGGTGCGGCAAAGGTAAGAAGTTAGATAACAAATGTGCGTCATTTCTTGAAGCTGCAGAGAAACAAAGGATGCTCTTAGGAGCATACTATTTTGTTCTTAAAGGGGTTGATCCAGTCTGGCAGGCAGACAAATTCGTCGACCAGATTAAGAAAATTAAATCGAGCAAGAGATTGAGATCTCCCGAAATCCTCCTAGTAGGTGATTTTGATGCTAAGTCGTCGGTATTGGATATCATTAGGTTTATAAACCGGATAGAACAACGTACTGGCCAATTGCCTATGATTTACCTCGAGAATAGTGATCATTTGAGAAGAGTTTTGAGTGCGGCAACAATGCGTCAGAAACAGAGAATGGCCCAGTGCCCGTACTGGATTGCTTTATACTCATCAAATAAAAAGAGTATGGAAACACCAAATCTTTTAATGGAAAAGTATGGAGTTTGGAACCGTTGGTCTTTGTGGCAGTATTCGGGAGTTTATTGGGATAAGAGAAAATCTAAGTCTGTAATTCACAATTATGTTTATAATAATTACCGGTCTCCAAAATATTATGGTGATATGGGTTGCCCTCTAGAAAGAAATCTTTTCAACGGGACGGTAGATCAGTTATATGGATTTTGGGATCAACAATCTTGGAAATGGTAATTTTCGTTAGTGTTGATTTATCAACTACTGAATCGCTCTCCTGAATGCCCACAATTTCTTTTGCCCTCGAAAGTATATTGTTTGAGCGTCAACTGCAGGTGTTACAAATACTGGCTCACCTATTTCATAACCATGTACTTGCTCAAAATTTTCCCCAGGTTTAATAATTGATACTTGTCCTCGATTTGAAACCAGATAGAGATGACCATTAGCTGAGACTGGAGAAGCGCTGTATTGGCCAGAACCGTTGACGCGTTCGCGGTAGTATTGATCACCAGTTTCTGCGTCAATCGCTGCGAGTATACCCCCATTTCTGATTAGATAAATAATGTCATTGTAAAATATTGGAGAAGGAATTTCAGGAATGCTCTTGTTTAATTCCCAAGTTACATGGCTTTTTTCAATATTACCTTTCCCGCCTGGTTTTATTGCGAGAAGAATAGGCGTTCCCCTTCTAAATGACATATGATTGATGAATTCTTTCTTTGTCCATGATTGATCGCCGTCTTTATCAACCCATCTTAAAATACCATTTATTCTTTCTTCTTTTCTTTTTGGGTCATGAGGCATCGGGATTCCGAACCCTGGATGGCCTAGTGGTAATTCAGGTCGTAAAGGATAGGTAAAATCTCCTACCATTTCTGTTCTGCTAATTTTGTCATCTTTATTTTTATCAAATTGTAATATAGCATTCCAGAAAGGTTTTGGATCGATTTCGTTATCGGCTACTCCTCCTAGTTGAGCTGAAGATACAAAGAGATGATTTTTGCCAACTACGGGAATGGCAATCGTTTCTCTTGAAAAACCACCTACGAACCAATTTTCTGAACCAGTTACTGGATTATAACTTCTAACTTTATCGTTTCCAAGAACTATAAGTTCTGACCCTTTATCATGCTTCCAAATGATTGGGCTTGACCATCCACTGCGGTGGTGAGGTCTTTCGGCGCTCCATTTAGTTACGCCATTAGATTTATCAAAAGCAATTATTTTAGATTGGCTTAATCTACTTTTTGTGATGTTAGAGTCGTTATCTAGCACTAAGATTATCGTGTCCTCATAACCCAACGGTGAAGTTGACATCCCATATAAACTTTTAGGAGTAGGAATAGGTCTAGACCACTTTTCCTTACCGTCATGGTCATAACAAAGTAAGCCGTATGATCCAAAGTAGACATATAATTGTTTACTATCAACGTATGGTGTCGATGATGCAGGGCTGCTCGTTTTGTGAACTTTTTCAATTTGGCAATCAGGAGCAAATTTTTCCCATAGCAACTCACCACTATTCCGATTTATGCATAGTGTTAGTAATTTATTATTTTTGACTCCTGTTAAAAATATTTTATCTCCATAAATTATTGGGGATGAAAGCCCTTCAGGTATTTCTACAGACCATGTTATATTATTTTTGTTAATTTTTAAAGGAGGTTTGAAATTCTTGCTCGCAACCCCTGAGCCATTAGGCCCTCTAAATTGGTTCCAGTTTTCATTGGCTTTTATCTGAATTAAAAAAGTGCCAAATATAAAAACTAAATACAGAGTAATTTTAACTGGAGAAATGGGCATTATATATTGGGATTTTATTCTATTATATTACCTAAGATAAAAGAATATTAGGTGGATTATTTTACGAAAAGTACGAATCCTTGAGAATTAATAATTTTTCTCGTTGTGCCAGAAGAAAATAATTCAAGTTTCATGTCATCTGCTACCTTTGGAATTTCTTGTGGTGTGTCAGAGGAATTAAAAAAAGCTAAACATTCATTTTGTTTATGAGTTCTTTTGAAACCTAGCATGCGAGTTCTATTGTTCTGTAAGATTATGCTAAAATCTCCTTCACATAGTGAGGTATTGCTTTTTCTAATAGCGCAAAGTCTCTTAAAGAAATTTAACCGACTCTTATCTTGAGAAACCCGGTAACCTTTTTTTCTAGGGTTGCCATAGGGTAAGGCGTGTTCATCTTCGTATTGAATGTCATCCCAAATCATAGGCTTTCTACAATCAGGGTCATCTGCTCCCCACATGCCTACTTCATCGCCATAGTAGATATATGGAGCGCCTGGTGAGAAAAATTGATAAGCTAACAATTGATCTGCTTTCTTGATGTTATGTTCGCTTAATGGACCAACTGCATAATTTCTATTTCGTTTCAGGTTGGCTCCATGATCGAGTCTATGATTTGGGTTTTCGATCATTGATATAAATCTCTGTGTATCATGACTTCCAAGAAGGTTTTGTAACCCCAGACAAACATTGTATTCATAATCCTCATGAATATTTTTTATCTTGTTTAAGAATTGTTGGGTAGTAAGTGAATTTTCTTGTTGTATAAAATACTGATAACAATTGTCAGCGAATCTATAATTCATTACACCATCAAAAGTATCGCCTTTTATCCATTTGGAAGCGTTTTTTAGTTTATTGTTTTTATAATCTTCCCACCAGATTTCGCCAGTAATGTAAGCTTCAGGATTTATTTCTTTGACCCATTTTCTAAACTCTTTCCAGAAATCGATTGGCACTTCAGCCGCTACGTCGAGTCTCCATCCGTCAATTCCATCCTCTGGATTTCCATCACCATTAGGATCCATCCATCGTTTAACTACCGAATTAAAATAAGACTTTAAAGATGCAGGATAGCCATTTTTTGTTTGTTTGAATTCTGGCAACCCTTTAAGGCCTGACCAGCCCTCATATGTAAATTCATCTTCAGTCGTTTTAGGGTCGTCCCATTTTTTAATGGTGAACCAATTTTTATAAAGGCTGGTTGGGCCTTCTTCTCGAACTTTCTTTAGAGCCCAAAAGTCAATACCTACGTGATTAAACACACCGTCAATTATGATTTTCATATTACGGGAATGACATTCCTTAATTAAATCTAGAAATAACATATCAGCTGATGTCCATTGCCATGTCTTCGGAGAGGCAGGATTTTCTGTTTGAATTATGGCTGTATCTTTTTTGGGATTTGGACCAAAATTATTATCGATATGATGCAATAGAGTTGCTCCATACTTATGTAAAGATGGAGACTCAAAGACTGGATTAAGGTATAGCGCATTGACGCCCAAATCATTTAGATAATCTAATTTATCTATTATTCCCTGGATGTCACCACCGTACCTTCTTCTTTGAGCATTATAATAAAAATCTTTATCTGTTTTAGTTTCCCATTCTTGCATTTTGTACCAGTCAGATCCCCACGGGCTAATGCTCCATTCTTCTACTGGATCAAATGGCCATGTTCCATCGAGTGTTTCTTTAGTCGGATCATTTGTAGTATCGCCATTTCTGAACCGCTCTGGGAAAATTTGATACCATATAGCATTCTTAGACCATTTGGGTGAGCCATTAGAGTGATTTATAATAGATAGGCCTAATATAATAAGGGTCAGTATTTTGATATGAGTCATTATTAATTAAATAGCTATAATAGTTTGTATTAATATATTCGATTAATAGATTTTTGAGTTAGTATTATCTTAACAGCACGTTGCTTTGCAGATTCTTTTACAAATTATATTATGTTTCCACCACAAATAGGTCAATTTAATGACTTGGTCTTTAGCGAAGAGCACGAAGCTGGGATACTTCTTGATGGGGGTGAAGATTTTGGATCGATCTTGTTGCCAAAAAGATATGTACCTGAATCAATAAATAAGGGTGATGCAATAAAAGTATTTCTGTATTTAGATTCAGAGGATCGGCTAATAGCGACGACGGAAAATCCAAAAGCAATTGCTGGGGAATTCGCATATCTTGAAGTTATTGATTCGACTAGGGCAGGATCTTTTCTTGACTGGGGTTTACCAAAAGATCTCCTATTGCCATTCGGGGAGCAGCCTAGAAGATCTAGGGTTGGTGATTATGTGGTTGTTTTTATTTATCTTGATGAAGTCAGTGGTCGACTAGTGGCATCATCAAAATTAAAAAAGTTTGTCTCTAAAGATATTCCTTCTCATCTTAGAACTGGTAATAAGGTTTCAATTCTTACAGTGGAAAGGACTGACATTGGAATTCGAGCAATCGTTAATGGTACCTGTTGGGGTTTCTTAAAGGGACGAGATACTTCTAATTTAGAAGATTCAGGGCAAAGGTTAGAATGTTATGTCAACCGGATCAGAGAAGATGGTCTGCTTGATTTAAGTTTAGATCCTCCAGGGTATTCCAGGATTCCAAGCGCAGCTGATCAATTGTTAAATTCTCTAGAATCAACAGAAGAAAAATTTCTCGGAGTTCATGATAAGAGTTCACCCGAATCCATTAAAGAATTCACAGGTATGAGTAAAAAAGTTTTTAAGCAAGCGGTTGGAAAGCTTTATAAAGAGGGAAAAATTAAGATTGAAACAAAAGGAATATCCCTTACTTAATTAAAATTTTAGAAATAAAGGTTTAAGAATAACCCAAACTTCAGATTTAATTAATATAGTTATTATGAGCTTGTAATTAAATCCTCTAAAGGTGGAGAAAATTTTGTCAGGTTGACTCCTTCAACTGCAACTTCATATTCTTCAAAACTTGGTGTTCTTCCAAGGATTGCGGAAAGGACTACAACTGGTGTGGAAGAAAGTAATGACTCACCTTTTTTTCGTTCTGAATCTTCAACAACTCTTCCTTGGAAGAGTCTGGTTGATGTTGCCATAACTGTATCGCCTTTTTCAGCTTTTTCTTGATTTCCCATACACAGATTACAACCTGGTCTCTCCAGATACATCATGTTATCGTATTCTAGTCGTGCTGAATTTTTGGGGTCATTGTCATTAAATTCAAAGCCAGAATATTTTTGTAATATATCCCAATCTCCCTCGTCTTTGAGCTCTTCAATGATGTTGTAAGTAGGGGCTGCAACCACTAGCGGAGCTTCAAACTCGACTTTCCCTCTTTTCTTTTCCAGATTCTTAAGCATTTGAGCAACAATTTTTAAATCACCCTTATGCACCATACATGAACCCACGAAGCCAAGATCCACTTTTTTTACTCCTTCGTAATAAGAAAGAGCCCTAATCGTATCGTGAGTGTAGCGTTTTGAAATATCCTCATTATGGACATCAGGGTCGGCGATCATTGGTTCAACGATTTGATTTAAGTCCACGACGAATTCTGCAAAATACTTGGCATTTGAATCAGGCGTTATGGCTGGTTTCTCCCCTGATGTTATTTCTAAAATTCTTTTATTCGCTTGATCAATTAAAGCTTGTAAAACCTGTTTTTCATTATCCATCCCCTTATCGATCATTATTTGAATTCGACCTATAGCAATTTTTAGTGAATCTATTAACGTTTCATCCTGAGAAATGCATATTGAAGCTTTTGCCTTCATTTCTGCAGTCCAGTCCGTAAAGGTGAAAGCTTGGTCTGATGGTAATGTTCCTATGTGAACCTCTATCACTCTTCCTTGGAAGACGTTCTCACCAAACTTTTTCAACATTTGAGATTGTGTGGCATGAACTACATCACGAAAATCCATGTAAGGTTTAAGGTCTCCTTTAAAGTTAACTTTTACGGATTCCGGAATAGGCATTGTGGCTTCACCTGTAGCTAGGGCGAGGGCAACAGTTCCAGAATCGGCTCCAAAGGCAATTCCTTTAGACATTCTTGTATGAGAATCACCTCCAATAATAATTGCCCATTCATTAACAGTGATATCATTTAAGACCTTATGTATGACGTCGGTCATAGCGTGATATTCGCCTTTCGGATCTCTTGCCGTAATGAGTCCAAACCTATTCATAAAATTCATGAGTTTTGGAATGTTGGCCTGTGCTTTTTTGTCCCATACTGAAGCAGTATGGCAACCTGATTGATAGGCTGCATCAACAATAGGTGAAATAATAGTCGCTGCCATGGATTCTAATTCTTGAGAGGTCATGAGGCCCGTTGTATCCTGCGATCCTACAATGTTAACTTCTACTCTGACATCAGAACCAGCGTGTAAGGTTGTTCCTTCAGCCACTCCAACTGCATTCCTATTAAAGATTTTTTCTACTGCGGTTAGGCCTTGCCCTTGATGAGAAATTTCTCTGGCCTTAGCAAAGACAGGTTCTAATTCCAATTCTAATGTTTTAGCTGCAAAACTTTGAAGCTTTTTACCAAAAACAACGGCATAGGACCCTCCAGATTTAATAAATTCTAACTTTTGGGGGGTTAATGATGAAGAGATATCAACTAGTTCCGTTTCTCCACGATATAATTTTTTTGTTCTGGTATTGATAGTCAGAGTGGTTCCTGTTTCTACAGAGTATACTTGCTCTAATACGGGTTCTCCTTTTTCATCTAATACGGGTTCTCCTTTTTCATCTAATTTTTTAACCCAGTTTTTTAGGTCGATGCCAATTCCGCCAGTCACGCTGACTGTCGTTAAAAATATTGGTGAGATGCCATTTGTTCCTGCAACGATGGGAAAAATATTTACAAATGGAACATAGGGGCTTGCTTGTTTACCTGTCCATAATGCGACGTTATTCATGCCTGACATTCTCGAAGACCCAACTCCCATTGTGCCTTTCTCTGCAATCAGCATAACGCTCTTGTTTGGGTGTTGTTTTTGAAGTGCTTTAATTTCATTCTGTGCAGCTTCAGAAATCATACACTTTCCATGTAGTTCTCGATCAGATCGGGAATGTGCTTCCTTTCCCGGAGAGAGTAAATCAGTAGAAATGTCTCCTTCACCAGCGATGTAGGTTACTATTTCGATTGTTTCTTCCAACTCTGGGAGTTTTGTGAAGAATTCTGCTTTGGCGTAACTTTCAAGAACTTCTTTGGCAATCTTATTTCCTTCTTCAAAAGCTATTTTGAGTCGCTCAGTGTCTGCCTCATATAAGAAGACTTGAGTTTTCAGAACTATCGCCGCTTTCTCAGCAATTGGTATGTCATCGCTAAGAGCCAAATTAAGAAGAACTTCTACGGACGGGCCTCCTTTCATGTGGGACAAAAGTTCGAAAGCAAATGCTTGTGAAATTTCTTCCACAATAGACTCACCTAAAATAATTTTTTCTAAGAAATTAGCTTTTTCTCCTGCGGCATCGGTTGTACCGGGGAGTGTATTGTAAATTAAAAAATCAAGAGATTTACTCCTGTGTTTATTGTTTGGGTCTTTTATTTGAGTAATAATTTCGGCTGTAAGCTTGCCGCTATCAATTGGCTTAGGATGTAAACCTTGAGCTTTGCGATCCTCAATTTCTTCAATGTATTCTTGATACAAGCTCATGTTATATTGTGGTTTTTAGATTTGTAGCGTTTCTTGGGATGGTGGAGGCTTTTATATTAGTTTCGAATATAAGATCAGCAAGCCCCACGCCAAGTATTTTAGCATAATGTTTGAAATTGATGAATAATCTTTCTTAGTTATCTTGAGTTTGTTTGAACTGCGATTTATTTGTTTTTGTGTTAAAGGTCGAAGAGTTGAGATTCCTAGACTGGAATCCTATAAGTTTTATCGTTAATTCTGGTGAATCTATGGGTCTCTCTGGGTGTTCTGGTACAGGTAAGACTTTATTACTAAGAGCAATTGCCGACTTAGATCAAAGTCAGGGAAAAGTTTTAATTAATGGAAAAAGAAGAGAAGATTTTTCTGGGTCTGTATGGCGTAAGAAAGTGGGTTACTTGCCTGCTGAATCTAGTTGGTGGTTTCCTAAGGTTAGTCAGCATTTTAGTTCTATTGAGGACGCTAAGCTAAGATATTTGGGTTTTTTGGATACAAAGATATTTGATAGTGAAGTATCCAGGCTTTCATCGGGTGAAAAACAAAGGTTAGCACTTGCACGCCTTTTATCTGGGTTGCCAGAAGTATTGTTATTAGATGAACCTACAGCAAATTTGGATGACTCGAATGCCTGTTTAGTTGAAACTCTCATAAAGAATTACTGTAAGAAGCAAGGGGCAGCAGCTATTTGGGTTACTCATGACCGATCTCAATTAGAGCGCGTGAGCCAAAATCAACTAGTTATGAAAAATAAAACTCTTGTGGATTTATGATCGCTAGTTCTCAAGAAATAATATCTCTTTCAAATGAAAGGATTTTTTTAGCAGGTTTGCTAATTGTTGCGCTTGGTTTTTTTACATGGAAAGCTGACCTTGGGATAACTAAACCATTATTAGTTTCGTCTCTTCGAATGGTAATTCAATTATTCTTAGTTGGATTGGTGCTTGTATATGTTTTTGAAATTGATCATCCTCTGCCAGTTATTCTTATTGCGCTGGTTATGCTTTTAGTCGCAGGTAAAGAAGTTTCTTCTAGGCAAAAGTATAAAATAAAAGGATTTTGGTCTTACGGCATTGGTACTGCCTCTATGTTCATTTCTTCCTTTGCAGTTTCAGTTTTTGGACTCATAGCTATAATTAGGGCTGATAATTGGTGGGATCCAAGATATGCTATACCTGTTCTTGGGATGTTATTAGGAAATACAATGACTGCGGTTGCTTTAAGTGTTGATAGATTTACAACAAATGTATGGAATGATCGCGATATTATTGAAGCTAGACTAATTATTGGGGAGACGGCAAATGAGGCAATTAAAGATATTGTGAAAGACTCTTTAAGGTCTGGACTAATGCCGGTCATCAATTCAATGGCTATCGCAGGTATCGTTAGTTTGCCAGGTATGATGACGGGACAAATACTTGCAGGTAATTCACCTGATGACGCTGTAAGATATCAGGTTGTTATATGGTTGCTAATTGCTGTAGGCTGCGGATTTGGTAGTATGATTGCAGTCAAAATGGTATCAAAAAAGCTATTTGATGAGCGTGAGAGACTTAGACTAGATCAATTATCGGTAAAATAGTGTTATAAAAGACTATTGATTTATATCTTAAAGTAAAATGTAGCATAACTTGTTGCCTCAAGTTCACTAGCTAACATTCTCTTATTACGAGTATTTATTCCCCAGCTTTCCATGAAGATGACCTCCCCTGTATCTTTATTAAAACCAGTAATAACAGATGCATGTCCAGGGTCGTCTTTTGATATTGGCCATTGGCTACGATCCTCTTTTGTTGGAGCAGGAAGCTCGGCTCCTTTCGCTGCAGCAGAGTGAAGTTGATCTCTATAAAAGCTAAACCTTCTCCATACAATTATCGGAAGTCCTTTTTCAAGATATTTTTGCGCCCTTTTAAAATCAAAGCTCCTCCCTCTCTGAAGAGTAGTTTCGCTTTCTTCAGCGGCGGCTCGATATAAGTCTAACATCTTTGAACCTTTAGCTGAATCTATGTATCGAAACTTAGCTCCAGCAGCCAAAGCGTCTGTACTCATCCTTAGACCTAGATAGTAAGTGGCCATTCCAAGAGTATTTACTGCACAATAAGGACGTTTTCCTTGTTGGAAAATTGGTATATCAATTATATTTCGATCGCCGTTATTATTAATTAAAACATTTTTTTCTAACTTCTTTCTTCGTTCGTTTTTATCTAGTGCTTTGGCTTCAGTGCTTAGGTAGCTTTTGGCTACATCCTTGCTTCGCAATATGATTAGACTGATGCTGTTATCTTCTTTCAGGCATAGTCGAATTGTTAAATCTCTTATTTGATAATCATTGTAGTAGGTTCGAAGAAATTTTGTGTTTCCCACAAAAGCGTCGCTGGGTGTACTTTTAGAAGTTTTATATAATTGATCTTCGATTTTGGAGGAAATTTCATTATAATTTTTTCTGAATTCTCTTTTTAATCCTGTTAAATTTGTATTGATATTATTGCTTATTTTTTTTCTGATGAATTCCTCAGAATCAAGATACATAATTGAAATTGATCTTAGATATTGCCCCTCATAGTTTGCATAAACTGAACTTGGGTGACTTCCAAAAACAACAGGGCTAACGGTAAGTCTTAAAATGTTATCCTGATCAATTGAAGGTATTCTTTTCCAATCCCCAGGGAGTTTATTACCCTTCCACAGAGAAGTTGCTATTAACTTGTCGGTGAAATCGTTAGCAATTTTTCTCGGTACAAAAGTAGCTCCGAATAAATTGCCACCAAAGTTTTGTGGGATGCAATGGCCGATTGGAGATAAACCAAAAAGGATAATAGTAACTGCCAAATATAGTTTTATATGCATTTAGAGAGTGCAGGAATTATGAAAAGTTAAAGATGACAGTTTATACGATATTACTGAAGATATAAAAAATAGAAAGATTTCTATGATTAATTCTAAATTTGGCATGAGCCCTGCTTCTCATATATGTAGAGAGTGAGAGTAAATCCGTCAGGCCAGTATTTCGCTTTTAAATTTTTACCTAACTTTGTGAGGTTTCATTAGGTGATTAGAAATTTCTGGCCTGGCGGATTTTTTATGTAATCTAAACCTTCATTATTTATTAACTCTATTGAATGTCACCCTCAATAGACGATAATGGACTCATGGGATCAAATGAATCGGTAACATTTTATAACCGTTATACTGGCCAAATTGAAACTGAAGCGATATATGGCGAGTCTTATCTCAAGTTTATTTATGGTAATCCTCTTGGTAAATTAGCTCTTTGGGCTGCAGTAAAGAGGGCAATATTCTCTAAATGGTATGGCTTTAGGATGTCGTCAAATCGTTCTGTAAAAAAAATAGCACCTTTTATCTCAGAGTATGATTTGGATGTTGGTTTATTTCTTGATAGGCCAGAATCATTTCGAAGTTTCAATGATTTTTTCTCAAGAAAACTAAAAACTGAATCTCGACCAATCACAGGTGAAAAAAATGAATTAGTTTTTCCTGCAGATGGTCGTCATATCGTTGTGAAAGATTTATCTTCCAAACAAAGCATTTGGGCGAAAGGTCAATCATTTGATTTACACAGTCTGCTAGGATCTAAGAAAAGGGCAGAACGGTTCAAATACGGTTCTGCTCTAATTTCTCGGCTATGTCCTACCGACTATCATAGATTTCATTTTCCGTGTCAGGGAGTGGCTTCAGATGCTGAGTTAATTAATGGACATTTGTATTCGGTAAATCCTTTAGCCTTGAAAAAAAATATTTCTTATCTTTGGCAGAATAAGCGATCAATTACTGAATTAAAATCGGATACCTTTGGCAATGTTTGCCTTTTAGAGATTGGTGCTACTTGTGTCGGTTGCATAGAGCAGACATACCAACAGGGAAACATTTCAAAGGGGCAAGAAAAAGGATATTTTAGTTTTGGTGGTTCTATGACGATTGTACTATTAGAACCCAAAAAAGTTACCTTTTCATCTGACCTTTTGGAGCATAGTGAAAATGGTACAGAAGTTTATGCTGTCATGGGTGATATATGTGCTCAAGCCAAGTAGGTGATCAATAATCTCTGTCAAGAAGGTAGTGGGCTAATTCCTCTAGTCTCTTGCCGCTACTTTTGAAAGGTTTAAGAGCATTTATTGCTTTAACTGTAAGTTTCTTTGCAATTTTTTTTGATTTTTCAAGACCATGTATAGAAGGATAAGTGGCTTTATTAACTGCCTCATCTTTACCGGCACTTTTGCCAAGTGTCTCGCTTGATTGGGTGACATCAAGAATATCATCAATCACCTGGAAGGCTAGACCAGTACATTGTCCAAATTCCTCAAGAGATAATATTTTTTTTTGACTTGCTCCCACTGACATAGCTCCAAGCTTAAGTGAACTTGTGAGCAATGCAGCGGTCTTACTACTGTGGATAAATTGTAAAGTTCTCGGGTTAATTTCTTCATTTTCCCCTTCCAGATCTAGTACTTGCCCCCCCACAAGATGTTTGCTTCCTGAAGTGAGGGCCAATTCTTTCACCATATCACCACTATTATATTTTTTGTTTGGTTTCGTTGAGCTTATAATTTCAAAAGCTAATGTTAAGAGAGCATCGCCTGCAAGGACTGCCACAGGCTCTCCGAAAACCTTATGATTAGTTGGCTTCCCTCTCCTCATATCATCGTCATCCATGCAAGGAAGGTCATCGTGAATTAATGAATAAGTATGAATGCATTCAACTGCACATGCTGCTGGTATAGCATCAGCAAAATTGCCTCCACAAGCTTCTGAAGCAGCTAGGCAAAGTATTGGCCTTAGCCTTTTCCCCCCTGCGAATAAGCTATAACGCATTGATTTGTGCAAGGTTTTTGGGCGAACCGTAGACTTGGGTAGGAAAGAATTTAATGCTTTATCGATTCTTTTTCTGTGGTCTGAGACGAAAGTCTTTAAATTTATATTAGTTCCCATTTTTCATTTTAGCAATTCAGCAATCTGCACAGCATTTAATGCTGCCCCTTTTCGGACTTGATCACCGACGACCCAGAACGACAAAGAATTTTCTAATACAATATCTTCTCTTAATCTTCCGACTAGACACTCATCTTTTTCAGTCGTATCGAGTGTTGTTGGGAAAATTCCTGATTCAGGATCGTCCATAACATTAACTCCTTCGGCTTCTTTAATTAGAATCTTTGCTTCTTCTACGCTGGGAGTGGATTCGAATTGTACTGTCGCTGCAATTGAATGAGAGCGGTAGACAGGAACTCGAACGCATGTAACCGAAGCTTTAAGGGATGGATTGTCTAGGATCTTACGCCCTTCATTCTCCATTTTCATTTCTTCTTTAGTGTATCCATTTTCAATAAATTGATCTACTTGAGGAATAACATTATGAGCTATCTGGCAAGGATAAACATTAGTCTCAATTTCTTTACCTTCGTGGATTGCGGAGATTTGGGACTTTAATTCTTTAATCCCCTGAGCTCCACTACCTGAAACCGCTTGATAGCTTGAAGCGATAATATTCAAAGCATTCCACTTTTGATGAAGTGGATTTAGACCCATTAAAGTTATAATCGTTGTGCAATTTGGATTTGCTATAATTCCATTATGGTTGAGAGCATCGTTAGGATTTATTTCAGGAACTACGAGAGGTACATCTTTATCCATTCTGAAGGCTGAAGAGTTATCGATTACGACAGCTCCTGCACTTGCTGCGGATTTGCCGAATTCTTTTGAAATATTCCCTCCTGCGCTGAAAAGGGCAATATCAATACCTTCAAATGACTTGTTTGTTAGTTCTTGTATGACAATTTCCTGATTGCGGAAATTAATTTTTTTACCAGCAGATCGCGCAGAGGCAAGAGGTCTGAGCTCGTTAATAGGAAAATCTCTACTTTCCAAGCAATTCAACATTTCCTGCCCGACGGCTCCAGTGATGCCCACGATTGCTATATTAGGTGATACCATGAATTTTTTCTTTAGTAAGGTTTTTTTGAGACTAAGATATTAGCTTCTCCTTAGAATGATGCAAACTGCAGAAATTTACAGTGCTGAAGTTTCAATCGAAAAACAGCTATTAAGTCTGTATTTTGGCCTTAATCATTGTAAAGAATACAGAGTTTCGACTTCAAGATTTGGTGTCGGTCATGAAGTGAACAGTTTTAAGACGCCTACGGGAAAGTTTGAAATAAAGCAAAAGATTGGAGATGGGGAACCACTTGGAAGAGTTTTTGAGGGAAGAAAAACTAAAGGTATCTATAACTTTAAGGATCAAATTAAAGATGATTTAATCCTCACCAGAATTCTGTGGTTAAATGGGCTTGAGAAGCATAATAAGAATACCTTCGATAGGTATATATATATTCATGGCACGAACCATGTGAACGAATTAGGAAAACCTCATAGTATGGGATGCATTAGGATGTCCAATGAGGATATAATTGAAATTTATAATTTTTTAAGCCTTGGGTCTAAAGTTTTTATTCGCCACTAGCGCTAGATCTAGCTTGCAAAGCACTTTGCCTATATTATTCTAATGATTAACTACTTTAATAACTTTTTAATTAATATATAAGATTCATGAAAATTATTCGTATCATTTCACTGGCAGCAGCAGCAATTGGCTTTCTTACATTGGGAGCTTGTAAAAATAAGAATGCTGGTTACCAAACAACTCCACCAGTAGCCCCCGGAAGCTATATTGATAGCGGTAAATAATTTTTCTAAGTAACCAACTTAAAAGGCAGGTGGGTAATATCACCTGCCTTTTTTTTTGCTCACAAACTCGCTGTCCTTCTCAAGAAATCGCCAAGGTAAACTTTTAGATCTGCTTATTCCAATACGCTTATCAGATGTCACAATAGTTTTTTCTTTTGTTTCTTCGAACCAAAACTTTTTAGGGTTCTCGCTAAAAGATTTCCCATGATCATCTCTTCCAATATTTAAAGCAATTGTGAGTTTGCCCGGTCCAGAACATAGATCTTTTATTTTTTTCATGCCTCTTCTCTTAATCATTAGATCTATTCCTTTATCAGGTCGGATAGCTCTTATTAAAATAAATCCATTTCCTTTTTTACCTTTGATTAATACATTTGCGAGCCAATACATTCCATAATTCAGGTAAATATATGCTGTTCCGGCGTTATGGTTTTTGATAAAATCTCTGGCGCTTGGTTTGGTAAATGTGTGTGCAGCCTTATCATTCTCTGCAGCGTATGCTTCAGTTTCCACCACGATTCCTGAACACTCACCGCAAACCAGTCTTTTGCCTATTAAAGCTTTTGCTGCGGAAACTGGGTCCTTATCAAAGAAATTGGAGCTAATTTGCATTATGAATTTAAATAGTTCCTCAAAAATTTTATAACCCTGTGGGGTGATCGATAAATGTATTTTTTAATTTAAATTTTTTTCCTATGTGGGTAGCTAATTTTTTTACCCCAAAAGTTTCACTTAGGTAGTGTCCAGCATATATTAAGTTAACACCGAGCTCTTCGGCGAGAGTAAATGTATGATGTGCTCCTTCACCTGTTATGAAAGTATCTATACCTTCTTTCGCTACTGCTTTGACCATTGATCCTGCACCTCCTGTTATTATTCCAATGCTGTTTATTGTCTCTTTTCCGCCAGGCGCTAAGTGAACTTTCCCATTAGTTGAGTTTTCAATTTGTTTAATTAATTGTTTTCTTTTTGTTTTATAATCGAATTGAAGGCCAATTTTTATTCCTTTCCATTCAAGAAATGACCTTCCTCCTTTGAGGCCTATAGCCTGAGCCATCAAGGCATTGTTTCCAAATTTTGAGTGTACATCGAGGGGTATGTGGGAAGAGTAAATTGCCATTCCTGAATCAATTGAGGCTTTAATTTTTTTATAAAGAGCCCCATCGATTTTTTGTACCCCTTCCCAAAAAATTCCATGATGCACGATTAATAAGTCAACTTTGGCATCAATTGCTTTGTAAATAACTGGAAGTGCGGCATCGACTGCTGCACCAACTTTTTTTATATTAGAATTCCCTCTAAGTTGTAGCCCATTAAGAGCCTCAGGATAATCGGGAATTTCGTTATTTTTTAGAGTGTTATCTAGGTAAGAAATAATTTTATCTAGCTTGTTCATCTGATAACCTTGCGCAGACTGCTCTTCACGTCTAGTCTCATCAAACTATGCTAAAAGCCGGAATAGTAGGGATGCCTAATGTAGGTAAATCCACTTTGTTTAATGCAGTAACGAGAAATCGTAATGCGGAAGCCGCTAATTATCCCTTTTGCACAATAGATCCCAATATTGGTGTTGTTTCTGTGCCAGATCCTAGACTTGAGGTGTTAGGGGAAATGTCGAAGTCAGAAAAGGTAATACCTGCCGCTATTGAATTTGTTGATATTGCAGGATTGGTTGAGGGGGCATCAGAGGGGGCTGGTCTTGGTAATAAGTTTTTGGCTAACATTAGAGAAACTGACGCCATTGTTCAAGTGGTGAGGTGTTTTGAAAATGATGATATTATTCATGAGCTTGGAACTGTTGATCCGCTCAGGGATATTGAAATTATTAATGCAGAGTTGATTCTTGCTGATCATGCGGCCTTAGAAAAAAGAAAAACATCTCGAGAAAAAAAAGCTAAAAGTGGTGACAAAGAAGCAAAAAAAGAGTTGGCTGTAATGGATAAGCTTTTACCTCATTTGGATCAAGGCAAGCCAGCTATCACAGCTGAAATGAATGATGATGAAAAAGAAATAATGAAGGAATTCTTTTTGTTAACATCTAAGCGAACAATTTTTGCTTGTAATGTATCAGAAGACGAACTTGCAGGAGCTATAAGTGACCCTCAAGGACATGCAATGGTTTCTAGAGTTAAGAGTTATGCCAAGGATAGTCATGGAGCAGAGGCAATAGTAATTTCTGCAAGAATTGAGGAAGAGCTCATTGATTTATCTCCTCAAGATGGAAAAGATTTTCTTTCTGATATGGGTATATCGGATAGCGGAGTATCTACAATGATTCGCTCAGTTTATCACCTGCTAGGTTTGAACACATACCTTACTACCGGTGAAAAAGAAACTAGAGCATGGACTATAAAGTCGGGAGCAAAGGCTCCAGAAGCTGCAGGTGTTATTCATACAGATTTTGAACGTGGATTTATCGCTGCAGAGGTTCTGCATTATGATGACTATGTTGAATATCAGTCTAAAGCTGCTGCAAGAGATGTAGGAAAGCTAAGAATTGAGGGCAAAGATTACGTTGTAAAAGACGGAGACGTTATTGAATTTAGATTCAATGTTTAGAAATTTATTAGCTCTGATTTTAATGAATTTAATTGTTTAAAGCATAACTAATATGCGGAGCAAATAGTTCAGGCTCAAGCAGAAATGAATCATGACCTTTTTCTGAGTGCACTGTAATATGCATTGGGTCTATACCTCCTTCAGTGAGAGATGCGCTTAATTCTTCTTGATGGTGTGGATAGAAACAAACATCAGAATTTATCGTAAAGATCAAATATTTTTGATGGCTACATCTTGAAAACATTTCTCTGTAATCATTGAATCCGCATTCGTCAAGTATATCAAAATTTTGCCAAGCATCTAGAATTCTGAGATAAGTATTCGCATCGAATCGTTTAACGAATTTTTGACCTTGGTGCAACATGTATGACTCTATCGAGCTTTGTATTTGATACCAAGAGGAGTCTTCTTCCTTTTTAATTTCCTTGCTTGCCCTACTTGCGAGTGTGCGAAGTGATATAAAAACCTTGTGTCCAATCATTCTGGCAAGCGAAAGCCCTTTTTTGGGATGGTTACCATTATAATAATCTCCATTAGCAAAATCTTCATCAGATTCGATTGCTTTTATTTGTTCAAGATTATGAATGCGTTGGAGAACTGATGTTTTGATTCCGCTAGCAAGCGCTACAATATTTTTCACTTTATTAGGGTACTGTGCAGCAAGGCTAATAGCCATTAGTCCGCCCAATGAGCTACCCACCGTTGCGTGGAGCTCTTTTATGCCTAAGTGGTTTATTAGTTCCATTTGAGACTTAACGATATCTTTTATGCTTACTCTAGGAAAATCTGAGCCATAAGGTTTTCCAGTTTCTGGGTTTTTCGAGTAAGGTCCAGTCGATCCATAACAACCTCCTAAATAGTTTACACAAATAACACAATACTTGTCAGTGTCTAAAGCTTTGCCTGAACCAATAAAACCTTCCCACCAACCCGTTTGGCATTCTTTATCCCACTCTACCGATAAACCTTCCACGCTATCATTTATCCCTGCAGCATGTTGGCTAGCGGTTAGGGCGTGAAAAAGTAGAATGGCATTATCCTTATTTTCAGATAATTTACCATAAATCTCATAAGCGAGTGTGAAATTTGTAAGTTTCGCCCCAGATTTTAACTCAAAAGGGTATTCCTGATTATTAAAATGATAGAATTGGGTTTTTGTCTGTCCTATGCTATTGGGCATTGAGAGGGAATATAACGTTAAAATTAATGATGACTAATAACCAATTTCGAACGAATACACGGAATGTCAGCTAAAAAATACAAAGGACTCGAAGGGGAGCTTTATGACCTTTTTAGGGGAGGTGATGATTTTGATGAGATAGGCTTCTATATTGGGATGGTTCATGAAATTGGGGGTACATGCTTAGATGTGGGGTGTGGTACTGGTAGAGTGCTAATTCCTATTGCTCATGAGGGTTTGGATATCACTGGATTAGATTCATCTGATTTTATGGTGGATGAGTGTATAAAGAAAATCAAAGAAGAGGATTTACAGGTAAATATCATAGAAGGGGATATGGTTGATTTTGATTTAGGTAAAAAATTTAATTCATTGATCGTTCCAGGAGGAAGTTTCCAACTAATTAATGATCGTGCGAAAGCTATAGATGCACTCGAGAATTTTCGTAATCATCTTAACAAGGATGGTCTGCTTGTGATGAGTTTTTTTAATCCGTTCTACGAAATTTCTCATGAAAGCCTCGATGGAGTTTGGAGGTTAGAAAAAGATAAAGAAATTAATGAAAAAGGATCTAGAGCATTGTGTCATACCTGTATGGATTTGGATAGATGTGAACAAATAATGAAGGTTAGCCATCGATATGAATTATTGGATGATAATGGAGTAGTAGAGAAATCTGAAATTAAAACCTCGATGATTCGTTGGTACGGTAAGTATGAAATAGAACTATTGCTTCAAAAAGCCGGGTTTTCTGATGTAAAAATATATGGTGACTTTCAGGACCTAGAATATGAAGATGGGAACATGTCTATGGGAGTAACTGCAGTTGTGCCTGAATAGATATATGAGGGAATCTATAAATTCTGTTGCCGAGAGGATACTCTTTGCAGAAAATTTAGAAGAAAAACTAAGGTTAGGTCCACGAAGAGCTGAAGACTTGAAATTAGGTAAAGCGATAAGCGTACCGAATTTTCCCTCACGTGATGAGTCACTTAAAATAAGTTCGAATGGACTGCGGGCTGATTTCCCTGGGATAACGCGTATAGAAAATGAGAAGGATCGTGGGAAGATGCTACACTTTCTTGCTAATCATGAACTTTTGGCAGCAGAGTTAATGGCATTGGCTTTACTGAAGTTTCCCAATGCCCCTAAAGAATATAGGTTAGGACTTTATGATGCAATGAGGGAAGAACAATTGCATGCTCGACTTTATATTAAGAGAATGAAAGAGTGCAATGTTGCGTTAGGTGAATTCCCTCTGAATGATTTTTTTTGGCGGATTACTGCTTCGGTGGAAACTGAATTAGATTTCATAACAAGAATGAATCTGACCTTCGAGCAAGCGAATTTGGATTATTCAAAATACTATGCTGAACATTTTAAGATAATCGGGGATAAATCCACAGCCACAGTGCTTGAGAAAATTTATCATGATGAGATACGGCATGTTGGCCATGGTTTAAAGTGGTTCAGGTATTGGAAGAAATCAGGCCAATCTGACTGGGATGCGTATACAGAGGCTATTCATTTTCCATTATCTGCGACTAGGGCAAAAGGTGTTGTTCCATTTAATGAAGAGGCTCGCAAAGAGATTGGATTTGATTCAGAATTCATTTCTAGATTGAAGGTTTCCCAACAATCTAGAGGTAGAACTCCTATAGTTCATTGGTTTAATCCGAATGCAGAAGTACATGTGCGTACTCATGCCACAGGAAAAAAATTACTTATGAATCGTTTTGAGACTGCTATAGAGCATGACCTTGAAATTTTAATGGCTTCGATGAGCAGACGAGATGATATTGTTTTATTTCGCACTCCACCTTCTCTAAGCCACCTTGAGAAGCTGCAGCGTGCAGGTTTGGAATTGCCAGATGTTATTAGTATTAATGAATTAGGTAAAAGAAAGTTAGGTGGTTTGCGGCCTTGGGCATGGTCACCAGATGCATCAGAATTTTTAAAACCTTTCTCTAGCATGGTATCCGATAAAGTAAAAGAAAAGTGGAGACCATCATTAACGAATAGTTTGTTATCAAAAAGAATTGGGTATCAACTTGAAGAAAATTTGGGACTAATTGATTCGAGTAGGGGGGTTTGTAAGGATCTGAGAACTGCTTTTTCTTACTTGAGAGGGGGTTTAATTGCCTACAAGCCTGGCTATGGATGCGCTGGTAAAGGTCTTAGAATTGCAGATCAGAGAACTGATAATTTGGAGGCTTGGCTAGGTACTGTTATTAGAGATAACGGGTTTGTAATTGCTGAACCATGGGTGCAGAGAGTACAAGATTTATCGGTTCATTATCAAAAAGATGAAAAAAATATTTCTTTAGTGGGAATAACAAAATTAATAAATGATCATAGAGGAAGATTTCGTGGTATAAAAGTGGCTCCTAAGTGGAGCAAATTATTGTCTTCAGAAATAGCGGAATTTTTATTTAAAGAAGCTTCTTTTTCTGAATGGTATTACGAAATTATCCCAAATGAGTTAGGGAAGTTGTTGGGTAACTATCAGGGCCCAGTGTCAATTGATTCTTTTGTGTGGCGTGATGGTAAAGGAAATCTTCGCCTTAGACATGTAGTTGAGGTCAATGTTCGCATGACAATGGGTAGAGTTGCATTGGAGTTACAGAAAAAAATGGCACCTAACCAATGGGCGACTTTTAAAATAGAGAAAAAAGATAAATACATTAATAAAAATAATGATTTAATACTTAATGATCCAAGTAAATCTCGCGAATTTCTGGCTGTTTGGGAAACAAACAGAAGCGAACCTAATTAACTGATTTTCAAGGTTTGTTTAATTGATTATTATTGCCATTGAGATTAACAAGAAAGCTCATTAGGTCGATTAATTCATCCTTACGAAGTTTTGAAGTTAACCCTGGAGGCATTAAGGATATTGGGCTTTTTTCCAATTTTACAATATCATCTTTCGGTATTTTTCTAATATTGTTAGAAGTTTCTCTTACTAGTGTCGAGGTATCAGAGTGGCGTTGAAATACTCCGGCAACTATACTATTGTCGGTTAACGTAATGATAGAGGTTTCATATCCTTGTTTTATGTCATCGCTTGGGCTTAAAATTGAATCTAATATGGCTGCAGGCTGAGCGTAGGATCCTATGGAACTAAGGTCGGGGCCGACAACACCTCCTTCATTCTCAATTTTATGGCATAGCATACAGGCTGTTGATTTTCGTTTATAGACCTCAGCGCCTCGCTTTGGATTACCAGATATTTTTATTTTAGATATTATTTCTTCTCGTTGCTTTTGAGAAAGATTCAATGGAATTGATTTAAGATTCCCCGAATTATTTAAGGCTGATATTAGATCTGGAAAATCTCTTCCTGAAGCCCTTGCTAACCGGACGCCTTGAATAGCAAGACTCCTGGATAAGTTTGTTTTTTCTATTACATTCCTTAATTGGTCTGCGCCTTTTTCACGGTTTATGAATGATTGGAATAGTAAATCAAACTCAAGACTATCACTACAATCTGGCAGAACTTGAATTAATCCATCAATTGCTTTTTTTGGTTTTGCTTGAGCTAATGAAGCTAAAGCAGCCATACGAGCGCCATTAGATTCCTTGCTCTTGGATAGGGATTCTAAAACATCCAAAGATTCTATTTTTCTTAGAGTTTCTGCGGCACTGAATTGCTCTGTTGGCGTTTTTGATTTTTGAACAATTAGTTTAAGAGCCGTGCTAGCCCCTTTGATTTTCCATTCTCCAGCCAGTTCTGCGGCAGCTTGACGAACTCCTAAATTTTCATGTGATAGTAAAGGTATTACTTTATTTATTCCTTTGGGTTTTGACTCATTATATTTAGAAGCTGATGCAATTGAATCTAAAAGAATTGGATTACTGGTTGCTATTGATAATGCAATATCGAGTTCCTTTGAGTTACCTAACCCAGCAATAGTTTTTAGAATATTTTTTATGTTCTGGTCATCTATTTTTATTTCCTTTAATAAATCTACAAGTCTTGATATTGCTCTTGAGTCACCTGCGGCTTCGAGAGCAAATCGCAGTTGATTCGGATCTCCGTTAAATATTTCAATTCCAGATTGAAGAGCAGGCAACCAATGGCTTCTAGATTCACGCGCTACCATCCATAACCCATAATCGAGCCATATATCGCTTGGCATTTCTAGTGCTGTTAGCGCAATGTTTGTGGCTTCTAGAGAGTTAATTTCTCGTAATGCATTGACTGTTTCTAGTCGAACTCTTGGGTTAGGGTCTTTCACTGTTTTACGAAGAAGGTCGTATGGTTTTTTTATATAATTAAACCAATGTGATAAAATACGAACACCCGCAGCTCGCGATTTTTCCTCCTTAGAATTGAGAACCCTGGTTAATAGTTTTTCATCAGGAGCCCTTAATGATGCTCTAAGCCAAAGAGCTTCGAGAACATGATGATCTGATTCATCGCCTTCTTTAGACAGGTTTCCTAGCCATGTATCTATTTTAGGAATAACTTCGGTGATTTTACGATTTACCAGTTCCCGTTTTGCCTGATTTCTCGTATGCATTTCCGGTTTCTTTAAGAGATCTAATAGTTGTTCGATCGAAGAAGCATTGATATCAATTTTTTCAATTAGTGGGCTATTTTTTGCTCTTAGGCGCCAAATTCTTCCATGAGATTTGTCTCGAAGTGGATGATGAAAGTCTACTTCTCCATGATCAATAATTGCATTGTACCAATCAACAATATACAGAGCCCCATCAGGCCCCATTTTTAAATCTACAGGACGATATGTTTGGCGACTTGAGTGAACTAATGTCTGTACTTCCTTAGCCTTGTATCCGCTACCCGATTCTGAGATTTCATATCTTACCGTTCGATTAGCGCGAAAATCATTTTCAACAA
The DNA here is from genome assembly GCA_902510815.1 of uncultured Verrucomicrobiota bacterium. Lineage (GTDB taxonomy): Bacteria > Verrucomicrobiota > Verrucomicrobiia > Verrucomicrobiales > DEV007 > EC70. The sequence goes on along the minus strand of CABXDI010000002.1, from coordinate 22,016 downwards.
TACTCCCGTTCCACTCTAAAGGAAAATGCCGACCAGATATAATTTCGCATCCTGTTCCATTTGGTTTTCCTGGCACTAGACCTTTTAACGTTCTGGGGGCGCCTACTGAATTTCGGAAAGCGGCTCCTGGAAATGTATAGTGAGGTCCTTGCCCGCCCGCGCCATCAGTAATAAATGATTGTCCCCACTTGTCGATTGCATGTCCCCAAGGGTTTACTGTTCCTCGAGCAAAAATTTCGAGGCGCTCTGACTCTGGTCTGAAACGCCATACCCCGCTTCCATTAAGTCTTCTTCGACCCCATCGAGTTTCAATAAAACTGTTGATGTAAATGGATTGATTAAAGTAAATTTCACCCCAAGGAGACCATCGCATTGAATGAATCATATGATGTACATCCGCATTTCCAAAACCTTCAAAAATGATCCGTTTTTCATCGTAACGGTCATCGCCATTTGTATCTGCGAGAAATAAAAATTCAGTTGCGCTGCAAACATAAGCTCCACCCTGAACCGGCATCACTGAATGAGGCACTAATAACCCATCTGCAAAAACAATGGATTTATCTGCTACTCCATCATTATCGGTATCTTCCAGAATGACGATTTTATCATTGGGTTCTTTTCCTGGTTTAATATGAGGATACGTTGAACTCATAGAAACCCATGCGCGTCCTTTTGTATCCCAATTCATATTAATGGGATTTTTGAGAATAGGATCACTTGCAAAAAGATTAATTTCCAATCCTTCTGGCACCGTCATAGATTCAAGCTCTTTTTTAATGTCAGGTTCAGGAATGATTTTGGGTACTTCATGTTCTGGGTCATTATGTACGGGTTTCCATTCATCGACTCTTTCGATGGAATAGCGATGAGTTTCTGGTAAACGAAATTTTGATATGAGTTCTTCTTTGGCTGCAACGAGCCTGTCAAAATCTGACATTTCATATTGAAGATGTCCCATTTCATAAGATCTAAATAGAAATATATAGGTCTTATTTAGGGGTCTAAGTCGTCGTCGGTGCTGTAGATTTTTGTCAATTATTGTACTGCGCAATAGTTTAATTCTTTTGATCTCAGGCCCACCTCGCACAACAATACCCTCATTCCATTGCGAATTGCTTTTAGTTAGAATTGGGGTGCCGTCAATTTTGAGAGCATAGCTATTTTTTGCACTAGGTATTTTGATGATATTAGAATCTGAAAGAAAATCAGAAGAGAGCCGATCTGGGGTTAAATCAAAACGAACCCCTTTTTTGTTTGTAACAACCTTAGTGATTTTGGCTCCTTTATTTGCCCAGACATTTTTTTCGGGTTTAATTAATATTTGTGATTTATTTTCCTCATGTATCTTTAATTCTTTCAACATCAAGTTAGCTAAAACCTGATATCCATGATCATTAAGGTGCACCCCGTTATCAGTTAATGGGTCAATGTTATTATGATTAATCTTCTCAAAAAGATTGATAACCTGATGTCCATGTTTGTTACCAAAATTCAAAATAAAATTTGAGACTTGTCTCAAATTATTATTTCTGACCTCTAGATCATCGATTTCTGATTTTTTGACTTCTTGAGATGGTGGCGTTAACAGAATGATTTTTTTCCCTTCTTTCGAAAGTTCATTTATCAATCTTGAGAAACCTGATTTAAAACTTTCTAAGGATATACCTCCGTTATGAAATGCTACCTCACTGCCATAGCCAACTATAACGGTCGTTGGGCGTGTGTCTCTAAGTTGCTGTTTAAGTATCTTATATCCGACACCATTAACGGGTCCATTTTCCCATGTATTTGTATTTCTTGCATCATCAAATTCAGCGCGAGCAGTCCCATATACATCATCGCCTGGCCAACCAATGTTTCGGAATATAATATCGTGGTGAGGCCAGTTGCTGGTTATAGCTGTTTCAAAGTATCCATATTTCTCCATCCTAGAAATTAAAGCGTCTCCCAAAAGAGTTACCCGATTCATGTCTTGCGATTCTAAAACATAAGTCACTTCATTATCTAATGAGTCATCCATTTTCCAATGACCTACAAGTGCACTCGTATTAATGTCATTTTCTCCTACGGATAGTTTTTTTATTTCCCTTTCATTTAGGCCTCGATCGTATATACGCAAATCATCTAAACCTCCCTCAAATATTTCTTGCTTACCGTCAGAAGAGCCGATGAAAGAATTAGACTCACCTCTGGAGCCTATTTTTCCAGAAATTTTATCTTTGGCTATTAATTGACCATTATGAAATAATTTCACAAATGTTCCATCAAATGAGGCAGCTACATGGTGCCATTTACCATTTAAAATTTCTTCCTTGTCAATGGGGCCACCAATTTCACGATAGCCATTAATGTTGATTCCTAACCAAAGCCCCCAGAATGGGCCTTCTTTTCCTATTGCCATAAGTCGACGGTCATTTCCGTCTTCTTTGCGATAAATACATTGCCAACCTTCAGTGAATTTTGTGGGTTGAATCCATGCTGATATAGTTGTTCCAGTTTCAGGGCGAAGTTCTGGGTAATCATACGAAAAAACTTTTGGCTCTTGAGTTCCAAGTTTTATTGCCTTACCAAAGCGACCCTTTACGAAAGTAAGGTTTCCATTGCTTTTTCCTACAGCTCTTCGTAAATGATTTTCTGGGGTTTTATTTAATCGAATGTTGATTTTTGATGGTTTGCTAAAGCCAGAAGGTAGACCATCGGAATCCCATATTTTAACTTTCCAATAGGGCAGTTCGCCTTCTGAAATTTTTTTACCTTTATAAAGAATATTTGTGGAATGAGATGATTCTCTACGACCACTGTCCCAAAGATCGCCATAGTCGGCTTCAAGTTTCTTTATGCTAGATGCTACTAGAATGTGATATGCTTTCTGTGTATTTGTAGCATCCCAAGAAAAAGAATAGTCATCTAAAAATAAACCCAGATTATTTGATGATAGCGAAGTATTTAAATTTTGAGGTGTAATTTTTTGTTGCGAATGAACGGTTCCATTTATTAAAAAAAAGAGCCAAAGTGAGATCTTTATGTTCATCAATATTAACTTTAAATTTCAGGTACTGAATCAGTTTTTTTTATTTTATTTCCTTCCCATATAACTTCTCCGTTTTCTTTATCGTAAGTCAGTATTCTGTGCTTACTTCCAATGACAGGCTTTTTATTTTTTTCTGGTATCCACTTTCTATGTTCCATCATAAGATCTTTGTACTTCCTATTTGATGCTAAGTTATTCCATTCGTTTGGATCATTTTTCATATCATAAAATTCTTCACTGCCATCTGCGTAAAGAATATAGCGCCAATTTTCAGAGCGGACGGCATTATTGTCATGATTATGACATGTGATTGCTGGTTTTAATCTTTTAGTTTTAGAGTTCGATAGCTGAGGTTTTAAGCTAAGGCCTTCTAAATGGTTTAAAGTGGGAAGATTGCATATTTCGTTGAGAGTTGGGAATATGTCGAGAAGTTCTACGGGTTGTTTGCATCTTCCTTTGTTAATACCTGGTCCTGAAAAAATTAGAGGTACCCGAGTTCCGTCATCCCAAAGAGTATTTTTACCAGTGATTTCTTTTTCTCCTATATGCCATCCATGATCTGACCATAAAACGATTATAGTATTCTCATCTTGGTTATTTTTTTTGAGAGTCTCAATTACTCTGCCGATTTGATGATCTACAAAACTTGTACAAGCCATGTAAGATCTTGTAAGATTAAGCCATTCGTTTTTTTCTTCTAAAAACTTGAGCCTTACTTCTGGAAGTTTCCAATGTAAATACCATGAAAACCTTGGTGTATCCATTCTATCGTTTTTTATTATTTGTGGTGTTTGAACTTCATTTTGGGGATAGAGATCAAACCATTTTTGAGTAGCAAAGCATGGTACATGTGGAAGAAAAAAACCTAATGCTAAAAAGAAAGGTTTTTTAGGTTTCGAATTGAGTTTTTCTATGCCCCAGTTTGCAATCTTGAAGTCTCCTTTTTCATTATCTCTGTGAGGAAAAGTTCCCCAATCCACGAGTTTATGATTTTGAGGAGTTTTTCCCACAAGCCTTTGTTTTGGAAAAGGAGCGGCTGAGGCAGCTGGTCCAACAATATCGAACTCTTGATTTTTCCCATTTTCCCTTCCATAGCGTCCATGATATATCTTTCCTGCGCTCATTGTTAAATACCCATGATTTTGAAAATGTTGGGGAAGAGTTATAAGGTCTTTCATAGAGCCTACGTTCCGAAACCATGGGGCAAGTCCATAAACCCCTGTTGTTGTTGGTCTCAGGCCAGTCATTAGACTTGTTCTTGATGGATTACACAAAGGTGACTGACAATGCGCATTTAAGAAGACAGTTCCATTTGCTGCTAACTTATCGATATTAGGTGTCTTTACTTGAGGGTGGCCACCAAGACATCCTATCCAGTCATTTTGATCATCAATCGCTATGAAAAGGATATTTGGTTTTTCTAATCCTAATGTAACTTTGATTGTAAAAATCCAGATGACAATTAAAGGAATTAAATACTTTTTTATTTTCGGTGTATTCTTCATTCGAAATATATTTTATTATCGACTAATTTCTTTTTGAGATTTTTATTTTAAATGACTTCATCAATTAATAACAGGCCAAAAGAGCAAAAGGTATTGATTATAGGAGGTGGTGTGATCGGTCTTTGTGTAGCTTATTATTCATTGATCGCAGGTAAGAAAGTTGTTCTTATTGAGCGTGGACCTGAGAATGTAGACAACTGTTCAGCCGAAAATGCTGGAATGGTTGTTCCTAGTCATTTTGTTCCTCTAGCTGCACCAGGCATGATTTCCCTTGGCCTTCGTTGGATGCTTAATCCAGAGAGCCCGTTTTCTATAAAGCTAAGGCCTAATGTTGATATGCTTAGATGGTTATATCTTTTTTGGAAATCAGCCAACAAGAGCCATGTTCTAAGAAGTCGAGAGTTGATAAGAGATTTAAATCTACAAAGTCGTGAGCTTTTTGTGGAACTTGCCTCTGATGGGTCATATGCCCTGAGTAAAAACGGTCTATTGATGCTTTGTAAAACATCTAGAGCGTTTAATGAAGAATCCGAACTGGCAGAAGATGCGAAAGAATTAGGACTAGATATTGAGTTATGTGATGCAAAAAGATTAGCTGAAATTGATCCAGCAATTGAAATGAATGTTCAAGGGGCAGTATGGTTTAAGCAAGATTGTCACATGAATCCTGGAGCCTTCTTATCACAGCTTAAAGAAAAGGTAATAAAAATGGGGGGTGATATATATTATAATCTGTCTGCAGAAAAATTTATCTTTGAGTCTGGCAGAGCAAGATCTCTAGAGTGTCTTCAAATTAATAAAGATACGGATTCAACATCAGTTCAGGTGATTGATGCAGATCAGTTTGTTATTGCTGGAGGTTCATGGTCAGCAAATTTGGCTAGTAGTTTGGGTCTGAAATTACCATTAATGGCAGGAAAAGGGTATTCGATGACATTAACTGAACCAGTTCAGTTACCTTCAATTTGTTCTATTCTTAATGAAGCCCGAGTTGCTGTGACGCCTTTCAATGGTTCTCTCCGATTTGCAGGTACGATGGAGCTTGGAGATAACGATCTAAAAGTAAATTCGCGTAGAGTGAACGGAATACTCAAGTCTATACCAAAGTATTTTCCTCAATTTCAAAAAAATGATTTTTCTGGAATAAAACAATGGTCAGGTCTTAGACCTTGTTCTCCTGATGGGCTTCCTTATATAGGGCCCGCAGGACCAAGTTCCAAAGGTGTTTTTATAGCTACTGGTCATGCAATGATGGGTTTAAGCCTTGGTCCTGTTACTGGAAAATTAATGGCAGATATTATTTGTGGTAATGTAAATAAGTTTGATTTAAAAACCATGTCTCCTTCAAGGTTTTGTTAGTCTATGGTTATTGATGGCTTCTTAAAGAAAAAATTAGATAACTGTTGGGTCAACGCCTATTGTTCCAATTAAGGAATCTGGATAGGAAGAATCTTTCGTGGCTGCTATATTTTCTTTTACAGAAATAATTTTTTCAGGAATGTTCAACTTTTCCTGCTCGTCGTTATAAATGGAATCAGCATTGAAGTTTTTGAGGGCATTGTAATGTTTTTCCCACAATCTTTGATCTACCTTACATTTTGCTTCGATTCTTTTTCTATACCAATCGCTATTAATAAGGTTTTCGGAATCAAATAGAGAGCGCACTTCAAGACTTCTTAAGTTTTTCTCTTCCTTTGGATTAGCCATTATTTTGAGTAAGGCTTTTAGTGGAGGACATGCATAATTGAAGCTTTCATCTTCGAAGTACAGTTTTGCTACTTTTCTCTGTGTTTCTATTATATTACTGAGACCATCGGCGAATGATTCCTTATCCTGAAGCTCTGGTCTTAGCATTTCTTCAGTGAAAATGCTTGCAGGGTCTGCAAATACTCTACCAAAGTATCGAGTAACAAACTTTTGAGTGATTCGGTAACCTAATCTCTCAGTATTTGTGAATCCTTTAATTTCGCTACAGGGTTCTAGGAGTCCTTCATCTATCATTTTTTTGCGGATCCCTTTCATTGATTTTCATCCGCGACCATATCTCGGGAATAATTAGGCTGATGTCATGGTCTACGCGAAAATTTGGTCCAACGTATCCAGCTGCACTGATGAAGTGAGGTTGTTTAGTTAGAATTGCAGAAGTAAGTGCATTATTAAGATCAATGATGGGAGGCAATGCATTAAATGGCCCTTTTGTTAATGCGCCTTCAGACCCTGCTCCAGTGGTTGAAGGTGATTTTCCAGTAAGACTTGAAATATAATCCATGAAAAGCTCGGGTAATTCTTGGTAGTGAAGTGGGTTGTAAACAGCTAGTGCTCTTATTCCAGATTCTTTATTTGGTGGATTGTGTCGTCTTCCGGGAAGTACTGAGTTTACAGGAGTGGCGATGGGGAGATTGAACGGAGTTTCCCTGTAGAGATGCATGCCTACTTTGGCAAGATGCTCAGATCTATCATCATGTAAATCTTCTCTGTCCTGCAGGTAGCGTGGATTTTTTGAGGGTTTGCCTTCCACAATTCTTGGATGAGCTGATGATACAATATATTTGTTGTCTTCTTTTTGGTGATATTTTCTAAGAAGTTTCTTTAATGGTTTAGTGTACTTTTCAAAATTAATTGCATTTGATATAATTTCTTCAAGGTCGGTTCGATTAATAGGTTCATAGTTTGAAAAAAAGTTTCCCTGTTTTGCAAAGTTCTTTTCCGTTTCTTTGTCGTAACCTCTTAGAATAGCGTCATCAGGTCTCTGAAAGAATCTGTATTCACAGTTTTCTATGAATTTATGAGATCCTTCACATATTTCTGGGTGGAGTCCATCCTTTCGACTTACATTGAGAGTTGCAGAAACAGATATGTCATCTTCTCTTTGAAGTTTTTTGGCGGGTAAGAAATCTTTTCTTAAACTAAAAGTCCTCCAGGACCCATCATAATCATAGCCTACCCTAAGGTAACGGGTGATAACTTTTTCTCCCTCATATTTAAGCTCATAACCGGGCTTTCCATCTATAATGTCTTCACTAAACTTATGATTCCATTTTTCCCATTCTCCCCAACTTGGTTTATATAGACGTTTAACGAGAAGGGCCATGCTAATTGCCGATTTCGTGAGAGACTTGATGAAATTGTTATGATCTTCTGTGAATTCGTCTGAAGGTGTGAGTAGTTTTAGAACTGAACCTAATGATCTTTCAGGACTGAGTATTGGCCTACTTGTGTTAGCTGATTTTCTGGGTTTGTGATATCGATTCCAATAGTTTCTTTCTATTACATCTCGGACTTCTAGCATCGTCTTATTGAACTCCGGAATAATGATAGGACCTGCGGTCATAGCATCTGTCAGGGGTTTCGAAATTTCTGATTTTCCTCCACCTGAGACAGTGCAGGGTTTGTGGCAAAAAGTTCCTTCTGCCTGGGTTCCTACAAGTCTCCATCTCCTTCCTGCAGAGGGGCGAGTAAGCTCGACTTTATAACCTGAGGGATATATATATGTAACTTTGTCTTGAAGTTTTATCTTTGATATTTCTCCTGTTTTATTCTTCCATTCAATGATTTGCTCTTCTTGATTTATTGTAGCATTTTGTGGGAGATAAATAATGTCGTTATGAAGTTTGTCGATGGCATGCCCTTCTGGCTGCATTTCTAAAATATCACCTAGGTATTCAAAGACTTTTTCGAAAGTGTGTTCTTCGCCAGCAAGTTTTTCATTTAAGGCAAAATTTTCTCCAAGATCAAATGATGGAAATGCTATGGCCCCCCCTGCGTGTTCTTCTTCACAGCCTCCCAATAAATTGCATGAATAGCTGATTTGTGATTTAACTTCTTTTTTACAGTATCCGTAATAATTATCGGCAATGATAGTAACAATGACTCCTTTGTTATCTCGGCAAGTTAATTTGAATGCTGATCCTTCATTGTAGAGTTCGGATTCATCGTTCCAAAACATGCCATCCTTTTTTTGTCGCTCAGATGCTTCTGAAGAATGAGGTAAACCCAAATCTTTTTTCTTAAGATTAATGAGATGAGGAGCAAGGATGACACAACCAGTGTGTCCAGTCCACCTCATTGGGTCGAGTGCACTGTTGTTTTCTGGCAGAAATGGATCGCCTGCATTACCAAATATTGATTCTACAAAGTCTAAGTTGCTGATTAGATTTCCAGGTGCAAAGAAACGAATCTCCATTGATTTACCTTCGCTAATCCCAGGAACATCCGGTGAAACCGATGGACGTAAAAGCAATGAAAGAAATGACTTAGTTACTGTATTTCCAGATGTTGTATATGGAATTTTGAGTAATTCTTCGGGAGGATTTAGCGCTTCCGATAGCAATCTAGCAAAAGTGATTGCAGGTACTCCCTTTTTGTCAGCCGGAATTGGCAGGCCTCCCTCAACAATATGAAATACACCTTTGGTTGTTCTTCGATCTTTTGCAGGATTATGACAAACCCCTTGAGCAACCTTATAAGAAGATACGATAGAAGACTTAAATTTTTCTTCGTTATGTGGGATGCTTAATAATCTAGCTATACCATGCCTTTCTAAAATTAAAGAGCCCATCGGCACTGTGAATTTTATTTTATTAAGCTCCTCTGGAAATTCCTTTAAATAATTCTTTAAAAAATTATCTATACGTTCATCCGCTGGGCAAAGATAATCCGATAATAACCTTACTCTTTGTTTAAAATTATCGAGTAAAGACTGACTCATATCCAAAAATGGATAGTCTTCTTTGTTTCCAACTACTTCAAAACCTCTAGCAGCAAGTTTTAAATTAATATAATCTTTTAGTGATTTTGTTGATGGATCACTTGGATGATAAGAATTTCCTATTCCCAGTTTTTTTTTTAGGCCTTGTGGTTTGGACATTGGTTTTTAATAGGTAGTTTGTGCAATTTTTTCGCAACAATTGTGCCAAATTGTAATATCATAGTATATTCAGTGGATCTTTCATTTTAATAAATCGCTAATTTTGTTTATTTTGATGATGATAACTCAAATTGTTGCTTACTATCTATTTATTACATGATCGATTCATCGGAAAAGGTTCAAGTTATTGATTCACATACTGCAGGTGAACCCACAAGGGTTGTTCTTGATGGGACGTTAAAATTGGGTTCAGGAACAATGGTTGAATTAAGAGATCGATTTCAAGAAAATGGTGATTGGTTAAGATCTTCTCTTCTTTCTGAACCAAGAGGATTTGAAGCTATGGTTGGGGCTTTATTGTGCGAATCGTTAGATTCAAGATGTGAGGCTGGTGTTGTTTTTTTTAATAATGCTGGAGTGCTAAAGGGGTGTCTGCATGGAACTATGGGGTTAATTAAAACTCTCGAATTTATGGGGAGAATAAGTTTTGGCGAGCATTTCATCGAAACGCCTGTTGGGGTTATTAAAGCAGATCTCCGTAGCGATGGTTCAGTACAAGTTACTAACGTCCCTAGTTATCGTTATTTGAGTAATGTGGAACTAAATATAGAAGGTTATGATAATGTAATAGGGGATGTAGCTTGGGGAGGAAACTGGTTCTTCCTAGTTGAAAGTGGTGGTCCAGAAATAAGCCATCTAAATATCGGGGAATTGTCCAGTTTTTCTGTTGCTGTAATGAATGAGTTAGAGAGTTCAAGTATTACAGGAAAGGATGGTACAAAAATTGATCACGTAGAGATTTTTGGGCCATCGGAAGATCCTATTATTGCAGATTCCAAAAATTTTGTAATGTGTCCTGGAGGAGAATATGATCGTTCGCCATGTGGCACTGGAACTAGTGCTAAATTGGCATGTCTTTATGATTCTGGTAAGCTTAAAGTTGGACAAAAGTGGAAACAGGCAGGTGTTTTAGGAACTGTATTTGAGGGTGAAATTATTCAGGAAGATCGAGGAAATATAGTTCCTTTGGTCAGTGGTCAGGCTTGGGTGAATGGCAAATATGAGTTGATCGTTGATCCTTCAGATCCATTTTGTTACGGTTTTAAATAAGCCCTCAGTGATGATGTGTTTCCTAGTTTTTGCTTTTTTTACTACCTTTACTTGTTTGGGTTTTGGTTCAGAAGCAAAGACTTCATTTGATGATAAAATAAAACCTTTTTTTCAAGAGCACTGCCTTAAATGCCATGGCAAGAACGACACGATAAAGGGTAATTTAGATCTGAGAGAATATAATAATCATACTGATTTACTTAAAGATGCAGAGAAAATTGAAGATATTATTTCTGTGATTTTAGATGAAGAAATGCCTCCTGAAGAGGAGCCAAAAATTGACGTAAAAAAAAGAACTACAATTCTTGATGAGCTAAACAATACACTGGCTGATGCAATTAAGACTAGTAAAAAGTCATCTCGTACCCCTATCCGAAGAATGAATAGGTTTCAGTATGCGAATGCTGTTAAAGATTTGCTTGAACTTAGAGTCGAGGTTTATCCGATTCCAGAGCGAATGATGAGAGATCGTAGTAATTATTTTAAACCGGAGACAGGTAAAGTTCCCTTGAAACTAACTGTTAGTAGCAGGCCTCTTGGTAAGTCCGGATTGATAGAACCTCGACTCGCTGGAGTTGCTCCATTTCCTCAGGATTTAAGAGCAGAGCATGGATTTGATAATAGAGGTGATCATCTTTCGATGTCACCATTTTTAATGGAGGCCTTTTTAAAATTAAGTCGCTCAATCATGCTTAGTGAAAATTTCAATCGAAAGAATTGTCAATTGTGGCCAAATTTGTTTGAAGAGCCCAAGGATAAAAGTTTGCTAGATGAAATAATTTATGAACGATTGAGGCGATTTATAACCAGAGCTTTTCGTCGTCCTGTTGATCAGAAAACTCTTGTCCGTTATTGCTCGCACGCCACACAATTAATTGCATCAGGGAAATCATATCAGAATGCGATGAAAGAGACAGTTTCCGCGGTGTTAGCGTCTCCTCGATTTTTATATCTTTATGACACGAATTTAGAATCTAAACGCACTAACAAAGTTAATGATTACGAGCTAGCCTCAAGGTTATCTTTTTTTCTTTGGGGTAGCATCCCAGATGATATCCTGATAAATCAGGCTAGGGAAAACAACCTATCGAAGCCGATTGTTCTTAAATCACAAGTGGAGCGAATGTTAAATGACCGAAAAATTAAACGTTTTTGCGATACTTTCCCATCCCAATGGCTTCAATTGGATCGAATTATTTCTTCGGTTCCTGATCCAATTAAATATCCTGATTTTTATTACGCTCCCCCCAATTATCGCACCACCATGGATATGATGATGGAGCCATTATTATTATTTGAGACTATTTTAATAGAGGATAGGTCAATTGTAGAATTTATTGATTCAAATTATAGCTATCGTTCCAAAAGATTATCCAAATGGTATGACCCTAAAGTTGAAGGTAGGCTTGGTGGGCCAGTTACAATGGCTTTCGAGAGGGTTCCCGTTAATGATAGAAAACAAGGAGGGGTTATCACATCTGCTGCAGTAATGACTATGACCTCTGGTCCTGAGGAAACGAAACCAATTACTCGTGGAGCATGGATTTCAGGAGTCATTTTTAATGATCCCCCTGAGCCTCCGCCAGCGGATGTTCCTACTTTAGATGATGATAATTTAAAAGACCTAAAGCATATGACTTTAAGGGAGCGTTTTTCGTCTCATCGAGATAATCCTGATTGTGCTGGTTGTCATAAGAAATTAGACCCTTTAGGGTTTGCGCTCGATAATTATGATGCTGTCGGTCGATGGAGAGACAAGTACGAGAATGGACGTGATGTTGATTCTTCTGGTAGATTATTCAAAAAACATGACTTCAAAAACATAATGGAATTTAAGGATGCCTTGATCATTGAAAAGGATAGATTTACAAAAGCCTTTGTTTCGCATTTGTTTTCTTTTTCGATGGGTAGACAATTGAATGCTTCTGATTCTCCTACTGTGGAATTAGTTGCAAAAAATGTTAGAGAGTCCGATTATAGTCTTCGTGTTATGATTCACGAAATAATTCAGAGTGAACTATTTCAAAGTAAAACAATTCAAGTTAAGAAGGAATGAAGAGCCGTTTTAAATCTGACAGAAGGAATTTTTTAAGAGGCGTTGGTGGTACTGTTTTAGCATTGCCTTGGTTTGAAAGTCTTGGCATTAATAGAAATAAGAAAAAACCTAATCTTCGGGCAGCGTGGTTTTATGTGCCCATTGGGGTTGTTAGGCGTGGGTTTTTTCCTAATGAAGCTGATGTAGCGATTCCAAAATTCACGGGTAGCAGAACAGAAGTTAAAAAAGATTCTAACATATTTACAGGAATACATTCTTTAGAATTAACTCCAACACTTGAACCTCTCAAAGACATTAAGGATAAGGTGACCTTAATTACTGGATTAGATAGAACTTTTCAAGAAGGAACAGATGTACATGCTCAATGTGCTTCGTGCTTTCTAACAAGTGCAGCTCCTTATAGTGTCAAACAATCGCCATATCCTCAGTCTCGAACTTTAGATCACATAGTTGCTGCACACCTGTCCAAGAATACCCCATTTAGGACTCTCGAATTTAGCTGTAATAGCCATAAGGATAATAAGGAATCAATTCAATTTGATAATATATCATGGTATGACACGGAACATGTTGCTCCAAGCATGAGAGACCCTAGAAGGGTTTATAACCGTCTCTTTGGCGGAGAGGGCCTCAGAGCATACCAAAACATAACTGATCTAGTTTTAGAAGATGCGAGGAGTATGCAGAGAGATCTTGGTTATTCGGACAAGAATAAGTTTAATGAGTATTTTGAATCGATTCGTTCAATTGAAGTTCAAATGGAGAGACTTGAGCAAATGAAAGAACAGATTTCTTTATCTGGTATTGAAGAACCTGTCGATGCTCACATGCCAAGGGGCGAGTATATAAGACTGATGGGAGAACTTATGGTGACAGCTCTACAAGTTGGGCTGACGAATGTTGCAACATTCATGGTTGGACCTGAAAGATGGGATACTCCTTACATGTATGAGAGCCTTTTTGGCAAACCGCGGAGCCATCATCAAATGTCTCATAATCAGGGCAAATTCATCAATGACCTTCTTAAGGTTGATCGTTTTCATATGGAGCAGTATGCATACTTAATTAATAAGATGGATTCAATTAAGGAATTTGATGGGACTTCTCTTTTAGATAATACTATTTTTACTTACGGTTCTGGTCTAGGTGATGGAGCGACTCATCAATACAGTGCGTTACCAATTTTAGTTGCGGGTTCAGGTAGAGGAAAGCTGATCACTGGAAAACACATTAATTTATCAAAGGACTCTGGTCCTGTTCCCAAGAAATCTGGAAAATATCCGCAACTTTATCATGGTTTGCCTTTGGCTAATTTGTGGTTAACTCAGGCCAAGGCCTTAGGGCTTCAAATTAATAGTTTTGCTGACAGTTCTGGAGAAATTAGTCAACTCATTGCGTAAATCTTGTTTAGAAGTTAAAAAAATTGGCATGTTAGCTTGCGGTCGAACTATATATTGCGAGAATAATCGGTTATGAATTCGGCTAATCAGAACATGGATTGTAAGAGTTTAATTAAAATTATCTCAATTCTTATTTTTTTCTCTGTTAATTTAATACTTGCTGCAGAAGATGATGATTGGATGGATTCTATGCGTGTGGGTGATGCTTCTCTTGAGCTTTCTAGTCTCGAATTAATGTTAGATCCCAAAACAGCGGAGGAGCTAAATGTAATTGCATTAGCTTGGAGAGATAGTCTTAAAGAAACCATTCAACAAATCTCAGATCTTGGCCTCAAAGACAAACTAAGTGATGAGGACAAAAAGAATAGTGATGGTCTCATTGATAAAAAAGAAAAATTATTGACGCTCTTTAGAATAGTAATTTCTGAGCTTGAAAATAAGGGTGGAGACTTGCGGGATTTAAAATCTTATGCCGACGCGGTTTCTAAAGCTCAGATTGCCGTTAGTAAGGATGCTTCATTTGGGGCTAAATATTCTTCTTGGATCACTTCAAAAGAGGGCGGAGTAAAGTTAGGTATTCAAATATTAAAATTTCTTTTTGTTTTATTGGCTTTTTGGGTTTTGGCAGGTTTCGTAAGAAAAATTGTTCGTCAAGCAGCAGAAAAGAGTGATCGGTTCTCTGAGCTTTTGGAGCAATTCATGATAAAGATTTCATTCCGGGCTGTCATGGTTATTGGTTTTATAGTGGCACTAGGCACTGTAGGTATTAATGTTGCAGCCTTGTTAACTGTAATTGGTGGAGCTTCATTCATTATAGCTTTCGCGCTTCAGGACACTCTTAGCAATTTTGCCGCCGGAATTATGTTACTTATATATCGCCCATTTGATGTAGGTGATATGGTTGAAGTAGGTGGGGTTTCTGGAAAGATTGACCAAGTTAGCCTTGTTAGTACAATTATTAGAACCTTTGATAATAAAATTGTTCTTGTTCCTAATAAAAATGTATGGGGTCAAATAATAACTAATTCTTCAACTCCTAAAGAAAGAAGGGTTGATATGATTTTTGGTATTGGCTACGGCGATGATGTTGAACAAGCAAAGCAAATACTAACTCAAATTGTTCAAGATCATGAACTTGTGCTTGAGGATCCTGAACCAACTATCCAGTTACATGAACTTGCTGATTCATCAGTAAACTTTATTTGTAGGCCATGGGTAAAAACGGCAGACTATTGGCAAGTTCATTGGGATGTTACTCAAAGAGTTAAAGCTGAATTTGATCAATCGGGTATCAGTATACCTTATCCGCACCAAGAATTACATATAAAGCAAATTAAGTAGGAATTAGGATCAATTATTTTTGATCTTTGCATAAATTCTGCTTAAATCGGCTTCTTTATTTCAATAATATTTAAAATGTCAGAATCCCCTACTATAATTTACACAAAGACGGATGAGGCTCCTGCTTTGGCTACATATTCTTTTTTACCCATTATAAAGTCTTTTACGCGCTCATCCGGTATTAAGATTGAAAATCGAGATATATCATTGTC
This sequence comes from uncultured Verrucomicrobiota bacterium, assembly GCA_902510815.1. Lineage (GTDB taxonomy): Bacteria > Verrucomicrobiota > Verrucomicrobiia > Verrucomicrobiales > DEV007 > EC70. Next base: position 6,491 of record CABXDI010000002.1, on the reverse strand, counting down.
AGGTCGTATTCTTGCCAATTTTTCTGATCACTTAGAAGAAGACCAAAGGGTTAATGATGCTTTGGCTGAGCTGGGAGAACTGGCTAAAAATAAAGAGGCAAACATAATTAAATTGCCTAACATTAGTGCGTCTATTCCTCAGTTGAAATCTGCTATTAATGAATTACAGCAGAAAGGTTTTAATTTACCTGATTATCCTGAGGAGCCTGAGAATGATGAGGATAAACTAATTAAAGAAAAATATGATAAAGTAAAAGGCAGTGCTGTTAATCCGGTTCTTAGGGAAGGGAATTCTGATAGGAGGGCTCCGAAAGCTGTAAAAGAGTATGCTAGAAAAAATCCCCATAGAATGGGCTCTTGGTCTTCTGATTCGAAAACAAGAGTTGAAACCATGTGCGAGGATGATTTTTGTGCTAATGAAAAGTCTATAACTCTTGATGACGCTAAAGAATATAGTATTCAATTTGTTGATGGGGAGGGTTCTGTGACTCAACTTAAAAGTTCAGCATCACTTTTAAATGGTGAGGTTATTGACGCGACAGTAATGAGAAAACAAGCGCTTGTTGATTTTCTAGATGCACAGATTAAAGTTGCCAAAGAAGAAGGATTACTTTTTTCACTTCATATGAAAGCTACCATGATGAAGGTCTCTGACCCTATCATTTTTGGTCATTGTGTTAAAACATATTTTAAAAATCTTCTGAATAACCATGGAGATATTATTGAGGAGTTGGGTGTCGACTTTAATAATGGCTTTGGTGATTTGATTTCAAAAATGGAATCGCTTTCTGAGGACAAAAAAGAAGCACTCGAGAATTGTATTCTTACATGCCTAAATAATGGTCCAGATTTAGCTATGGTTAATTCTGATAAAGGAATTACGAACCTTCATGTTCCAAGTGATGTAATTATTGATGCTTCAATGCCAGCAATGATACGTGAATCTGGAAAAATGTGGAATAGTGATGGCGAGACTCAAGATACCTTGGCTGTTATTCCAGACAGTAGTTATTCAGCAGTATATCAGAAAACTATCGATTTCTGCAAAGATAATGGTGCGTTTGACCCGACTACTATGGGTTCTGTATCCAACGTTGGTTTAATGGCTCAAAAGGCTGAGGAGTATGGGTCTCATGATAAGACTTTTGAAGCCCCCGGTAATGGTACAATTCAAGTCGTTGACAATAATGGAAATGTTCTTTTAGAGCACCAAGTCTTTGAGGGGGATATATGGAGAATGTGTCAGACAAAAGATGAACCTATAAAAGATTGGGTTAAATTGGCAGTTAAACGGGCTCAAGCGACTGGATCTCCTGCTGTTTTTTGGCTTAATGAAAAAAGAGCTCATGATGCAGAAATAATTAAAAAAGTTAAGCTGTATCTTGAGGATTATGATACGACAAGTTTAGATATTAGAATTTTAGATCCTGCGCAAGCTACGCAGTTTTCATTGGATAGAGTAAAAAAAGGTCAAGACACCATATCAGTAACAGGTAATGTCTTAAGAGATTATTTGACTGATCTATTTCCAATACTAGAACTTGGCACTAGTGCTAAAATGTTATCGATCGTTCCTCTCATGAATGGTGGTGGATTATTTGAAACTGGGGCAGGTGGTTCTGCTCCTAAGCATGTACAGCAGTTTGAAGATGAAAATCATTTACGTTGGGATTCTCTAGGAGAATTTCTTGCCTTAGCAGTTTCTTTGGAACATTTGGGGCACCAATTTGATAATCCCAAGGCGCTTGCAATTGCCAAAGCTTTGGACTCTGCTAACGCCAAGTATCTACTAGAAAATAAAGCGCCATCTAGAAAAGTTGGAGAGAATGACAATAGGAGTAGTCATTTTTATTTAGCGCTCTATTGGGCAGAAGCGTTGGCTGAGCAGAATGATGATTTAGAATTAAAAAATGAATTTACACCTATTTTAGAGTCTTTGAGATCAAATGAGGAAAATATTGTAAATGAATTGTTAGAAATTCAGGGCTCTCCTGTTGATGTGGGAGGTTACTACCAACCAGATGATGAAAAAGCAGGTTTTAAGATGAGGCCTAGTATTACTTTCAATAATATAATTGATAATATTTGATACATAGAAATCAAAATATGCACGATTTCTCTTATTAATTGTATTTTTCTATATAAAAATTTATCCTCAAAGGTTTGCTTCTTTTTATTCTTCGGGAGAAAATGAGAAATGTTTTTCCCGAAAATAGCAACCAAGCTATTTTGCCTCCATTACCTTTCGCTCTGGATGCAATTATCATTACTTGGTGGTGAGCCAATTACAGATCATTGGTCATTTATTTCTCCGGAATCTCCAAAAAGTCCAAAAGTTTCAAATAAAGATTGGGTTAGTAATGAAATTGACGAATTTATTTTGTCAAAACTCGAAGATAAGGGTCTTATGCCTGCTAAGATAGCGAGCCCTTCTCAACTCATTAGAAGAATTTATTATGATTTGATTGGGTTGCCTCCTGAGCCAGATGTGGTGAAAAAATTTATTGAAGAGTATTCATTGGATTCCTATAAAAAAATTATTGATGATTTATTGAATTCTCCTAGATATGGAGAGAGGTGGGGTAGGCACTGGCTTGATGTGGCTCGCTATGGTGATTCAAATGGAGGAGATGAAAATCATGCCTATCCTCATGCATGGAGATATAGAAATTATGTAATTGATGCTTTCAATAAAGATCTTCCGTTTAATGAATTCATTAAACAGCAAATTGCGGGTGATCTAATTAATGGCGACCCAAAAGATCGAACTAGGAATTTAACTGCAACAGGGTTTCTTGCAATTGGAACAAAAATCCTTGCTGAGAAAGATTCTGTTAAAAAACGTGCTGACATTGTAGATGAGCAGATTGATACTATTAGTAGATCATTAATGGGCATCAGTGTTTCTTGTGCTCGTTGTCATGATCACAAGTTTGACCCTATTCCTACTGCAGACTATTATGCTTTAGCTGGTATTTTTCACAGCACATTAATTCAAGATCAGGTTGTAGATAAACCTCAATTCATTAATGCAATTGCGAAGAAAAAATCTCAAATTAAAGGTATAGAAAAAAGGATAGAAGTATTAGATAAACAATTTAAAAAGCTTACTGAACCAGAATTAAATATTCAGTTGGAAGCGGAAAAATTTTCTCGTGGTAATGTTAAAATTATCAAAGCGGGAAATGATAGTGAGGTAACTTATATATCTGATCCTGGTTCCCAAGATAATTTTGCTGAATACAAGATTAATATACTGAAGTCAGGGACTTATTCTCTCGAATTTCGTTATGCCGCAAAAAGTGCAAGGCCTGGAAGTTTAATTGTTAACGATAATAGGAATAAAGTTTTGCCTATTATGGATCAAGTTACAGGAGGTTGGAGCGCGAAATATCAACAATGGAGCCAAGAAGCGTATGTCTATTTGGAAATGGGAAATCACATTATTAGAATTGAATCCAAACCTCTCATGTCCCATTTGGATAAAATGCGTATTTCTCTAGTCACTGACTTAGAGGAGTCTAGAAAACTTAGAAGAGAAATAAAAAATCTAACCCAAAAGTTAGATAAACTTAAGTCCGAAGAAGAAAATACATACAAAGTAATGTCAGTAAAAGATGGAGAAGTTGCTGATTCAAATATTAACGTTAGAGGAGATCCTCATTCCAAAGGGAGCATAGTGAAAAGAGGGTTTCTTACAAAAATTAAACCTTCGAAAAGCTTATCATGCAATGATAGTTCGAGTGGTAGGTTAGAGTTAGCTAACTGGATTACTCAACCAGATCACCCTTTAACGGCAAGAGTTATAGTTAATAGGATTTGGTATTGGCACTTTGGAAAAGGAATCGTTAGCACTATAGATGATTTTGGAACTACCGGAACTGTTCCATCGCATCCATCTCTTCTCGATTTTTTAGCAAGAAATTTTGTTGATAATGGCTGGTCTATTAAAGAGCTTCACAGGTTGATAATGTTTTCGAATACTTATAGGATGGGAACTAATAATCTTGATCCTTTTGCATTAAATAAAGATCCTGATAATCTATTATACTCTAGGCGTGATATTCGTCGTCTTGAGGCAGAATCTTTTCGAGATTCTGTTCTTATGGTTTCAGGTAATCTGAATAGTTCTTCACCAACTGGCCCATTATTTGTCAAGAGCCAAGATCCCTCACCAGCAGATCTTTTAAAGAACCGTCAAAGTTACGAAGGTTTCTTTTTTAGAAGTGTCTATCTTCCAGTAATACGATCTCATGGTTATGATTTGCTTGCACTTCTAGGGTTTCCAAATGCAACGACTACAGTAGGCCAAAGATCCCAAACCACTGTTCCAACTCAAGCGCTAATGATGATGAATAACCCATTCATTATAGATCAAGCAAAAAGCTTGGCGCTTAGATTTAGTAATATTCGTGATCTATATATGGCTCTTTTTGCAAGACACCCTAATGATAATGAGGCTCAATGGATACAAGGGTTCCTTCAAAATAATACCAAGATTAATGGTGAGAAGAAGGCTTGGGAATCATTGTGTCATACTTTGTTAATTTCAAATGAGTTTATTCATGTCTGGTAGCCAAGATATAAATAAGATTTCCAGAAGGTCTCTCCTAAACAAGATGTGCGTTGGTTTTGGTGGCCTTGCTTTTAATTCACTAATTTCTAATGCGTTTTCAAAAGCAGATCATTATCGTTTCCCTAATGTTCGGGCGCGTGCCAAGAGAATAATTTTTCTCTTTATGCATGGAGGGCCTTCGCATGTTGATTTGTTTGATTATAAACCCGAGTTGTACTCTCATAATGGCAAGGCTTTACCTTTCGCGGAGAGAAAAGTTCAATTTGCAGATAGGGGTAATATATTTGCTCCTCCTTGGTCATTTCGTCAGGTGGGTGATTGTGGTCACTGGATGTCAGAGCTATGGAAGCATTTACCTGAAGTGGCTGACGATTTATGTATTCTTAATTCTTTATGTGAGACGAATGTCTCTCATGGCGGTGCCTGTATGAAGTTGCATACTGGAGATGAGGCATTATTACGGCCCAGTATGGGTTCATGGATTAGTTATGGACTGGGATCAGAAAATAAAAACCTTCCATCATTCGTAACAATTTGCCCAACTTCTTTACATGGAGGAGTTAACAATTTCGGTTCAGCGTTCTTGCCTGCTCGACATCAGGGTGTGCCATTAGGCGCTCCCGGGTATCCCAACACATCCGGTAAAGATGCCAAATTTCATTATATGAAAAATCTTAGCTCTGGAGGAGTGGAGCAGCGGTTGCAAATCGATTTGTTGCGTAAATTAAATCAAGAAAGTGAAATCAAAAATGATCTACTGGATGCCCGAATTAATAGTTTTGAACTAGCCTTTAGAATGCAGATGGCTGCACCTGAAGTTACAGATTTATCTCAAGAGTCTAAGTTAACACGTGAACTTTATGGGATGGATGGATCTGAAACTGATAATTTTGCTAGACAATGTTTGTTGGCTAGAAGATTAGCTGAAAAGGGTGTTCGCTTCATACAAGTTAGTCATGCTAATAGTCTTCCCTTTAATAATGAACAATGGGATCAGCATTCTCATCTTGAGAAGGGACACTCTATAAATGTTCAGCAAATCGATAAACCTATTACTGGTTTAATTAAGGATCTAAAGGCTAGAGGTTTGCTAGAGGATACCCTAGTTCTCTGGGGCGGTGAATTTGGCAGAACGCCAACTGCGCAAAAAGGAAATAATGCAATTGGAAGAGACCATCATCCAGATGGATTTACTATGTGGATGGCTGGTGGTGGTGTGCGTCCGGGTTTCAAATATGGTTCAACTGACGAATTTGGTTATCATGCTGTAGAAGACAGAATGACAATTCACGACCTTCATGCTACGATTCTTCATTTGATGGGCATTGATCATACTGATCTCACATATAATCACAATGGAAGAGACTTTCGTCTTACGGATGTTCATGGAAACATTGCTCAAAATATAATATCATAGTAATTGTATTATTCTTAGACAAGAGTTCCACCGTATGAACTCCTAGTGCCTGCAGTACAGCCAAAACAGTGAGCTGTAGTTCTTATAGGATGCTTTTTGAATTCCTTAAGGTCAATTTCCCAGACTTTGATGTTTTTATGATTTTGGTACTTTGGTAATTCAACCATTTGATTAAATTCATAATCAAATACTTCCCCAAGCTAGTTTACATTAAAAGTATCTTTGCACATCAGGCTATCCACTGATGAGGAATTAAATGAATCTCTGAGTAATGAATGATATTATTTGAGCTTTCTATTTCTTTTCAACCAACTAGCAAATCTAGAAATTGGCATATTTTTGATAGAGAAAAGGCTATTAAAATAAATTGAGAATTTTTTATTTTTCCTTTGTATTTTTTAAGTTTTTATTGATCAGAGGTTAAGAAATCTCCAGAAAGGTTATATACAAAGTGTAATATTTTATAAAAAAAAACTATTTTTATAATAGTATTTAACG
>CABXDI010000001.1 GCA_902510815.1 uncultured Verrucomicrobiota bacterium | reverse complement strand
CAGCAGAAGGCGACTCCACCTTTAATGCAATTAACCCTGTCAGTGGTGAGAGCCTTGAGCCGGCTTTTTATGAGGCGACTCAAAATGAAATTAATTCTGCCCTCGCTTTGGCAAAGAGTGCTTCAGACTTTTTACGAAAGTCTTCAGGAGCTGATAGGAAGCGACTCCTTGATGCTATTGCTGATGAGATGGAAGCTGATGCTGATAACATTAAGAATAGAGTAGGTGAAGAGACGGGGTATCCTCAGCCTAGGTTAGACGGCGAATTTGGCAGAACGGTCATGCAGCTCAGAGTTTTTGGAAAGGTTGCCGAGGAAGGTGACTGGGTATCTTCAAGAATTGATACTGCATTACCGGAAAGGGAGCCGTTACCTAAGCCTGATTTACGAAGAATGTTGGTTCCCGTTGGACCAGTGGTTATTTTTGGTGCTAGTAATTTTCCTTTGGCGATTTCAGTCGCTGGAGGGGATCCTGCATCTGCACTCGCAGCGGGTTGTCCAATCGTGACAAAGGGTCACCCTTCACATCCTGGATCCTCAGAGTTAGTCGCGAGGGCTGTTCTTAGGGGAGTAGAGAAGGCAGGGTTCCCTGAAGGAACTTTTAGTATGTTGCAAGGCGCTACCAATGAAACGGGCAAGGCACTCGTCGAACACTCTGATACCTGTGCGGTCGCTTTTACAGGATCACTTCGTGGTGGAAGAGCATTATTTGATATTGCTTCCTCAAGACCGAATCCAATTCCTGTCTATGCTGAGATGGGAAGTGTTAATCCACAGTTTGTTTTTCCTGGAAAGTTAGGAGAGGATCCTGGTCAGTTCGCTGAATCGCTGTTCGGTTCCGTTACGATGGGAAATGGACAATTCTGTACGTGCCCATCAATGGTTTTTGTTCCTGAAGGAGAAGATTTATCAAAAATGACTGATCGCTATCTTGAGCTAGTTGGTGAATCTCAGGGAGCTGCTCTCTTGAATCCTGGAATCGCGGATGCTTTTAGCCAAGGGGTCAATCAGTGGAAAGGTATTGAGGGAGTCGAAGTGCTTGGTGAAGGAACGCTCGAAGGGACCGCGGTTGGCGCGGCTCCTGTCATTGCCAAAGTTTCATTAGAGGATTTTAAAAAGAATCCTGAACCATTCATGCACGAGGTATTTGGACCATCAACAATGTTTGTGGCTTGTCCGGACGCGGACAGCTTTGTTGAGGCTTCAGAGTCTTTCGACGGCCAGCTCGGTTCTTCCATTCATTGTTCAAATGATGAAGTCGGCGCAGCAGGTGATCTGATTGGTAAGATTGGTGAATTTTCAGGTCGTGTCTGTATTAATAGTTTTCCTACAGGGATTGAGGTTTGTGATTCAGTTCATCATGGAGGTCCTTATCCAGCTACGACTGATGCTCAGCACACAAGTATTGGTACAGCAGGCATAAGTCGATGGGGTCGTCCTATCAGCTTTCAGGGAACACCCGACGAACTGCTTCCCGACGAACTTAAGAATGCTAACCCGTTAGGACTAATGAGACTCGTAGACGGTAAATGGACTCGTGATGCGGTGGGTTAATAGATGGCTAGAATTCTTTTAATTCTTTTTCTTTCTGTATTACAAACCCTTTCAGAAGAAACTTTCAGTCCTTACAAGACCTCGAAAGAGGTCCCGCAAAATGTAGAAGATCTCTGGGATGATTATGATCCCAGAAAAGAGCCGCTAGAGATAAAGTTAATCAAGGAATGGCAGACGGAAGGTGTCATTACTAGGTACGTTACTTTTAAGGTTGGAACTTTTAAAGGAGCTGATTCTAGGATAGCCGCTTATTATTCATTCCCCAAAAAATCTAAGAATAATGCGGCCTTCGTGTGGAGCCATGGAGGAGGACAAAGAGCGGAAAAGAATAGGGGCATTTATTTTGCTAAGCAGGGATTTGCGACTTTGGATATCAATTGGTTAGGCAGGCCTCTAAAAGAGGGAATAGAGGAAAATACAGATTGGGGCAATGTAGACCCTACGCAAGGGCCTCGATTTTATGCCAAATCATTGAGGAAAGGTTGGAAGCATAATATGCAGTCCGATGACTATACAATTGACTCTGTGGCAAGTCCGAGAAACTCAAACTGGTTCCTACTCGCGGTAGCCGCCAGGCGAGCAATCACTTTTCTTGAGAAACAAGAAGAGGTGAATCCTGATAAGATTGGTTTCTCAGGTTACTCCATGGGAGGAATGATTACTATGTTGGTTGCTATGGATCAGCGTTTAAAAGCCGTGGTGCCGATGGTCGGAGGCACAGGGTTTAAGTATGTTGATTTCCCTGGTGGCATTGAGGGTAGTAGTCTCAGGAATCATTTTAAATATCTCGATCTGTACAAAAAGACCATGGATCCTGAGGGCTATTGGCCGCTAGTTAAGTGCCCCGTTCTATTCATCACCTCATCCAATGATTTTCATTCGACTTTCGAGAGAATTTATCAGTCGATAGATCTATTAAATCATTCAAACTGGAGAGTCAGTAGTAATGTTCATCAGAACCATGGGCCTGGGAATGAGCAGTGGGTCCTATTAAACTTATGGTTCGAAAAATATCTTAAAGGGAAAGATGTTAATGTTCCTGAGACACCATCTACCGAGCTCTCAGTCAAGGGTTCTGTGGCTACTTTTTCAGTCATGCCTCATAATAAGAAAAACTTAGAAGGTACTGATATTTATTATAGCTATGATCCGAATGCCAGGACGCGGTTCTGGATTCATGCAAAGGCCAAGAGTGATCAATTAAAGCAAACCGTTGATGTTCCAATTTATAAGGGCTTACCACTTTATATCTTCGCTAGTTCTCGGTACCGGCTCGCGGAGCCTGTGCAGCTGGAAAGAGGGAGTGCTTCATTCTTTGTAATCAATTCTAAGGAGGAAACAATTGTTCCTAACATTGTTAATCTTGGAAAATTGAAAAGTATCTCGAAAGAAACCGACATCTTTGAGGATTTTGAGAATGGTATTCGAGACTGGTCCTCCAGAGATAATTTTAGTATAAAGACTTACAAGTTTCAGAGCCCTCTAACTAAATACCCGGAGAATAAAAATTTATGTCTGCTCATTGATCCGAAAGGTCAAAAGATTTCTGTGACGATTAGATTAGAAAGTAAATTTCTGAGCCGAGAAAATAACATTGGGGATTTTTCATATACTCAAAAAGTACAAGGGGACGGTCCTAAAGAAATAGTCGTTCCTAAGGAAGCTTTTAAGTCCAGTAGTGATCGAAAAATAGAATGGTCAAAGATTGCCACCATGGAAATAAGCATGATGAATATGGAGAACAAACAACGGATTAACCTCACCTCTTCAGGTGAGAATGGTTATCTCAAAAGCATTAAGTTTACCGATTAGAAAAATCGCAATTATTGGTTTCATGTGATTATGTAATCTTTTAATGTTTGTATGAAGCTTGAATTTACTCTTCATTAAGATAATGTTAGTAAATGAGTTTTCTAGAATATTGGAAACGGTTTTTTAAAAATTCTTACCATGCCTCGAAGGGAGAGATGGGAGAGAAAAAATTAAAACAGGCAGATAGAGCTATGTGGTTTTCAATATTCATTATTTTTCCAGTTATTCTCGCCATTGTCCTAAAAATCCTTTTTGAAAAAGGTTGGCTGGATTGGACTTTTTAGGAACTCATAGCAAATCTTCTGAAGAGGCAAATGCGTTATTTTGTAACCTTTAAGATAACTTGCGACATTAATCCGTTTTCATTATAATCATATGGTGAGGTTACCGCTGCTAACTATCATTTTTGCATTCTTGGGCATATTAAAAGCCCAATCGAGTGAGGTTAGTTCTGAGCTTCTCTTTGCTCATAAGATTCAACCTCTTTTTAAAGCAAAGTGCTTAACTTGTCATGGTGAGGCACCGAATAATAAGATTAAAGGGGATTTGGATATGCGTTTGCTTGGTGGTTTGATTAGAGGTGGGGAAAGTGGAGAGCCTTCCATTGTTGTTGGTGATGCATCTAAGAGTCCTTTGTACCTAGCGGTTACTCGTGTTCATGAAAATGACTGGTCAGCGATGCCACCTAAAGAAAATGATAGGTTAGACGGAGTTCAAATTGGTTATATTAAGGATTGGATAAATGGTGGGGCTGTTTGGCCAAGTGATAAGAGAATCGCAAAAATTCTAGATTCTCCAGACCCTTGGGATACAGGAAAAGGAATCAGAGTGAAGACGAGTGGTGGAATAGACCCCGTTTGGACCAATAGAAAATACGAAGAAGATAAGTTATGGGCCTACCAAGGTTTACGGGATATTAAAGTTCCTGGAGAATTACATCCTATAGATTATTTGATTGAGAAAAGTTTACCCAAAGGCTTGCCAATTAGTCCTCAGGCAGACCCCGGCACATTGATTCGGCGAGTAACTTTTGGACTAACAGGGTTGCCTCCAACTCCTATTGAAATGAAAAAATTTAAGGTTTCATGGGAAAAGGATTCAGTGAAGGCGTGGTCTGAACTCATCAATAGGCTCTTGGATTCACCTCATTATGGTGAGCAAATGGCAAGGCATTGGTTAGACGTAGTGAGATATGCGGATTCGGCTGGTTTCTCGAATGACTACCCTAGACCACATGCATGGCGTTACAGAGACTATGTGGTTCGCTCTTTTAATAATGATAAACCCTATGACCGGTTCGTTAAGGAACAGATAGCAGGTGATGAAATTGATGAAAATTCTCCTGAAAACCTTATCGCGACAGGTTTTTTGAGAATGGGTCCATGGGAGCATACTGCAATGAGTGTTAAGGCGGTCACTCGTCAGCAATACCTTGATGATGTGGTGAATTCAGTTGGTGTAACTTTTTTAGCTAATGAGCTTAAATGTGCTAAATGCCATGATCACAAGTTTGATCCTATACCGACTAAAGACTATTATAGAATGCAGGCAATTTTTGCTCCGGTTTCATTTATTGAACGTCAACTACCATGGCAAAAATATGAAAATAAAAAAGGAATCCGCAAAGATCAGGAACGGTATCAGAAGTTAATTAAAAGTGATGGGATTAAAAGTATAAAGACTCTTCCTGAGGAGGATCAGCCCATTATTGATTTTGATCTTGAGTCTGAGAGGGCTGGTCATTCTAAGGTAAAGAATAAAAGACGCCAACAGCTTAACTATCAACTCAAGCGAGCAGAGCCGGTTGTGTTTTCAGTTTCGAATGGTAAGCCTGATAAAATTCATATCCTTAAAGGTGGTTCAATAGAGTCTCCTGAAAGTGAAGTTGAACCAGGGTTTTTGAGTTTATTTAATGGTTCTGAGAAAAGTTCTTCAGTAACCAAGAATGCGAACGGTCGGCGTAAAGAGTTAGCTGATTGGATTGCTTCAAAAGATAACCCCCTCACTGCTAGAGTTATTGTGAATCGTGTTTGGCAATGGCATTTCGGTCAGGCTTTGGCTGGAAACCCCAATAACTTTGGTGGAACGGGAAAATCCCCTACGCATCCAAAACTTCTCGACTGGTTAGCCCAGAGATTCATCAAAGAGGGATGGTCATTTAAAGAAATACATCGAATTATTTTAAGCTCGGCTGCGTATCAGCGTTCCACGGTTCCTCTAGATCCACAGGCTTTGGCAAAGCTCGATTCTCTTGGCACGAGTTATTCTGTTTTTAAACCTCGTCGTCTAACCGCTGAAGAATTACGAGATTCTATGCTCTTGGTGTCAGGTGAACTTAATCCTGCTATAGGAGGGATTCCCAGTCATCCTGAGATTAATGAAGAGGTAGCCATGCAGCCACGACATATTATGGGCTCTGTTGGACCTGCTTATCAGGCAGACCCTCTACCATCCGAGAGAAATCGTCGGACGCTTTACGCTGAGCGAATTAGAACTTTAGCGGATCCAATGTTAGAGGTTTTTAATAAACCTGGTCCTGATATTTCATGTGAGCAGAGAGAAAATGCAACCATTGCTCCACAGGCATTTACAATGCTTAATAGTCCAATCATTCGGTCACGGGCATTGGCTTTTGCAGCTAGACTTGAAAAGGAAAGACCAAATAATTTAACCGAACAGATTAAGCTGGCCTTCCAGTTAGCTTATCAGCGTTTGCCTAATAGTAATGAATTAAAATTATGTTTAGAAAACCTTGAAGTTTTCAAGAAGCAGCATCAGACAAATATTCAGGAGAAGGTTGAGGTTCCAAAGTACGTAGTTCGCCAGATGGTCGAGGAGATGACTGGTTTATCTTTTTGGTGGGTCGAGGACTTAGATGTTTATGCTGGAGGCAATTATGTGCCCGATCTTAAGCCATGGGATGTTGGTCATGGAACGCTAGCAATGGGGGACCTTTGCCTCGTTTTGTTTAACTCTAACGAATTCGTGTACGTTTATTAAAAAGATGCTTCGAAGAGAATTTTTATATGGGGTCAATGGAGGTTTGGGTGCTTTGGCATTTCATTCAATGTTGAAAGCCGAGGAGGTTGACGGGCCTTTAGTGCCTAAGGTTGCTCATTTTCCAAAAACTAAGGCTAAGCGTTGTATTTTCCTTTATATGGCTGGCGGTCCAAGCCACATCGACACCTTTGACCCAAAGCCGAAACTTAAAGATCTACATCTCAAAAAATTTCAGCGCCAAAGTAAGTTTCTATCGGCTATGGGTTCAGGGGAGAGGTATTACGTGCAGAGTCCTTTTGATTTTATTAAGGCCGGAGAGAGTGGTATTGAAATGTGTGACCAGTGGCAGCATTTATCGAGTATCGCCGATGAGCTGTGTGTTTATAGGGGGTGCCAAGCTGAGTCCATTAATCATCCGACGGCGAATTATCATATGAATACGGGGAACCGTTTCGGAGGAGATCCGGCCATCGGTTCATGGGTGACATATGGCTTAGGTTCGGAAAATCAGAACTTACCAGGTTATGTTGTTTTGCCCGAAGTAGCATATCCTCAAGGAGGAGCGGCGAATTGGTCTAATGGGTACTTGCCGCCTCATTATCAGGGAACAACGCTCCGTGCAAAAGGTTCCCCAATTCTTGACCTTCATCCTCCCAAAGGGGTTACTCGGGAAGGGCAAAGAAATCATTTAAATTTGCTTGGGGGGCTTAACGCTCTGCATGCAGAGCGTCACATTCAACACAATGATTTAGCAGCTCGTATGGAGAGCTATGAGTTGGCATATCGTATGCAGATGGAGGTTCCGGGTATACTTGATATTGACAAAGAAAATCAATCGACTCAGGAAGATTATGGATTGAATGATAAGAGGACTGAAGAGTTTGGTAGGCGACTACTCCTAGCTAGAAGACTCATTGAGCGTGGAGTACGTTTCGTTCAAGTTTATACCGCGGGTTGGGATTCTCACGATTACATTAAACGTTCCCATGCTGAACGAATCCGTTCCGTTGATAAACCGATTGCTTCATTACTAAAAGATTTAAAAGAGAGAGGTTTGCTTGATGAGACTTTAGTTGTTTGGGGTGGAGAGTTTGGGAGAACTCCTGATAATGGTAAGAGAGGCGGTGGAGAGCGCTTGGGTCGAGATCATAATAAAAATGCGATGGCTTTATGGATGGCTGGTGGGGGAGTTAATAAGGGATCAGTTATTGGTGGGACTGATGAAATAGGAGATAAGGCAGTCGATGTGGTGCATCCTATTAGGGATCTACACGTGACAATGCTAAAGCTCATGGGCTTAGATGATAATAAACTCACCTATTTCCACGGTGGAAGATTCAAACAACTCTCTCAAACGGGTGGAGAAGTTATTGACCAGTTGATCGGGTAGAACCTATCATCGGTTTTCCTCTCTTATATATGACACCCTTCTTACTTCTCGGTCTTGGCATGGCAATTGTGCTTTCTTTAGTGATTTGGCTCAAGGTCCACCCTTTTCTGGCGCTTATTATAGCGGCCACGGTTGTATCCTTTTCGACTCCAGAAAAATCCCTTAAAAGCTATGCTGAGAATCATACTCAGTCCCAAAAGGATCGAGGAAAGATGACTGATTCAACTGCGAATCAGTTCAAGGATGACTTCGCCAAGGTTTCACCGATGAAAAGAGTCGTCCAGGAATTTGGAGGAGGTTGTGCGAAGGTTGGACTCATTATTGCTTTTGCTGCTCTCATTGGTAAATGCATGCTTGAATCGGGAGCGGCATCAAAAGTAGTAATGGTTATCATTTCGCTCTTTGGTGAAAAAAGAGTCGGACTCGCTTTTCTGTGTTCAGGCTTCATTCTCGCCGTGCCTGTTTTCTTTGATACGGTTTTTTATCTGTTGATACCGATAGCTGTTGCGATGGCGCATAGGACTGGCGGTAATTACCTTTTGTATGTTTTATGTATAGTGGCGGGAGGTACTATGGCCCACTCATTAGTTCCTCCGACTCCGGGCCCCTTACTCGTTGCTGAGGAAATAGGCGTTGATATTGGTGCTATGATGATTGGTGGGCTCGGTGTGGGCATTTTCACGGTCACCTTCGGTTATTTTTATGCTAAGAGGGCATCGCAAAAATTTAAATTATCTCCACCCGACTTACCTGATGATAGACTCACTAATGAAGATCATATGCCTTCAGCGTTTATGTCTTTTCTTCCAGTCATTCTTCCCGTTCTCCTTGTGACGGGTGGAACGCTACAAGGTATTTTAAAACTTGAAGGGTTTGAAATTTTGAAGGTCCTTGGCGATAAGAATCTTGCTTTAGGTATTTCAGCCCTCATTGCTTTTTTTGTTCTTTATAGAAGCAGTTCAGGAGATAAAGAAAGATTAAAATCATCATCATCTGATGCGTTTTCCTCTGGTGCCGTGATTGTGATTATTACCGCTGCAGGAGCCGCTTTTGGTGGGGTTTTAAAACAAACAGATATAGCAACATCTATTGGTTCAATTCAAGGGAGTCAGGCATTAGCTTTGCCAGTTTGTTTTCTCATTACAGCACTCGTCCGCACAGCACAAGGCTCAGCGACAGTGGCGATGATTACTGCAGCTCCGGTCGCCGCGGCATTCGCTTCTCAGGATTTAGCCTTTCATCCCGTCTATTTAGCTCTAGCGGTGGGGTGCGGTTCTAAACCGATTCCATGGATGAACGACTCTGGATTTTGGGTCGTAACTAAGATGTCAGGTATGCAGGAGGCTCAAACGCTTAGGACAGTGACCCCTATGATGTCTATGATGGGTTTGTTTGGACTAATTGTGACAGTATTAGCGTCCTTAATACTGCCCTTTCAATAAAAATTAATCCCAGTCATTGACCAATCAGATTATGATGGTCGATTATGTATAGAAATGTCTGAACGTGATCCCGCTACACTAAGATCGTACCGATGGTATGGTCCCGACTCTCTCAGGGCCTTTGGCCATCGGTCGAGGGCTAGGCAGTCTGGATTAGGTGATGGTGACTTTCATGGAAAACCGGTTGTAGGAATTCTGAATACTTGGACAGATCTTAATTCTTGCCACCTCCACTTTAAATCTACCGTTGAGTCCATTAAGCGAGGTGTTCTTCAGGGAGGAGGGCTTCCGATGGAGATTCCTGTAATGTCATGTGGTGAGACTTTAACAAAGCCGACATCGATGCTTTATCGAAATTTCTTAGCGATGGAAGCCGAGGAAATGATTCGTGCAAACCCCATAGACTGTGCGGTTCTTCTAGGAGGTTGCGATAAATCAACCCCTGCACTAATAATGGGAGCCATATCTGCTGGGGTTCCTGCGATATATGTTCCCTCTGGTCCTATGATAAAAGGGAACTGGAGAGGACAAGTTCTAGGATCAGGATCTGATGTCTGGGGATACTGGGATGAGAGAAGGGCCGGTAATCTATCTGAAGAGGAGTGGAAAGAAATTGAAGGAGGAATTGCACGATCACCAGGTCATTGTATGACAATGGGAACCGCTTCAACGATGACGGCAATGGCTGAAGTTTTAGGATTTTCAATTCCTGGTGCTTCATCCGTTCCGGCAATGGATTCAAATCACTTAAGACTCGCCGCGGAGGCTGGCAGGCAGGCTGTCAATAATGCATGGGAGGGACCCAAGCCGTCTGATTTAGCGACGCGAAAAGCTTTCGAGAATGCGATTGCGGTAGATATGGCAATTGGAGGATCAACAAATGCCATCGTTCATCTACTAGCCATGGCGGGGCGCGCTGGAGTTAAATTGTCCTTGAGTGATTTTGATGAGATTTCGAGAAAGACTCCACTCATTGCTGACCTTCGACCTTCAGGGAAATTTCTTATGGAAGATTTCTACTTTGCAGGTGGGCTTCCTGCTGTTCTTAAAAGGATGGAGTCTATTTTACATATGGATTTGCCTACGGTGAATGGTAAGACTCTTGCAGAAAATGTTATCAATTCCCAGGTTCACAAAGATGAAGTCATACGAACCATTGATGATCCAATCGCAGCTGATGGTGGAACTACGGTCCTTGGAGGGAATCTGGCGCCAAATGGAGCTGTTATTAAACATTCAGCGGCTGATCCATCACTCCTCAATCATTCGGGACCTGCTGTTGTGTTTAATGATTATAAAGAACTTTCAGAACGTATTGATGATCCTGAATTGCCAGTTACCAAGGATTCTGTTCTTGTTTTGAGAAATGCTGGTCCTATAGGGGCACCGGGAATGCCGGAATGGGGAATGTTGCCAATTCCTAAAAAACTTCTCAAGGAAGGAGTTCGAGACATGGTTAGAATTTCTGATGCTAGGATGTCTGGGACGAGTTATGGAACTTGCGTCTTGCATGTCGCCCCTGAATCTGCTGCAGGTGGTCCACTAGCTGCCGTCCAGGATGGTGATATGATTACTCTTGATGTTGAATCTAGGACTATTAATCTGGAGATTTCGGATGAAGAAATTAAAAAACGCATTGAAGACTCAGATAAAAGAAAAGATCCCTATGCGAGAGGTTACACAAGACTTTACCTTGATCACGTAACTCAAGCCGATAAGGGATGTGACTTTGATTTCCTTGAAGGTGAAGATGAAACCCCAGAACCTCAAATTTATTAATTGATGCTAATTTTTTTTATTATCCTTTGGTCTATAACGGCGCTTTTTGTTTTGAGGTTGATTTTCTTCTCTGGCCCTTTTAGTGAAAATATTGAGGAACCACCTAAAGGCATTATTGACATGCATTGTCATACTGCAGGGCTAGGGCATGGGAATAGTGGAGCAATTATTTCCGATGATCTTCGAAATAGTTGGAGATTCGATGTTTACTTGAAATCTTTTGGAAGCAGTGAAGAAGAGGTACATGATTATGGAGACCAGATTCTTGTGCACAGAATAGTAGATTCGATTCGAGATTCTGAATACGTTGACGGTGCTGTCCTTTTGGCTCTTGATGCGCCTCGTGATGATAGGGGGGAGATCATGCAAGATAAAATGGAATTTTATGTTCCTAATGAGTACATTGCTGAACAGGTTAAGAATTACCCCGAGTTATACTTTGGCGCTAGTGTTCACCCAAATAAGCCAGATTCATTACATGAATTAGCTTGGTCGAAGGATAATGGAGCGGTTTTGGTAAAGTGGTTACCAAATATACAGGAAATAGACCCCTCTGATGATCGTTATATACCTTACTACAAGAAGCTGATAGAACTCGATTTGCCTTTATTAGTTCACACTGGAGACGAAGAATCCTTTACTCGGACTAATGATAGACTTGGTGACCCTGAGTTATTGACCTTACCTTTGGAGCTTGGTGTTAAGGTTATCGCGGCTCATGTCGCTAGTTCGGGTAAGTCTGATGGTTATGAGAATATTGATAGGTTGCTCAATATGTTGGAAAAATACCCCAATTTAGTTGCTGATATTTCTTCGTTGACTCAAGTAAACAAAAGAAAAAACCTAAGAAAAGTAATCACCGATGAGCGGTTATCTGGACGGTTGCTTTATGGAACAGACTACCCGTTGACTAATACCCCTCTGGTTACTTCCCTTCAGTATTTTCTTAATCTTACCTTCAAGCAGATGTGGAAAATATTTAGAACTAAAAATTCATGGGACCGGGACGTTAAGCTAAAAAGTGCACTTGGTTTTGATGCTGAAGTCTTTAATTTTTCAAAAATTTATTTAAGGATAAAATAATTTTAGTTATGTTAGTCAACGTCAATCTGGAGATGTTAAATTGACAATGCATCATCAATAACGATTTTTTTTTGATAAAGGATCTTAAATCTTCTCAAAAAATTTCTAATTAACTTTCTTTAAAATATTTCAAATCCATAAGAAGTTTGTTCTCGTTTTTTCGGTTATGAACGAAACTTCTTCTTCTACATTCAAGGCTCTTCAAGCGGGCCTTTCTACAGAGGGTATCACCTTGTACCTTTTCTGGTTGGGTATTGTTGGAATGGGAGCCGGCGCAATCTATTTATGGATGCTGCAAGGGACTCTTTCTGACAAATATAAAAAAGTTGCTATTGTTGCGGGTATTATCTGCGCAGTTGCATGTTTCCACTATTACAGAATGGCATCCATATATGCCGAGTCATTAGCTAACGCTATTACTTTTGTAGATGGTAAGGCTACAGTCGGTGAGTTATCGGCATTTCCCACCGCCTACAGGTATATCGACTGGTTGATTACTGTACCTTTAATGGTTCTTGAGTTTCCACTACTTTTAGCCCTCGGGAAAAAAAGCAAAGGATTATTTTGGAACTTGGGTGCCCTTTCCCTTGGAATGCTAGTTTTCGCGTGGATTGCTGAAACAAGTCCTCTGGGTGGAGGTGTTTGGTGGGGATTTTATATCGTTTCATGCGTCTTTTGGATTCTGATTGTAAAACAACTCTACGGTCAAGTAACGAGCGCTGCCTCTCATTTACCTGAGTCTTTCCAAGGCCAGCTTGGTGTAATGAAAAAATTTATTGCTATAGGCTGGATAATTTATCCTGTTGGTTTTCTGCTTGCTCTTTCAAGCAACGAAAGTTTCCGTGAAATCGCTTACAACATAGCTGACGTAATAAACAAAGTAGGATTTGGTGTTGCTTGTGTAATCGCTGCACAGATGCTAACCAAACTAGAGGCTGAAGGATCTATACCTACTGCTGAATAAGTGGTTGAGTATAAACATAATTTTAACAAAGCGCCCCGTTTAAACGGGGCGCTAACTTTTTTTATTCCCTTATCTCTCTTATTTTTTATTTTTGTCACATACGCATTTTTTCCATCAGCCTCAACTTTTACTCCTTGGGTCTGGGTCATTTCATTAGCTTTTATGGGAATGGCTCATGGCAGTTTAGATCTTCACGTTCAACGTTGGTCACAGACTGGAGAATTTAAGGCAAAAGGATGGAACAAATTTGGATGGTACATTTTACTAATGGTTTTCACCTTTGGTTTGTTTTACTTTTTTCCCTTATTAACCACATTATTATTTTTGGTACTAACGGCTGTACATTTTGGGGAGGCTGATAGGGTACATGCTATTGAATGTTTTGGTATTTCAACTTCAATACCAAAATCTTGGGCTTGGGTAAGAGGTTCTTTTGTGGTGGCTATACCATCGATATTTTTCACTCAGCAGACTTGGGATCCGTTTTACTACCTCAGTCAAGTTTCATTTAATTCCACAATTAATCAGATTATTACATACTTTGGATATATTCTTCTTATTGCTACGCTCAGTTTTGCAATTTTTGATTCTTTGAAAACTAAGATCAATTGGTCTTCTAGTGCGGTGATCGCATTCCTGTTTGAATCGGTCATATGTTTCTTTTGGTTTGTTTTTTTACCTCCTCTGCTGGCAATTGGTGGATACTTTTTGGCAATACATTCCACCAAGCACATGTTGAGATTGTCACATTTCAAGAAGCAAAACATTAGAAACACAACGACTTTCAAGGATATTCTAACACTCCATTTAGATGCGGTATGGTTAAGTGCTCCTGCCTACTTAATAGTGATCTTATGGTCAGTCTTCATCAAAGCTCCCGTCGTCCCGTCTTTGGTATACGCATCTATTGGCTTCTACCTTATATCCACCCTCCCTCATCATATATTGGTGGCCAAGATTCCTGTCAGATCATCAGGTGTGAGGGTTTTTCCAAAACGCAAAAAATCCAGTAATTTTTTCACAATTGTCTCTAATTTATCAAATTTTAGTATTAAAAGGTCGAGTTATAATACTTACACCACACCACCGGCAGATGGTGTGGCTAGGTCGAGTCAAATAGAGTAAATTATGATACTATCTCAAGTATTTGAATGTAAAAAACTTGTGAGACAGTGTTATTGCCTATGCATTTTAAATGCTTAGACTGATTGATACTAATGAGACTACCGATTGCGATAATTTTTAGTTTTATATTTTTACCTTCATTAATTAAAGGAAATATAAAAAAAACTAACATTCTTTTTATTCTTGCTGATGATGTGGGTTATGAAGGATTAAGTTGTTATGGTGGGCAGTCTTATCTAACTCCACGTTTGGACAAACTTGCTAGGAATGGTATCCAAGCGATGCACTGTTACAGTATGCCAGTTTGTCATCCTACAAGGATTGCTATACTAACTGGATGCTACCCAAAAAATATTGGTAGTCCTCGGTGGGGAGAATTTCCAAAGAACCTTGAAAGGGAAACTATTGCGCATGCGCTAAAGGACTCTGGTTATGCCACAGCTGTTGCAGGAAAGTGGCAATTAACACTCCTTAAAAATGACCCTAAACAACCCTTCCGCATGGGCTTTGATAACTATAGTGTTTTTGGTTGGCATGAAGGTCCGAGGTATCATGATCCGATGATTTATGAAAACGGTTCCGTTAAATCCGAAACGAAAAATAAATTCGGACCTGATATTTATCGTGAATTTCTTGAGTCTTTTATGTCTAGATCGCTCAAAGAAGAGAAACCCTTTTTTGCTTTTTACTCAATGGCACTATGTCATGACGTCACTGATGATCTAGGAGATCCTGTTCCGGTTTCACCAAGCGGTAAGTATTTAAATTATAAGGAAATGGTTACCGAGATGGATCGCCAAGTAGGTTTGCTAGTGGAATTTTTAGACAAGAAAAAAATACGCGAGAATACTCTACTTGTTTTTGTTGCTGACAATGGAACGCCTTCAAGATTTATCTCTTATCCCAAAGGAAAAAAACTTATTAGAGAGCCTATCTTTTCGAATTTGAATGGCCAAAGAATTCAAGGAGGAAAAGGAAAGTTAGATGACACCGGAACTCGGGTTCCAATGATAATAAATTGGCCTTCTGTGGTCAGTTCGGGCAAGAAGTCTGATGCTCTAATCGATATGGCTGATTTTCATGCAACATTTAGTGAGGTTGCGGGATTGAAAGTGAATAAAAAGATTAATGGTATCAGTTTTCTACCCATTTTTAATGGAAAAGATTCTAAAAAATCTTGGGCATATAGTGAACGTAAAGGGAAATGGTGGGTAAGAGATCAGAAATATAAGTTATATAACGATGGAAAATTCGTGGAGGTTAGTTCTGCTGAACCTGGTAAGGAGGTTCGTTTAAATGGTAATTTAAGTGATGATCAAAAGGCTGCATTTCTAGTCTTAGATTGCGCCAGACAAAACCTTGACGATTGAGATCAAAGACTACTCGGTGGTATCAGGAACGAATGCTGAGATCATTTTCCTGAAGCCATCTAGTTGTTTGCGGTAACTTGTGACTTGGTCATCATTTAGGAACTCGGATACGCCACTAATTCTTTTGTCTAGAGCATCATCAATGACTCCCATGAATTGATTTCTAGTGATATTTGTCATATCCATATAACCTGGTTTTTCAGAGGCATTTATTTCAATAAACAAGTCACGAGCCTGATCAATTTGCTCCTCAGTGATTCCAGCTATTTCTCTTAATCCTCCAAGATCTTCATTAGTCTTTTTTTCGATTCTCTCAATCTCGCGTTCTTCGGCATAGGTCTCATATTCTGCTAGTTGATCTCCTGAGAGAAGTTCCTGCATTGCCTTATCTATTTCCGAATAATTATCTTCGTCTGATGCAATGAGTTCGGCTATTGAAGCTTTTCCGGTGAATAGCTTCAATCCGGCTTCTGATTGAGCTTTTGCCTTTGCTTCAAGAAGTTCTTGTAACTTACTTTTTTGGCTGACTGTAAGATTAAATCTTTCTGCCATTTTGTCGACTTCATCACTGACTCCTTCTTTTTGTTTTTCTTCCCCTAGAGCCATGAGCGTTTCCAAAATCTCGTTTCCTTTTTCTTTCTCATCTTCTTTTTCATCTGTATCAGATTTTATAGACGAAGAGTCTTTTCTAGGACTTGTATTAGTAACAGACAGGCGGGGAGTCTTAGTTGAGGGATTTGAATTAGTGATTCCGTTCGTAGATTTTTCAACAGTCGAAACTTTTTGAGGTTCATTACTCTTAAAAGTGTATTGCGCGAATAAAACGCCAAGGACTCCAGCTAATAGACCAAGGACAAAACCCATGATCATTTTTGGAGAATTTTTGCTCTCTAGATTTTCCATTATATAAGTCTAACCTATTTTTTTTAAAATCAGGAAACAAATAATTCTAAATGTTAACCATGCTTGTTAATGCCTATAGTTTCGTGTTAAAATTGGGGATGATACGACTTTTATTAACTATTTGGGCAATGGCAACATTGGCTTATTCAGAGAATGAAAATTGGAAGCCTATTCTAGTTCCTGAAAAGAAAGAAGGGCTCATAAATAGTGGAAGAGAGCTGGAGGTCTTTGAGCATGGAATAAAAAAAGCGTGGGGATACGAGGCACCGCAAACAGACACATTTATTGTAATTCACCCTGAAAAGATCAAAAAAAAGGCTCCACTTTACGTTGTTTTACACTCTGCGGGTCATGATGTCTTTTCTGCTGTTAAGTGTACAAAACAAGTTGGAAATCATGATATTTATCACTCACCTTCAAACTTTTATGCTCTATATGTAGATTGTAGGGCAAATAAAGGAGATTGGTGGTGGGGTGGAATGCATGCCAGAGATGCAAATCTAAAGAAAAAAAATTCAGGTATAGAAACTCGCCCTGTTGAGCGTCGTGTTATAGATACGATTGAGTGGGTTATTGAAAAATATAAGATTGATTCGAATAGAGTTTATTTATCAGGCAACTCTATGGGAGGTAGTGGTGCGCTTGGGATTGGATTGCGACATGGTAATATTTTTGCAGCGATCAAAGCGAACGTTCCTGCAGGTATAGAACACGCAGATCAGAGGATGGCTTTTTCAGACGATGCGGCGGCAAAGAAACTCAACTTACCGGATCCTCCAATTACATTGGATTACTCTGGTCAGAATGATGGTTGGTCATTTGGTCATGACCGATTTGTTAAAGCAATGAATGACAGAAAGTACCCACTTTATTTTTACTGGGGATCATTCGGGCATGCCAATAATCATGAGAGAATTTTACAAGTTAATGATCTTATTAATTCATTTGATTGGTTGAGTGTTAAAAAAAATGAAGCTTACCCGGTATTCACAAATGCGACTTCTAACGATGACTTACCTTGGCCTAATAATTTATCAGATAAAAAATCGGGTCAGGTGAATGCATTCTTTAGATGGAAATTAATAAGCGATGAAAAAAAATCATTTACTGTTTCGTTATATTTAAATTCGGCTGATGATATTAAAACAAAATTCAACCTCCCCAAGGAAGCTACCACGGATGTGACATTGAGAAGATTGCAGAAATTTGAATTTAAAGAGGGTGATTTTATAAATTGGAATTTTGGGGAATCGAAAGGAAAGATAAGAATCGGCGCTGATAAAATCATCACTGTTCCGAGCCTTAAAATAACAACGGCTCCCCAAACCTTGAGTATTTCGCTTGCTAAGAACTAGGAGTCAAAGCTCTTAGTGCTTCAAGTGGCTTGACTTGGTAATAGGCCTATAATACTTATATTCAAAATCAATAATAAGTTTAAAAAACATGGATATATCGATTCTTTACTGAGGAATGTGAAATTACAAACCCCAAGCCGTCAGTTTGGCGGATGAACTTAAAAAAGGGGTGGAAGATGTAAACGTTGAAATCGTTGAAGGCAGTGGGGGTGTATTTGAGGTTACTGCCAATGGTACGCTTATTTATTCAAAGAAGGAGACTGGTCGATTTCCTGAGGAAGGTGAAATATTAAAATCTATAAATGAGACAAGTTAAGTTTTAACTTTAACAATAAGAATTTATATAATTACCTCAGTAGGGCTTTCGCCCGAGAGGAGTCGTCCCTCTTCCTTTAATTATAACCCCACTTGAAGGAAGGGGACGACTGGTCTCAGCAAGTAACATGCTTGCGCATGCTGTTAATATTATAACTCCTCGACTTCACCAAATCTTAGCAAAAAAAGTAAACATTTTCGTGATAAGTTAAAAAACAGCTGTTTTTTAGTAATTTAATTTGTGCTAGAACTCATTTATTTTGTCGAATTCAAACTCATCAGGTGACCCCATTTGTCTTCCAATTACTTCTGAAATTGATTTACATGCTTTTCGCCCTAATGAAGTAAGCTCCCTTTTAAGAGAATATATTAGGGAGTGTAGAGAAAAGAATATCCTCTTAATAAGAATAGTTCATGGAAAGGGTACAGGGACGCTTAGGGAGGGTGTACATAGGCTCCTTGATAAAATGCAGAATGAAGTCATTTCCTATACATTAGGAAATCAAACAAGTGGTGGTTGGGGCGCTACAGTTGCGACTCTTAAAGGGTTAGAGCCGGAGAATGACTAAATTTATTTTAGAGTTTTTTTAAAGCCGAAGCTGTTACCTTAGATAGCTGGGACTCGTCATCAATTTTTGTAAGTATAGACTTTAGATCTTCTTTATAATTTTGCATATCTCGATCAGCAATTATTCGTATAACTGCTATTTGTACTTTTTTAGAGGGATCTTTAAGCGCTTTTGAGATAAGATTAGTATCTAGATCTTCTTGCCATCTAGTCGATGTAAGTAAAGCTACCTTGGATTTTTCCGAGAGAGATTTCCAATCAATATTAATTTTCTTTTCAGAGTTCTGGTAATGCCAAAAGAAGTTAGCGAGTTTAAATTGATCCTCTTGAATTTTTTCAAGTGATTTAATATTTAATTTTTGAGATAGGGTTTCAGTTCTGATAGAGTTTATTTTTTCTGGCATCTTTCCTTTTACCGGAGTGAGTTTCCATATCTTGCCTTGTCCATGCAATTGATAGCTTGCATTTACCCAGTCCGTGAAAAAAACCGAACCATCTTTAGCATGAGCAAAATCGACTGGTCTAAAATTGGCATCACCTTTGACGATGGTTTTCATTGTGGCTGAGTAGTTAGAACCTTCTTCCTTTAGTTCATACTGTTCAATTTGTCCTAAGGCCCAGCTTGATACCCATAAATAATTTCCATATGGAATCACTGAACATGCAGCTTCACCTGTACCGCAGATCATGGGTAGTGTTCCTGGTAATTCGCCGTCCCATGCCTGTAAAGGATCAGTTCCAGGTCTTCCGTATTTGAATTGGTAGCCGTAATCTCCTCCAGGAATAATTTTTAGCAGTCGGTTCTCAGGTCTTTGGTCAGGGTCATTATCGACCGCAAACATTTCTCCCTCTTTGGTTAAACAGATTCCAAAGGGATTCCAGAAACCAGTAGCTATTTTTTTCATGGATCCGTCAGAAAAATTATAGCTGTATATATTTCCTCCTTCTCCACCTCCCTTGAGGCGAGTGATTTCTTTTTTTCCAAGATGACTAACAATCTCATAGTCCTTCCCGAGGTTTTCACCGAATCCAAAGTAAAGTTTGGATTTGTCGGAAGTCAGTACTAAGCCACAAAGTCCGTTGTGTGGATAATTGCCCTCAGTTTCTAGCTTTATTATCTCTGTTTTTAAATCTGCAGTACCATCATTATTGAGGTCATCTAGTCTGTATATTTCGCCTCTTGTCGCTACGATAGTAGCATTTTTACCTGCATTGGTAATCGACATCGTATGAGTGCCACCTAGGTAATAGGTTTGAACTTTGTCAGCTTTTCCATTTCCATTCGTATCAGTGAAGGCGAGAATTCGATCAGTTTCTGGGCCCTTATAATCATCAGGTCTGAAATGAGTATGTGACTCGATAACCAGGAGTCTTCCTGAATGGTCTATTGTGCACCCGACGGGTGTTGATACCATTGAATTATCAGCAAAGAGATCGAGTCTGTAGTTAGGATCAAGGGACTTGGGTTCCTCTGCCTTTATATAAGTAATGTAAATTACTATAAATAAAGTTAAGCAATTAATAAGTTTCATAATTTAGTTCTTTCCGCTCACAGGGTTGACCCTGAAATTGGCTCCTTTTTCGAATGAGACTGAGTAGTCTGAGAATTTTTTATTTGGCTCTGGAAAATCTGTACTAACGAATTGAGCTCCACTAGATAGAGCTTTATCTCTTCTCGTTGTTTCATTTTTTCTTGCTTCTCGTGTATCAGAGTCAGCTCTGGTACGAACCATGAATCCTGCTTTCACAAGGCGCTTTATTTGGGCATGCGCTCTTAGAGGATCATTGAGCTTAAAGAAGGCGGCCCCTGGATCATTTTCGCCAACACTTGCAAATAAAAGCCTTCCTTCTAGCGATGGATTTTTCGCAATATACATGTTACGAATCTTTCCTCCATTATCTAACCCAAACATGACCTTTCCTTTAGAGGTATCAACAGAGGGCCACCCTTTCGTCAGTACCGCTTCTCTAAGCGTTTTAAACTTTCCTCTGACTGAGTCTGGAGTAATGATTTTCTCTTTTTTAAATACACTAAGGATCTCAGATTCCACCTTTTCAAGGAGAGCTCGATTAAATTGAACTGGTTTCTTGGCTAGTGGAACTGGGCTTTTATCTTTCATTTCAAGAAGAATGAAAATAGGAACATGGGAAGGGTTATTAGTTGACCAATTTTTAATCTCATTTAATGCAGATATCAGGGTGGGTGTCGTCGTTAGATAGTCGACTGCGGAGTCATGGAGAACTTTGAATCCTGGCTTTTCCATTTCTTTACTAAACATTACTGGAGGATTTAGACCTAATAGACCGGGTGTGCTACTTCTCGAATAGTGACCTCCTTTGGGATCCGCAAAAATATCTAACTCAAAATGACGAACTCCAAGTTTTTCTAACTGTTCCGTGAGGGGGCGGTGAGTATACTCCAAGGAATCCTTTAACCCACGGTTTATAATACCTATTCTCTTAAGGTTCTTTTCAGGAAGAGCAATATGGTATGAGTTGTGGGTTCCAATGAGCTGTATTTGATTTATGCGTATGGATCCTTTGTCTTGGGCAAAAGACAATTTGACCAAGATCAAAATAGATAATGCGGCACTCGTACCAAACCGGGCGAGGTTCATTGTAATATATTATATAACTATAACCCTAGAGCTTCTTGATTGTAATGTTTTTATAAGAGACAAGGTGTCCATGGTCTTGAAAACCTATATGGCCCTCTCTTTTGAAGTCTTTTAAAGCAGTCTTGTACTTATTCTTTGAGCCGTCTGGATTCTTATTAGGCTCAGTCCATTTATTAAGATCCATTCCATTAATGACTTCCCCGTTCATTTCTACAGTGATCATATTGTCTTTGGCGGTAATCTTAACTTTATTCCAACCGGTCGTTGCATTATTTTTCTTTGGAGGAACTAGATCATATAAAGCTCCTACGGAATGTTTATTTGGGCCATTAGGCTTCTCTACTTGAACCTCGATTCCAGTTTGGACAGGACTTTTTGGATTGTCAGTTCTAAAGAAAATTCCGCTATTACCTGTTGTCTTAAATTCGAGTGATAGAATGAAGTCTCCATACCTTTCTTTGCTCCATATATCACCAGTCTTTTTTTGACCTTGAAGGGTTCCATTAACAACTTCCCATTTTGAGGCTTTACCGTTGCGGTCTTGCCAACCGGTGAGGTCTTTCCCGTTGAAAAGTGATTTGCTATGGTGATCAGCAGAAGCAATTCCTGAAATGGCAATTAGTGTAATTAGGGTTGAGGTGATTTTTTTCATATCTATAAAATTAGGAACATTATTTTGCGCTTTTCATGCCCTTGTGTCGAGAATCCTTTTTTTGGTGGAAGCGAATTAATAGTCGATAATTTATTTTATTATATGTACCTAATGAAGCTAAGTGTGGCAAAAATGATTCTAGACAGAAACGACTAATATATCGAACCTTTGTGCTCCTATGACTAATTGTATGAAATTAAATTGGCGAACAATGAATTTTTTATCGCCATTGAAGTCATTGCTTTTAGTTTTTTGGATTCTAATAAGTTTAGCTTTATCCGAGCCGCCACTGATCATTGCGCATCGGGGCGCATCTGGTATTGCTCCAGAAAATACAATGGAGGCATTTAACCTAGCATGGAAGCTTGGAGCTGATGGGATTGAGGGGGATTTTCATTTAACTCATGATGGACATATTATTGCAATTCATGATGCGAATACATCTAAGGTTAGTGGAGGAAGTATTAATCTTCTTGTGAAAGAAGTTAAGCTCAAAGAGCTTCAGAGTATTGATGTGGGGTCATGGAAAGGTGAAAAATTTTCTAGTGCTCGTATTCCTACACTAGAGCAAATTATAGATTCTTTGCCGATGGGTAAAAAATTCTTTATCGAAATTAAATGTGGAACTGAGATTGTGGATCCTTTAATCAAAGTGCTTGATCCAAGAATAGATAAGCGGCCAGAGTTAGCCAATCAGATAAGTTTTATTTCTTTTGATTATCAAGTTATCAAGGCATGCCGCAACAAGTGGCCAAACATCGAAGCTAATTTCTTAGAGTCCTACAAAAAAAATAAGGAAACAGGAAACTGGTCTCCTGATAAAACCGAATTGTTTAAAACTCTAAAAAAATCTTCAGCTAGTGGAATAGGCACTCAAGCTAATAAAGAGGTGGTTGATTCAAATTTTGTCAAAAGCTTGCGAAAATCCAGATTAACTTTTCATTGCTGGACCATTAATGACATTGAGACAGCCCGTCACTTTAGAGATCTTGGCGTAGACTCTATTACTACAGACTTTCCAAAGAAAATCCGTGACGGGCTGAAGTGAAAATTCTCTGTCATTGAACTTTCTTCACCAGTTTCCTCCAGTTAATTCAACATCTTCTATGACTTAGTATTATCGATGAGTCTTAATTTTTTAGCTCAATTGAGCTTAAATCATTTAAATACTCCAAATATTCAATTTCCGTTTTACCAGCATCTTGGTGAATCGAATTCCAACCCTCCAAGTACTTGGTCCAAGAACCTTCACCGTGCTTGGCGTCGTAAATCTTACCTAAGTTCCCCCACTCACGAAATTTTCCAAATTCCTCCCATGAATTAAAACCAATCCATCGACCAAAAGTCATAAAATCACCACCTGATTCAAATCGCATAACCTGCCCTCTGATTTTCAAATCACTTGCTGCAAGAGCCTCTGACATCTTAACTTCGTGAGCTGTTTTTTTCTGATACATCCCAGGCTTCATCTTCCACTTTTGAATCACTCCGTATCTTGTTGGAACGCCTTCTTCTAAATTATTATATTCTGTTCCAGGAACATTCATCCAAACCTCCATAGGGGCAATTTTGGTTTTTTGTAAGGGGGTAATATTTTCCCTCCAGTAGCTACTTTCCTCATTACCTCTTGGAATATTGATAGTATTAGTCGTATTGGCTTTATCTAATTCAGCCCAAGAGGATACACCGAACAAACGCGCGTACTGCCCTGTTCGAGGGCCTGTCAGAACTTTCCACGTAGCCCATAAATCCGCACCTTCTTTACGATTGTATTCTTGAGTTTTCTTCGCTACCGCAGCCTCAAAATCCTTGGCATTATCAAGTTCAACCTCAATATGTCGAACCACCCAGATTGATGGACTTTTTATATCTTCACCCTTTGCATGATCATCCGCCAAGCACATGCAAGGAAAACAAAATGACATTAACGCTATTGTTATTTTTTTCATTATCTTAAGTTTTGAATTTTATTTTAATATGTAACCACTGCATAACAGAACAATATAAATACTAGCAACAATATAAATGTTAAAATATCTTCATTGTTATTCTGATTCTGTTAGTTTTTATCTAGTTTGTTCAAAATGAACGATGAGCATTAGTTAATAAAGGGGCTATTTATTGACCATCAATGACATTGATACGGCTCGTCACTTCAGAGATCTTGGTGTAGACTCTATAACTACAGATTTTCCGAAAAGAATTAGCGGCGGGCTGCAGTAAAAACTCTTTGTCATAGAGGTTTTTCGTTCAGGTTTCGTTCTAATTAATTTTTCTTTCTTGAAGGATTTTTATCTTGTCGGGACACTTCAGCACTTTCTCTAAATTCGTAAAAAGACTTTTCGTTTGTAAAGAGTCTGGCACAACCAGAATATCAGAAACATTCCACCCACAGCGATCAATAGCGCACCTAATCCGGGCAAGATTCCATCCGCCCAGTCTCCCACCGATCCACCTAAAACCCGCTTCGCGATATGATTAAAATCTAATACACTTGAGAGCAAGTAAATCACAATCGGATTCATTCCAATCCAGACAAACGGCATTGCCCACTTTTTGAGCTGCACTACGTCTATCACCAAATAGAAGAGGGCTAGTAAGATCAAACTCCAACCACCTGCCAAAATCACAAAGCTGGAAGTCCAAAGGCACTTAATTACCGGGTGATACCCACCCCATAAATGCCCGAACAAAACAAAAATCACCCCAACTCCGAAAAATAATAGAACCTTCTTCCCTCGCGATAGCCCCTCATTTTTCAAAAGCAGTCCCGCAAAAACTCCCAATAGACAGGTCGCGATTGCCGGTAATGTGGAAAGAATACCCTCCGGATCATACGCCCCACTCCACTTAGAAAACGGCAAATATTTTGAATCAAACCAATTCGTTATATTCCGGCCCGCCTCAAAACTCACCGTTTCTTGGCCAGGCGCCGCCACAAAAGACAAAAGTGCCCAATAACCACCAAGTAAAACCAGAAATGCCACGACCAACCCGCGCACAGGTAAATAGATAAACAGTAACCCCGTAACCAAATAGCAAATCCCTATCCGCTGTAGGACACCTAGCAACCTCACCCCCTTGTTCGTTTCAGCATCATATAATCCATTTGAGATTCCTCCGTAATAAATAATGCCGATCAACCAAAGCAAAAACCCCCGCCAAATGACCCGCCGGACCGCAGCGCGCCGACTGCCCGAAGCCTGCAATTTTCCTAATGAAAACGCCACGGAAGCTCCAACAATGAAAACGAAGGTTGGAAAAATCAAATCATAAAACCGAAACCCTTCCCAACTCACGTGTTGTAGCTGAATTATTAATGTATTTAGTACTTCTGATTGAACCCCGTCTAACTTTGTAAGCGCATGAGCGAGCGCTTCGCCACCTACGATCCAAAACATGATAAATCCGCGAAAAGCATCCAAAGACATCAACCGATCATTGGAAATCGAGGAGAGAATTGGCGGCTTCCTATCAGACATACTGGAGAGAATATAGATTCAAATCGCTATTACAACATGCTTTTTACCTTCGCAAAGAATCAAGTGACTAAGCTCATTAGTCGGAAACACGATTAGAGTTTCAGAAATAAATTCATGATTTTAATTTTGGCTTTCTAGCAAAGAATTACTATTTTTGCTTATCATCTGAAGACTACTCTTGTTTGATTCATCATTTCTATTAACAGATAGACTATCTGTAAGCTTGCTTGCTCATCAGGTCCCACCACCACACGATACAAGAAAAACCGTCATTAAAAGGACACTAAGAATTTTCATTGTTTTAGTATATTGATTTTAGTTTAAAGGATCAATCAATTATTATTAAGTAAAAATCCTCTGCCATTACGTTTTCCGTGTAAGTTACTTATCCAAAGCAAAGCGGTAGAATTTTTTGCCATCTGGAATTGGGATAGTGCGTGTCATCTCTCCATTTAGCTTAGTCCATTCAACGAGATTATCACTTTGTTCTATTGTTAGTCCTAAAGTAATATTATCGCGATCTGGCTCAACTGCTAATACTATCGATCCAGCGCGCCCTTCTTGGACCTCTTCAAGAGTTGGGCGTTTTTCAAGAATAGCAATTTTTTCATCTTTTTCTTCAACCTTAGCTGCAAGTTCATTAATTCTGGTGTTAAGAATTTCAATTTTATCAGATATAGCATTCATTGCTTTTAATTGTTCTAGCTGAATTTTGAGATCAAGATTTTGAATAGCTTGTACGCTTTCGTTGCTGCTGTTGTATGAAGGGTAGATTGAAGATCCATTAATATTGCTTCCTGAAAAATTGGTGCGCTGTATGCTTACACTATAGAGATATGCATTTTCTAAATTAGAATCTTTAAAATTAGAATTACTCATGTTTGTTGAACTAATATTCGCTTTATAAAGGTTTGCAGAACTAAAGTCTGATCCCTGCAAGATTGAGCCTGATAAATTTGATTCACTCAGATTGGCATTGCTGAAATTTGCTGAATTTAATCTGGAATAAGTCAAATTTGCACCTTTAAGATTAGCCTCTTTCAAGTTTGTTGTTATAAGGATTGCTCTTTCGAGATTAGCCCCCTCAAGATCAGCTCCCCCGAGGTTAATTCCGGAAAGATCTACCCCCGAATTAATAGTGGCTATAACTCCATTAATTTCAATTTTACCTGTTCTTAGACCAGTTTCAGGATCAATCGTTTCTTCAATCCACTCACCTTGAGAAAAGGCTTTTAAGTTAGTTAGCACAAAAAACAGTAATGTAATTAGAGTCGAATTTTTCATGTCTCAATTTACGAACTACTGTTAATAATCAACCGGCAGTTTTTTCTAACTTAAATACTGGTGGCAGTTTATGAACAGAGAAGTGGGAATATCGTTAGCTGTAGCCCCGACATAAAGAAAGTTTGTGAGCTTTTTTTATTGTATGGTAGACCAGTCCCTTTGCTAATGACTCTACCGTTGTCAAAGCTTCTTCCCGGAGAGGATTAGACTTTTTTTGTCAAGTGACAGGATGAAAGCCGTGACAGCTGAGGCTGAAAGGCGGGAGTCCGCGCCGTAGCCCGCGTTGTCACGGTTGGGTTGGTAATAGAAAGTTCCGTCCGCACATTGGGAGAGGATGAACCACCACTTGTTTTTGTCCATCAAGCGCCGGAAGCTCGCAGGATCAAGGTGCGCAGCGGTGGCAGCATATGCCATGCCCATCACCGGAGATCCGTGGGTGTCGGGAAAGCTCTCCGGATGCCGGCCGATTACCTTGGCGTGGGCTAGGGCCCGCTCGAGATACTTTTCGTCGTTGTATGGGCTCATGGCATTGGCGATGCCAGCCGCGCCGGTTCGTCCCATGTCGGCCCAGTTATTCTGCCCGGCTGCTTGGTCTGCATACCAGACGTAGCCGTTACGGCCAGAGGCTCGGACTAAGAAATCGTAGGCCTTGTCGTGACGCTTACGATCCACCTTGATGCCGCAGTGCTTCATCATGGCAAAGGCCAGCGCGCCTTGTCCAGTTAGCATGCTGATTGGACCATAACCCTCGAAGCCTGGGTTGTGTCCCCAACCACCATGGGCACCCATGTTGTCTTTAGGGACGGCCCCGGGGTGGGTCTTACGTGACTTCTCGTCGATCTGGGCCATGTTCACATACTGGCTTGAAATCAGGAAATCGTAGATCTCTTGGAGTTCTGGCAACACCCACTTCTCAGCAGTGGCAAGGTAGAACTCACTCATTACGATGGCGGCTGCCATGTAGCGCCAATTGATGAGCCAGCTCCTATCTTTGACCTTGGTGGTGCTGGCATGAAACTTGGCGTTTTTCCTGACGAGCTCGATGTGCTTCGGATCGCCGCTAGCCAGCAAAGCGAGAGGAGCAAAGGTGTCATGTGGGGGGCTTCCCCAGGAGCCATCTTTACGCTGGGTCTTTTCGAGATAGCTGAGGAGACCCTTCAGAATTCGTGTGCTCTTTGCGCATTCGGCCGGGTATTTCGGACTGTAGGTTCCGTACTGAGTGCCGACATTCAGGGTGAGTTTGATGGTCTTGTCTTCTCGCTTTAGATCCAGATCCAACCGGCCATTTCGGTCCTTGCTCTGGCTTTCTTCCAGGGCCATTGCGAAGTCGAGTAGGGGCCCGTCCGGACCGAAAACCTTCATACCGTACCCATTGCGATGGGGCGTCTCGAACGCACGACTGTTAGCTCCCACTACGAGGTCACCCACCTTGACCTTGCCCGCTGCGGGGCTTCCGTCGAAGACATGCTGAATGAGCAGGAAATTTGGTTCCTTTGCGATGAGCTCGGCCCGCATTCCGGTGATTCCGAGATTATAGAACCAACCGTTCACTTTGGCGTCTGGTCCCGAGCCCGCCTTTTGATTCCATGGGCGCCCGTTTTCGAAATAGTGCACCTGGCTGACAAGAGCATGGGGCAGGAGTGGGAGCAAAAAGGCGAGGTAAATTAATCCGCGTTTCATCATTTCTTTTATTGGGTTCCTTTAATGATAAGGTGTTTGCTTATTGGTTTCAATTTTTAAGGATTTGAAAAGCAATTAAAGTTAATAAAGATCTCAGATAGTTATTCTACTTCTTTTTGATAATTTTGAAGCTAATTAATTAATTCTATAACAGCAAGAATAGCCCGATGATCTGAAGCAATGCTTTCATCTAAAACTCTAGATTTGATTACCTTCCAACGTTCTTTTGGTCGTACCATAATGTAATCAATCTGACGAGTGGGTTTCATGACTGGCACAGTCGGAGCTGCTTCAGCATTAGTTCGTATCCATAATTTACCGAACTCTTTTAATGTGGGGCTATCAGGAACATCATTAAAATCTCCTGCTAAAATAGCAGGTCTATTATTGGAATTGGAAACACTATTCATCTGATTAATGAATTTTGCCGAATCAAGTCGCTCCTTATCTAGACGGCGGTGGTCCAAATGTGTTGCCAGGAAATAGACGCTTTGTTCGTTTGGAAACTTAATGAGCGATTCAAGGAGTCCGCGCTGTTCGCCCGAATTAAAATTAGGTAAGTGAAAATTATTTTTTTGTACGATAGGGAAACGTGAGAGGATGACGTTTCCATAATGACCACCTTGAAATTTAATATTTGCACCAAAAACACTCTGCATTTTTGTTAAACGAGACAACTCAGATCCTTGATTAACTTTACCAGACCTTGTAGTGTTTTGATCCACTTCCTGCAAAGCAACTAGGTCAGGTTTAATGGATAAAATAACCCGTGCAATACGAGGTATATCAAGTTTTCCATCCACTCCTTTAGCATGATGAATATTGTAACACAAAACCCTTAATCGGAGCGCTTTTTTGTTGCTCTCTAAAATTAACTTGTCCTTGGTCGGTCGAAGCTCCAATAAATCTGTGGCTAATTGATCATTACTAAAAACCTGCCCAAAAGAGCTAATCACAGTCAGAAAAAAAAAGAATACCCTAATCATGATTAGCCATTTCATGCTTTGATTATTATATAACTATAGGCTAAAACAAGAATTCTTATTTAACTCAATATATTTACCTCAGGGTGTTGTGTTGTGATGATGTCAATAACGTCATCAGTTAGGCTTAAAGAGTAATGTAGAATTGGGTCATCTATGAGCTGTGAAACTAAAGAGTTATCTATTAAATATTTTAGATAGGCTGACTCATGATGAAGGCATAAAACTTTTCCATCTGCTTTACCCTCTTCAGGAATCGCAAAAGATTCATCTACTACTTGGTGGGCTAATACTTTGATAAATTTAATATTAACCTTCTTACTATTTTCAGTAACCTCTATTGGATAGCAGTCTTCAATTTTTTCAGAACCAGTGATTTTTACATTTTCACTATTTTTTGATATAATGCCCTCTTTTAAAACAACAGTGATGTGATCTCCTTCTAATTTGAAGCTATCAAGAAACCAATAATCTGAATGATCAAAAACACTTGTTATCTTATTCATGGTTAAGAAAGAAAGGATCTAATCATTGGATTTATTGTCATATCTTTCGTGTGAAATTCCAATGTAAGTCACTGGCATCATAGATATAAGTCGCTCCGTTAAACCAATATAATTTAATTTTGGGATCCTCCAAAGGTGTTCCCTTCTATAATTAATTCGCTCGTAGTTACGTTCTTGTTATAAAACTGTAGAGGGGGCCAAGGCGATCCGGCCATGTAAGCTATCTTATTTTGATTACCATTATTTTCAAAAACGTTATCTTTTATGGTTGCTGAAGGCCCATCATAAATTATTGGGTAATGCGTATTTTTGTGAATGTAGTTACCAATGATTTTTAGATTTATACTTTTGTAAGCGGATACTCCTACAACTCCACAACCATTTAACTCTGAATTAATAATAGTAATATTAGAACCATCACTAATTAGGATCACATTACCGGTACATCCGACAGGTCCATCAGCTTCTTTATGCAGTGCTTTTATATTGTCTATAGTAACGTTATGACACCTGTTCATTTCGACGACATCGTTGACTAGAGAATCTAGAACAAGAACCGCACCGTTTCCGTTAATAGTGATGTGACTAAGGTTGTTAAGAATTAGAGGTTTATCTAGGTTGTAGATTCTATTCTTTAATTCAATAACTTTGGTGTCTGTAATTTGATCGAATGCTTCATACAAATCTTGTTCATTATTCACTCGAATTAACGCTGAGTGATCAGAAGTTTTGTTTTCCGAGGGTTGTGATTTATAGCTCGAGCACGAAACAGTGCAGGCCAAGATTATTGATAGAGATGCTTTAATCATCACTCCAATTTTACCAATTACTTTGAATGGAATACAACTTTAAGTTAAAGTTTTGCTAAGTTTGGATACGACTATCAACTAATGAATCAATTATCTTTTGGGCGACATCCAAATTTTGTGATCTTGTTTTACCCATAATAATAAAGAGGTCAACTATGGACCATATTATTAAACCTCCCAGGGTAATTAACTTTATAATGCCAAGAATGATGTCGCCTAAGTAAAATCTGTCGACACCAAAAAAACCGAATGTCAGGCTAATGACTAATGCAATGATGGGGTCTTTTTTAGAGTTGCCGTATTGAGTGTTGAATTGTGATGTTTCCTCTGGACTTAGTGGCTCTATGAGTTCAGCAAGTTTTGTCTGGTATTGAAATTCATTCATGGGTCTTTTCACATTGTTACAACTCTACATACTGAGGTCAATACATCATATGTGGAATTGTGTAATTACGAAGACCTAATAAAAGAAGAAAATTTAATGTGAGATTATGATGTATAACTTTATCGACGTAATTTCATCATTGGGAAAGACTTGATGAGTAATAATTGTTCTGTTAGTATAAAAATATGTGAAGAAGGATAATCAATTGGCCGAGGTAGGTAATAAGGGGTGTGCGTCTTTAATGGGATTTTTAGGAGTTCTCGTGTCACTGGTTTTGCTTCTCGTTATGAGTTATCTTTTGAAAGATGATTGGAAGGGCTTTCAGATTATTGATGAATGGTGGATTTTTCCTGTCGTTGGATTTCTTTTTAGTAGATTAATGGGTGAGCTTATTACAGTGAAAAGTTTTATTGAGGAGGAAGGTGAAGAGACTGAAGAAAATTTTGGTTTAGGCGGTAATGAGATTTATGTTCAATTCGCATGCTGTGCATTTGGTATAACAATACCCTTTGGAATTCTGACGATTTTTTCACATTATGAAGATCCAGATTATTTCTTAACGGTGTTTTTACGGTACTTTACTTTAGGATGTATTTTCCTTGGATCTTTATCATATTTAATGTGGATTGCTGTCGGAAAACCTAAGAAATAAATGAATCGGTATTAGGCCATTAAAGATAATAAAAAGGGCCGTTTATCTGACCATAGACAAACGACCCAAAATGATTTTCATCATTTACAGGGAACCGACAGCGTGAACTGAAGGTTAGGCCCCTGCTACATTTAATATTCTTCAATTGTGGCTAAAAGCAACCGCTCAAAGAGTTTACAGGAATTAAGTGACTTTTGCTTCGGCTTCCCTAATCAGGTCAATCGGAATAACTTTATTCAAGTCTTCAAATGAATCATGATCATACCATAGAAAAGCAATTTTGGTCATCAGCTTCTTGTAATGCTCTTTGTCTTTATCAAAATGAAGCGCATACCATTTCTTCGAAGCTTTCATAAGAATGGATAATGCAAATTTTGGTATTTTTATTTCATTTACTCCGTTAGCTTCGAATGTGCCGTTGAGTCCATTTTTAAAATCAAAATTTAATTTAAAATCTCCAGCTAGGTTGTTTTGCTTTACCATTAGCGATAATGCAGATTCAACATCAAGTGCCGCTTTTCTTTCGATGTGATTTTGCACTGTCGTTTTCCCTATCATTAGGGTTTGTGCGATTTTTACAAAAGACGTATTTTTGGATCTGAGTTCGAGAATTTTATCACCGTCTACTGCATAAGCTCCAGTCTTTCGCCCTTTGAACTTTTCCGGATTTTTTTCTTTGGCTATTTTTATACTTTTAATGGCTCGCTCTCTTCGAGATGACTGGTTCCATTTTGTAAATGCTTTAAGTATCTTTCTGGCCAGTTCCCCTTTTTTTCCCTCAAACCGAAGATTTTCATTAACTGATATTATGGTTATTTTCTTTTCTAGCCAATCATCAATGATCTTCAAGCCCTCGGAGGCTTTTGGGCTAATGCGATCAAGCTGGGACACTATGATTGTCCCAATCTTTCCACTAAGAACATCTTCTTGAAGTTTATGAAATTTCTCTGCATTTTTGTTGCTTAAATCTTCATCAATGTAGAAATCAGCTTTGATCGATTCATTTCTGCAATATTCTTTGATATCTGAAGTTTGTGAATCAGTAGTATCATTTTCATCTAATGATCTTCTAACATATCCGGCATGCCGTAGATTTTTCATATGAATCAACTTTTAGTTTCGGCAGATCAGTATTTATTTACTTTATATTTTGTATAGCACATTAAAATGTACCAACTTAGACATAAGTCTAATAAGATTTTATATACACCCGTAAAAAATAGTAAAAGCATCAATTAATCTTATTCATTGTGTGATTCTGTTAATCGTTTTTCACAAATATAGTGTCATTCTGTTATCCTATCGTTTAAATATGAAACTATATGAAACGAAGGAGTTTTATTTTCTCCAAAAGTATCCCCGCTGCAGTAGTAATGATGGGCGGAATTGCTCGGTCAGGCACCAAGGACTTAGATCCCATAGGGAGTTTTGTACCATTTATTAGCCGTGAGCGCCTCCCTGACCCGATTATTATCGATTCGCTTGAATTGTATGAAAGGGATTCCGAATGGTTTATCCGAGCCCGCTCGAAAGATAGTGCTGAAGGGTGGTCGGTTGGACATCCAAAGAAGACCGAGCTAAGCCAGCAAGTTTTTACCAAGGTTATCGCTCCTTATATGCGCGGTAAAGACGCACGAGATCTTGATCGATTAGTGGATGGCGTTTTTCTTAATGGAAGCAATTATAAGATGCAGGGGCAATTATTTTGGGTTCAACTCGCAGCCGCTGAATTTGCAATTCTTGACCTTCTTGGAAAAGTTGCCAAGTGTTCAGTAGCGGATCTTTTGGGTGGAAGTTTGCGCAAGACCATTGACCTCTACATAGCGAATAATCATCGCTCTAGAGAATCTCAGGAATCCCTCAGGCGTATTATTAATTCGGTAGACAGTATCGGAGCGAAAGCATTAAAAATTAAAATTGGAGGAAGAATGAAGGTGGCTGATGTTGTCCCTGAAAGGACTGAGAAATTAATTCCCATGGTTGCAGAATCTTTAGGTGATAGGTGTACTCTTTATGCTGACGCTAATAGTTCTTACATTTCAGTGAAAAAAGCCATTCAAGTTGGTAAGATATTAGAAGCAAATAATTTTGCATTCTACGAAGAACCTGTCCCGTTCGATTACCTAGAAGAAACAAAAAAAGTTGCCGAGGCCTTAGACATTCCTGTTGCCTGGGGCGAACAAGAGAGTAGTCAGTGGCGTTTTAATTGGATGGTTAAAAATAGTGGCGTTCGAATCTTTCAGCCTGATATATTTTATTATGGTGGACTCATTCGATCATTGCGTGTAGCTCGAATGGCTGCTGCGAAAGGCTATGATTGCACACCACACATTTCGGGTGGGGGTCTTGGGTTTATTTACATGGGAATTTTTGCAGCATGCTGTCCTAACCCTGGTCCATTTCAGGAGTACAAAGGATTGACGAAGAGTTTTCCATGGGAATCATCAGGTGATAAGATCACAGTCAGCAAAGGGTCGATGACTGCACCTAACGGTCATGGAATCGGTGTGGATATTGATCCTGATTATTTAGCCAAAGCTAAAATAGTAAAATAGCTACTTTGTTATTCAGGCTAGAATGCTGCCAATTTGTTTAGAAAAGTTCTTTAATTGGTTCCGTTCCGAGAATCAACTTAGTGATATCAGGTGGTAATAGTTCGGGTGACACGCGAAGTTTGTTCGCGTCGAACATGGTGTGCATCAATGTAGAGAGTAGGTTTTCTGGGCCGTAAGGTTCTGAGGCGGGTCGGCTGCCAGTTCGATCGGATTTACCGATCGCCTGTCCCATATTTAAGCCTCCTCCGGCAAACATGAGAGGGGTCAAGTCTCCGTGGTGATCGGTGCCGGCGTCTTTATTGCGTTTGATCGGCGATCGGCCCATTTCTCCTGTGACGATGAGTAATATTTGATCACTTAACCCACGCGCTTCTACGTCATCAAGGAAAGCTGAAACGGCATGATCCATTTGGGCTCCTAGCGTATTCATGCCTACGAGGGTGCCAGGATTATTGGCGCCGTTTCCATGAAAATCCCAACTCGAATCGACTACAGTCACGAAACCGCAACCGGCCTCGCATAAGCGCCTAGCAAGTAACATTTCTTTACCCAATAAATTGGTCCAGCGTTCTTGGTCGACTAGCTTTTTTTTCCCGTTGAATAAAAAATACTTACCTCCATTATGGTAGTCGGACATGTTAAAGAGGTGGCTAGTGTCGTATTTTGCAATGGTTTTTGGATCTTCCTTGGACAGGTCGAAAGCATCAGATACACCGCGAAGAAGAAGATCATATGTTTGTCGTTCAATCTGACTCATACCATTGACTTCACCGCTCTGATCTAGGTGACGCTTCAAGTCATCTAGTTCACCGAGAAGTTGGTAGCGATCTTCGAATCGGTCTCGAGGTAATTTTAGATCGAAGTTACCTAATTGTTCTGGACTGCCGTTGCGAATGAATCCTTTATAGGCATTCCCAAGATTTCCTGGAGAGGCAACTGAAGTTTTAATTCTCGGTAGGCTGAACGTTGATGTTGGATTGCCAAGCTTTAGGTCTGGCTTCACAGCTTCCGGAACAATAACCGTGTTCATTGGCAAACCGCTCTCCGGATGAAATGCTCCGGTCGCTTTGGCACACAAGGCGCTCATGGTGGCTCCTGAAGGATGCTTTCCTGTCAGAATAGGCATTGGGTTGTGACTTCCATCATTAGTGGCAAATGAGCGAACGACTGCTAAACGGTCAGCTCTTTGAGCAAGCTTAGGTAGGGTGCCGCCGAACCAGACACCTGGCACATTAGTTCGAACCTCTCCAGTGCAACTCCGATTATCAGAGGCGACATTGATTTTAGGATCAAAGGTTTCGATTTGGGGTGGGCCGCCTTGCAGAAATAAGAAGACGATTGATTTGTTCTTGAATATATTATTATCTAGCGCCGACTGAGACTGGGCTGCTTGGAGCCCAGGCATCGTCAATCCACCTAAGCTACCGATACGAAGGAAGTCACGCCTACCGAAGGTTGATGAACCTTGAGAAAATCGGCGGTCAGTGATGGTTAACATCAACTAGACACTTTGATCATTCAGGCTCATAGCTTTGATCAGACTTTCTTTAATCTAAGAAAATCTTTATCCAAAGAGTTCAGTAATTGCCTCGGCCTTAACTAGCTCACGTGGCTGGTTCAAGTGATTATAAACAATCGAGGTAGGCTCGATTCCGAAAGCATGATAAATCGTTGCGAGTAATTGTGTCGGATGTACTGGGTCTTCAAGAGGAGCTGAACCAGTCTTATCTGATTTTCCGTGCACATTGCCTCTCTTGATTCCTGCACCTGCAATGAGTCCAGTGTAGCAATAAGGCCAGTGGTCACGACCATCCGCACTATTTCCGTTACCTGAAGTGCTGACTCCTTTTTGAGGGCTACGACCAAATTCACCAACGGCTACAACGAGCGTATCTTCAAGCATTCCGCGCTCATCAAGATCTGAGATGAGTCCTGATAAACCTTTGTCGAGCATTGGTCCAGACTGATTCTTCATTCTTTTCGTGAGATCTTTGTGGTGATCCCAAGAGTGGTTGTCCGAGTTAGCAACCTTAGGCCATATGACTTCGACGACGCTGGTGCCAGCTTCAACTAGCCTTCTTGCAAGAAGGCAACTGTCACCAAATGAAGTGTTGCCGTACTTTTCTCTGGTTGCGATTTTCTCTTGGTCTAAAGCAAATGCTTCACGTGCTTTTCCAGAAATGATTAGATTAAGAGCCTGATCGTAGTACTCATTGAGGTTGTAATCTTTAACCGCTTCTTCGACCTTGTTCATTTTCTTTGAGATTGCCTCTCTTAAAGAAGCGCGTCTCTCGAGTCGAGTTGCAAAAACGTCTGGTCTGAGTTGAAGGTCATCAATTTTGATCCTTGTCATTTTCTGCATATCCATATCTCCACCACTTGGATATAAAGTGTAAGGGTCGTAGGCTCTTCCTAGGAATCCTCCGGTTCCACCTTTACCGACCACATTAGACTCTTGAAGTGGTCGAGGCAGCATTACGAATGGTAGCATCGGTTCGGAGGGTGGCTTGATTCGGACAATATTAGAACCAAAGTTAGGGAAGTCTTTAGGTGAAGGAGGCTCGAGTTGGCCTGATGGAGATACTTTATCAGTCGTGTATCCAGTCATCATTTGATAGATGGCCGCAGTGTGGTTGAAGAGGCCATTTGGCTCATAGCTTACTGCTCTCATTAGAGTGAACTTGTCATTGATCTTTGCAAGCTCAGGTAATATTTCAGTGAAATGCACTCCCGGGATCTTGGTAGGGATTGTGTTAAAGGCAGATCTTACGTTATCAGGAACATCTTTCTTGGGATCCCAAAGATCGAGATGACTTGGTCCTCCTTGAAGGTAAACCATTATAATAGACTTGGCTTTGCCCCAACCAGGAGATTTGCTTTGATTTGCTTTTGCTTTTAGCTCAAGCATTGAGCTTAGAGTCAGGCCAATCATTCCACCTCCACCTACTCTGAGGAAATCTCTACGAGATGGTTTGAGGTGTTTGTCGCAAAGGTCTTTTCCTGGGTCACCTAGTATTCTAAACATCGTCTCTATTTGTTAACGGTTATGATTTCTTAATTATAATTATATGACTGCTAGTCTTTTTGTAAATCATTGATTTTCATACATAAATCAATGTGCGGTAATTTTTTCAGTTTTGCTGTATTTTTAGCGGTTAAACAAGAATGCCGGTGTATTAATAATAGCCCATGCAATGTCTTGAGCGGCGGTTAAGCGTTTCTGGTTTTTTTGTTGTTCACTCAAACCTGCGTCTTTTCGCAGTTGAGCGAGTTTATAATCTTGAGGTATCGGCTTTTCTGCCTCTTTGATGTTCGCTTGGAGTTCAGCGATTTTTGGGTCAGCCGGCCTTGGTTTTTTTGCATTGGCAAGTCCCTCCTGAAGCTTTTTAAGGTCTCCATTATTCTCGCGATAGTATTTGGTGATTTCAGCTACCTCTTCTTTGGTTCTTTCATTTTCAGCCTTGGCTATAATTGAGTCAATGTTCCCTGGAAGTCCAAAGTTGATGGGCTTTGGAGATGAAGTGATGGATATTCTGAATCTTCCGATAGAGTAGTCTTTGCCTTGGTATCTTTGATCAAGATCAAATCTAAGGAGGCGACGGCCCTCTATTTTAGGTTGGTCTTTTACCTCAAATGTTGCCATGAGCTCTGTGTTTGATTTTGGGCTAATGGCCCAACCGTTTTTATCGCCGTCTCTTTTTCCGTCAATGGCAGTGGTCACATTGTAATCAGCTTGGCTGTGATTTGCTTTAGCATTTTCAAGAGCGAACTTTTCAAGTTTTGGAGTTTCTGCTCTGTTAACGCGCATCGCGTCAATGTAAACAATGTTCTTATCATCGATTGGATCGAACCTTACTGATGTGAGTTCACTATCAGTTTGGAAAAAGAAGCGGTAGTTCTGCCAGCCTTTTTTACCCCTTGGTAAGGTGAGTCTAGTGGATCGTTCCT
The DNA here is from genome assembly GCA_902510815.1 of uncultured Verrucomicrobiota bacterium. Classification (GTDB taxonomy): domain Bacteria; phylum Verrucomicrobiota; class Verrucomicrobiia; order Verrucomicrobiales; family DEV007; genus EC70. Next base: position 107,736 of record CABXDI010000001.1, on the reverse strand, counting down.
CTGAAATGTTAGGATCTTTCTTTGTTGTCCAGAAAAGCTGGGCATGTGCTTTTCCTTGACCAGGAAACTCAGCTTTTAGGTCAACCATATAGGATCCCGCTGGCGAGTTTAATGAAGCGGTGACTGATGGGTCATCACCCTTACTGTTAATTTTAAGGACACCCTTCTCAACGCTTATCTCAGCTTGGTTTGGCTTTTCCCAGCCATCAACTCCATTATCAAAGGTCCACAATTTAACAACGTTCCAGTCTTCTTTTTTCTGGACTGCTGAAGCATGAACTTCAAATTCGGTCAGAACGAAATTACCGTCTCCTGCTCTTCCGGGGCCGCCTTTGGGTAGCCTTTGGTCAGGAATAGTTTCAATTCTTACTCCTGTAACATTTTCGATGGCCGTTGTGGCATATATTCTATAATTGCCTATACCATTTTTACCGGAAGCCAGAAGTGAACTATCATTTTCAAGTTCAAGCTTAGAGCCATTCGTTGTATTAAAGCCTATTGGATTAATGACCTCCCACTTTGATTCTGATGAGTTTGCTTTGGCCCACTCAGAGACCTTTTGTGGAATGCTTGCTTCAAATTCCTTAACTGCTTTATCAGCATTTGATATGCGATCGGCTTGTTCCTTATTAAGCTTTGCTTCGCGCTCGGCGATACCGGCTTGGTAGTCAGTCAGTGATTTTTTTGCCTCAGCAATCTTTGTTTCTCTTTGTTTCTCGGCTTTTAGAGTCTCTTCTTTGAGTAGGGACTCTCTTTCCTGAACTTTTTGAACGATATTAGCATGATCTTTTTCTACTGCATCAAGCATGGATAGAGTCGCCGTTAGTTCGTCTTTGCTTGCTGGTCGTGAGAGAAGCCTTAGGAATATTTCATTGATGACCTTTGTGTCGTCTTCTGAAGATTCAATGAGCTTAGGTAGAACGTTTTTAGGGTCACTGATAGCATTGCCGACAGTTGGACCTGAGACGAGAGCCATAATTGGTCCGAGTTGAAGCCCGCTACTTCTTTCGCACTCACAGGCACTTTCCCTGACGGGTCTTCCGGCATTATCTAGGAATCCGTCAGGTAGCTTGATGCCGACGTCTGGTAGTTGAGCTGCTCTAGTTCCTGCAGGGACGCCAGGAAAATTAGGTTGAGCTCCGAGAGATGTATGAATTGCATCGTAAAGTACTTCTGCTGGCAGCCTACGTGCCTTGCCATGAGAGAAGTTGACAGTGTCATCATTGTTCCATTTGTTGGTTGCTATGGAAAGTTGGTAGGTCCTTGATTTACAGATAAGGCGAAGGATGTGCTGAATGTTGAAATTGCTTTTAATGAATTCACCTTCAAGGAACTTGAGCAGTTCAGGGTTACTAGGAGGGTTGCCGGCCCTGATATCATCAAGAGGTTCAATGATTCCTGTTCCCATCATGTAACCCCAAAGACGATTCACGTAACTTGAGGCAAAGTACCGATTGCCTGGGGCAGTGATCCAGTCTGCTAATTCAGCTCTACGAGTATCGAGCTTTGGCTTGGATTGGTCTCTTCCTGATGAATAAGGAAAACTTGGAGGGCTAATTTCTTTGGTTCGATCATGAATGACTTCACCTTCCTTCTTATCTGAAATGAGTTCGTAAAGTGGTTTGGCTCCTTCAACAGCCGTTCCTCCAATATTGTTCTTCCCTGAAGCGGGGTCCCTTTTCAGTTCTACCTGAGCAAAATAAGCGGCTAGTTCGTAGTACTGGTCTTGGGTCCACTTTTCGAAAGGGTGGTCATGACACTTATTACAGTTGAATCTTGTTGCAAGGAAGAGGTGAGTGGTATTTTCCATGAGCTCTGTGGGCTCTCTTAAGACTTTGTAATATGAGGCCGGTGGATTGGTCTTGTTGGAACCTGTTGCCGTAATAATATTTCTTACAAATTCATCATAAGGTTTATTATTTTCGACCTGCATCCTGATCCACTCCCGAAGTCCTTTTGCCCCGTCTTGGCCAAGAAACTTTCTGTTAACTTGCAAGAGGTCAGACCACTTATTAGTCCAGTGATCAATATATTCATTGGAACCAACTAATTGATCGATGATTGCGTCTCTCTTTTCTCTTTGTGGCTTGTTATCGCTGATGAAAGCCTGAACAACTTCTGATGATGGCGGTAGACCCGTTAAATCAAGGTAAATTCTTCTAATAAACTCGTAGTCATCACAGAGTCCTGAGGGGTTTATTTTCATTCTTTCCCACTTAGAGGCAACGAGCTCATCCACTTTGTTATTTGCAGGAGGTTGTTCCCATACGAAACCTGACCTGTCTCCCATGACTGTTACTGTTGTCGCTGCATAATTACCTTCGTATCTGATGAGAATAGGAGCCTCACCTCTACGAATAGTGTTGATGAGTGAGTGACTTTTTTTCTCTGGCTCAGCCACTTCTGTGTTACCACTTTGTACAAATGCTTCTCTAGTCACGTCCCTTTTAACTCCATCAGCGAATGTCGCCACCACTCGGATCTGTTGTTTATTACCTATCCTTTCGACTACAGGATTTTGGGGAAAGACTTCGATCCCAGTTACTTTTGGAGTTGCAAGGTCAAGCTTTGCTCCACCAGCAATCCAGTTTTTGACAATATTGTAGTAATTTGAGTCTGGCTTAGTGACTTGGCCTCCCTCATGAGGAACTGCTCCAGTTGCTTTGAGAAGTAATAGGCTTGAGTCGGGAGCTGCTACGTTTACTCTTCGTGCTCCTAAATCATCAGTGAATGCACGGATGTCATAGATTGGATCATATCCTCTGAGTGAAAGCTTGAAACCATTCTTACCGTCCTTTGAACCGTGACATGTTCCTTGGTTACAACCCATTCTTGAAACGACCGGCATTATGTCTCTCACATAGTCGGGGTTGAATTTCTGACTCTGTCCAGTCACTTGTACTGTAATGCTTGCCTTTTGACCATGAAGTTCAAAATGAAGGGTCGCGTTTCCATCTTTGATAGGTTCAATAAGGCCGCTCTGAGATAATTTAACAGCTTCTCCTTCAATACTAGATTTGGCATTACGAGTCGCATCAATAATTTGGCCGTTGCCTAATTTAGCTGTCAGAATGACCTGTGAATAAGAAAAAGGATTTTCCAGCTTTGCAGACTTTGGGTTAACCTCTAGCGATTGAATGCTGCTGAAATCTTGGACAGTTTCCTTAGACCATAGGGACTGTAATGGTAAGAACGAAATTGCCGATAAGAGGGTTATGAATAATTTTGTTTTAGTCATCAAATTGGTTTAGTGCTTCAGATTGAATTAGCGGGTCTTAAATATTACTAAAAATTATTGGTTAATAGGGACGGGAACGAATTGGTTAATGGTTTCTCCATTGCTTGTATTATAAATTCTTACGATTCCGTCTGATCCGGCCGCAGCGATTTGGCTTCCGTCAGGATGAAATGCCACCGCATAAATCCCTGAGGGAATAGAGTCAATTGTAGCGATAACTTTAATGCCGTTTTTGAAGTATTCGTTGAGCTTGTTTTTCTCGCCTCCATTACGGTTTTGTACTGGTTTTTTAATGATTCCGTCAATATCACCAGGGATATTGTACTCTGGGTCAATACCATAGATGTGTAGATAACCTTTACCATCGAGACTGCTACCTGCGGCAATGAGTTTGCCATCTTGGCTCCAGTCCACTGAAAAAACTCTTCCTTTCAGCGGAGGTAGATTCCACAGTTGATTCGAATCATCACCTATTTCCCTTTTCTTGACCCTTTGCATTCGATAAATTTTTGGTACGCCATCAGCACCACCAAAGAGTATATGATCTTTGGTCGGGTGCCTTGTAACCGTCAGGATTCCACCTTTTAGTGCTTTAGGTGTTATAGAGGTGATGTTGTCGATAAATCTTTGCTCGTCAATTTTTGTTAATTTGGCAGACATGTCCCGAGCAACGGAAGAGAGGTAATCTCCTTTTACAGAGAACACGGTATCAATGACCCAGTCGTTATGACTTCCCATGAAGAGAACTTGTTTGCCTGTTTTTGCATTCACCGCTCTGACGCTATTGTCAGAGCAGCCGAAGGCGATGATCGAACTGTCTGGGGACCAGCTACCGCCATAAATGGTGTCATAGGTGACGGGAACGGAGATGCTTAATTTTTTTGTATCAGTATCCCATACTTGGACTTCACCCATTCTTGCTGGTAGACCACCAGTTACGGCGATTTTCTTTCCATCAGGCGAAAAGGAAACTGATTCAATTCTTTCAGACAGACCAACGAGCCTAGACTCGAGAGCTGATCCGTCAGCCTTATGAAGAAGAACTTCATGAAACCCAGAAACAGCTAAAAGTGAACCGTCCGGTGAATAGTCGAGTGCAGTCACTACCGGGGGTTGAATATATTCAGGGGGATTCTCGGCAGTGAACTTCTGCTTCGCTCCTTCTGGGGTATCATCGATGGCTCCTTCTGATACCCATTTATTGATCAGCGCGATTTCAGTTTCATGGAGAGGGTCAGCCTTTTGAGGCATTTCAGCTTCACCGTCAATTGGAGTAATTACTTCCACAAGATAACTCTTCTCTGGATCGCCTGGTACAATGGCTGGGTCCCCACTGTCACCACCATTAACCAATTTTTCAAAATTGGTCATGATGTACTTTCCTTTGGCTTTTGATGGTTGGTGGCAGCCTTGGCAATTAGCCTGAAAAATTGGTCTGATGTCTTTATAAAAACTAATGGCCTTTACTTCGTTTTCTTCTTCTGAGTAGCCCATGTGTGTAGCTACCGTGCTTAAAGTGAAAAAGGTAAATATTTTCAAGGGATGAAGCGGTCTCATAAAATAGATATATTAATAGTTTGTCATTAATTTTTCAAGCGGATCACGGTCTTAGCTTTATAATTTTCGAAAACTGAATGAATTATAACTGATATGAAAATTATAACTGCTCCAAAATAAAAGAGTGGTCCAAAGAGTTGATGTTCTTGAAAACACAAGGCTGCAAAGATCATTCCGTAAACTGGCTCGAGATTATAGGCCAAATGAATAGTGAAAACGCTTAGGCGCTTCAATAATTCAATGTATTGGGCATAGGCGTAAACTGTACAAAAACTCACTAAAAGAAGTAACCATCCAGCATCATCAAGGCCCATTGACATTTTTGGGATTTCTTGATTCCAAATGCCTAGGCCTATAATTGCGATGCCGGCTATGACAGTGGCACCAAGCATCTGGTAGAATGCAATTGAGAAATGATGGTGGTGTTTTGTGAATCGGCTATTAATAATAGAAAACAGGGTCCCTATACCCGCTGATAGAATTGATATTGTTAGGCCAAGGAAGTAATTAAAATCACCGCCAGTAATTAGGATTATGGCGCCAATCATTATAGCACCTAACCCAAATTCATATCGCTTAAATGAACGTTCTTTGACGATAATGGGCTCAAGGATTGCGGTCCAAAGTGAAGTCGTTGCCATACCTATCATGCAGACTGATACATTGGCAATTTTGACGGCCAGAAAGAAAAGGGTCCAGTGAATTCCCAAAAGGATTCCATTGGCAATCATTTTCATTTTACTGGCTCTTTGATCGACGCTTTTTATAGAAAGTAACTTCAAGAGAACAGCTAGAAGGATTGCTGAAACCCCTACTCGGTAAAAAACGAGTACTGGACTATCAAGCTCTATTAATTTTCCAAGTATTGCTGTAAAGCCCCAAAGTATTACTACCAGGTGAAGCTTCGTATAATCCCGAAACACTTTTTTCTTACCTTTCTTTCCCCAAAAAAAACCGCAGACGCTTATAGTCTGCGGTTTTTATTATTTAGATTAATTTTAGAACCTTGATTAACTCCAGCCGTGGGAATCACGCACTTTGATCATGGTATCAAGAATCGTGTTCCACGTCTCAACTTTTTCGAGCATTTCGTTAGGGAACATGCAACCATCCCAGCAGATGTGTTCAATTCCTCTTTCTTGTGCGTCTTTGAGCCAGTAGCCGGATGCTTTAACTATGTCTAGTTTTCCGTTTGGATCATCGGCTGGGCAGTGCTTACCTGTCTTATCATGTGTGCCAGCACCATGAACCGTTCCGTCATTTTGAGCTACATGAAAGTCGATCGTCCAAGGGCGAAGTTTATCAGTCATTGTTTCGTACGCTGACCAGAATTCCTCGTCACTATAGTTTTCACCTACTAAAGCATGCTCGGGCGCGTTGTATCCAAGAAGGTATAAATAGGTATGGGCAAGGTCAGCTTGGAAGCCCAGAGATTCAGGCATTCCTACTCCCTCAAGGATGTCCAGCATGTCCTTCCAGCTGTGCATGCCTGCCCAGCAGATTTCTCCTTCTGCTGCTAAGCGTTCTCCACTGTCAGCTGCGATCTTTGCGGCTTCCTTAAAAGTATCAATGATTCTTGCGGTATTCCCTGGTGCGTCTTCACTCCACTTTTCAACACCAAATTCTGCGGAGTCTATTCTAATAACCCCGTTCTTACGAACGCCATGATCATTAAATATACCAGCGATTCTGCAAGCCATTTTGACAGCCTCCAGAAACTTACCCTGCTGTTCATCATTGCCCATAGCTGAGTCTCCAACGGTTCCTGGCCATATTGGTGCTACTAAAGAGCCTACATCAAAACCTTTGGATTGAATCATGTCTGCTATTCCCTTGAGATCATCATCACTGGCAGAGGGATCAGTATGAGGAAGAAAAAGGAAATAGTCGATTCCGTCGAACTTGGTTCCATTGACCTCAGCCGCGGCCGTTAATTCAAGCATTCTTTCAAGGCTGATTGGAGGTTCTTGACCTTCTTCGTCTCCTTTGCCGACGAGTCCAGGCCACATTGCATTGTGAAGTTTGGGTTTACTCATATTATGTAAAATTACAGATTAAGTTTAGACTATATTTTTATTGATCTATTCGATTAGGGCAAGCGCCTAATCAATTAGAAAACGATTATTATTGAGGCTATAAAAGGGAATTAGTCCATTGATTTGATTGCAATGGCCTTATGTAACCCCTCAAGGAGCTCATCTATTTCAGTTTTTTTAGTGATTTTTTCTCCATCAGAATTAACCACATAAATGGTATCAATGGCAGCTCCTCTAGTTGTAGTGATTCTTGCATGAGTGACCTCCATTTCAAACTTGGATATTGCGGATAGAATTATATGAAGTAAGCCGATTCGGTCGAGGGCTTGAATTTCAATCAAGGTGTGATTTTCGTCTGCCTGATTGTTGATGTATACCCTCTGTGGGAATTGATCGGCAATATCCTGCCAGTCTAGGAGTTCAAGGTTAGCTTTATTAATGAGTTCGGAGTAAGAAAAGTCTTCATCATGGAGTCCTGATATAAGCAGTTTTTCAATTTGCTTCTTTTTATTTAAGGATGTTACTGGCTCAAAGTTAGTCGTACAGATTCTGAAAATATCAAAAACGACCCCATCGCCTCGAGAAAAGAATTCGGCAGAAATGATATTTATTTTTTGTGCTGCCAATGATCCAGTAAGACAGGAGGCAAGTTTGTGTTGGTCCTGCCATATTACTGTGAACTCACTGCACCCTTGTTCTTTGATTTCACGCCAATGAAGTTTTGGTTGTGGTAATTCTTTTGATGAAGCCCAGCCTTTAAAGTAATCGACAAGAAGTTTAACGTGTCTAGATATATGTGAAGCCTCTCTTCTTTGAAAATATCTTATCGGCATTTCTTCAAAGTGAGAGGTTGCCGTGGAGTGATGGCTTTGAGGGAGTTTCTCGATGACTCTCTCTAATAGTTCTTCTTGGGATTCTTTTCTTCTCTTAGAGAAAGATTGTGCATCCTCTAGGTATTCCCGAGTTTCATAGTATAAAAACCGCAAAGGAGCTTCCTTGGTTTCAGTCCAAGATTTTAAATCTGTTCCTCTAGAGTCCGCATAGGTTAAAAGTAGTAGGTAATTTAAAACTCTTACTGAGCCGACCATCTGGGAGAATTTAATGATCGTTTCAGGGTCATCGATATTTTTTGTATTCGCTGTCCTCCATAATTCCAAATGAGAATTAACTAGAAAAAGAAGAAGTTTCCTCCTTTTCGTTTTAAGTGAAAATCTTCGTGCAACATTTTGAGCGAGTGTGGCGCTGGCATCCTCGTGGTTTGAGGAGTTCATGGCGCGTCCTGCATCATGAAGAAGTACGGCTAGATAAAGTACGAAAGGATCTTCTATTTCATTGTATATCTGCCTGTAAAGTTGATTTCTTACATCATCCCCGTCTACCAGTTTATCTAATTCCTCAGTAACTCTTAACGTGTGTTCATCTGCGGAGTAACGATGGAAGAATTCGTGTTGAACTAGGTTGGTTAATGCTCCGAATTCTGGCAGGTAGCGACCTAAGATTCCAGAGCTGTGCATTTCTCTTAAAGTATTACTGATTTCTCCTTTCCTTGACAGAATTGCCTCGAAGGTATCGCGGTTTGTATCGCTATATCTAAAAACTCGATTAATTAAATTCCAATTCTTTTTGATTAATTCAGATAGTTCTGGAGCCAGTCTAAGATGCCTTACCTGAGCGTGTTGGAATATGCGAATCAGTCTATTCGGATCGTCATTGAAAACCTGATCAGAAGCTGGGTATATCCGGTTGTTTTTTGATATGAATCCATCGAATTTTTCAACTTTATATTTTCGTCTTGCTAAAAAACCGATTAGAGGCTTTTCCGTTTCGGATTCTCTTTCTTTAAGATAAAATCGATCTCCTATTTCTTTTGCTATTAAAAAAAGATTATTACTATGAGTGTAATAATCTTTCATAAATCTTTCAATTTTTTTCAGTATGCCTATTTGTTTATAGCCGAGATTGACCGCGACCTCACCTTGAAGTTGTAGGGTGAGTATGTCTGTTGATCTTTTTTGGATGTAGTGCATTTCGTTTCTTACTCTAAGCAAAAATTCATAAGCTTTTCTTATTTGGCTATAAGCACTAGGATCAAGCATTTTTGCAGCTACTAGATCTTTTATATCAGTACTTTTTCTTCTGACATAATTGATCCAAATTAGATTGTGATAATCTCTCAGTCCGCCACAACCCTCTTTGACGTGGGGCTCTTGTAGGAATGGCGTTTGACTCCATTTAATATGGCGAAGTCGAATGTCTTCGAGACGATGTTTTAGGTAATTTGTCTCATGCCCTTTAATGCATTTATCATAAAATTCATTAACCATTAAATTGAATATCTTTTCATCACCAAAGAGTAATTTTGATTCAATGATTGAAGACTTGGTGCGATTATCAGAATTAGCTTCTGATACGGTTTCTTTGATTGATCTCACTGCATGCCCTACTTTAAATCCGCAATCGTATAGCATATAGAGGATATTTTCGATCAACTCTGATGATTCTTTTGGCAATCCTTTTGCGCCCTTTGGATGAAGAAAAAGTAAATCGATGTCACTGCATGGATTAAGTCTTCCGCGTCCGAATCCTCCTATGGCTACTAGTGTTACCTCAGGTTTGATTCCTTTAGATGAATCTATTGCATCCTTGTAAAGGTTATATAGTAGAATCTTTATTAGGTCGGCTCTTCTCTTTGATACTTTTAGAGCTGAACCGCCGCTTCTATGGAATAATAAAATTCTATGTTCCTCAGTTTTTAGGAAACGCTTATATAATTTTAATTTATCCTGGCGATTGAGTTTTGATGTTTTTTTTCTATCAAGCCTTTGTTTGGCGTGTTCTCTAAGGCTTTGGAGCTGAGCATTGCTCATTTTATTGGTTCGCTATGAAGGTAAAATTAATTTTTTACGAATTTGTCATCATTAGGCACCTGACCAATATAGGCTCTGATATTTTTCCTGTTAGCCGCTAGATGATGTAGTGCATGGAATGAGACCTCCTCTGATTCTTGTATATTCTCAGCGACTTGAATTGTACTTAATTTTTCTCCTAAATGATCAGCCAAAAATTTTTCCGTTTTAGAAAGGATTTCAAGGAATTTAGTGGCGGCTTTTTTGCCAGCTTCAACGCCTGGCTGGTGGTAGGCATTTATATTAATTAGTGCAGCGTAATAGGACACGGAGCGCTCGAATAATGAAATGAGACTTCCAAGATAGAAAGCATTAATTATTGGGATTGAAATTGTCATGGATTTTCGGTCTGCATCAGCTAGAGCGCTTCTGGTGCCTCTTAGGAAACCTCCTAAGTAGTCTCCAGTGTTAAAACCAGGATCGACTTCAATGCTGTCTTTAGATCTTGATTGTCGGACTTCAATAAATGTTACAAAAAAGTTATTGATACCGTCCCTGAGTTGCTGAACATACGCATGTTGATCAGTTGAACCTTTGTTTCCATAAACCGTTATACCTTGATGAACCTGATTACCGTCTCTATCAAATTCTTTACCCAAAGATTCCATAACCAATTGTTGGAGGTATTTGGATAACAAATTCAAATTATCCTTATAAGGTAGAATGACCATTGCCTTTGACCCTTTTGCTTCACCTGCGTGGAGCCAAGATAACGCCATTAAAAGAGAGGCATTTCGATTGATCTCTGGGGGGCGGGTTTTGATGTCAATCGCAGCGGCCCCTTCAAGAAACTTTTCAATATCTATTCCCATTAGCGCCATAGGTAATAGTCCGACCACGCTGGTGATTGAAGTTCTTCCACCTACCCAGTCCTCCATAGGAAAAACACCGATCCAGTTTTCTTTGGTAGCGCATTCTTCGAGTTTACTTTTTTCTCCAGTTACAGCGATGGCATGCTTGCCGAAGTCTAATCCGGCTTGTTCATAGGCAGACTTGGCCTCAAGCATACCATTTCGCGTTTCTTTTGTTCCTCCAGATTTTGAAATTACCAGAGTCAATGTTGAAGATATAGAATTTCCAATCTTATCTAGAACTCGGTCCATGCCATCTGGATCCGTGTTGTCAAAATAATGGATATTCATTGGGGCAGCGTGGTCTGTTAGAGCGTCTACGGCAAGTTGAGGTCCCAGAGCACTGCCTCCAATTCCAATAAGGAGAAGGTTTGTAAATTTTTCTCCAGAAGGGTTTAAGATTTCACCTTTATGGACTCCTGATGAAAAGGCCTTAATTTCGGCAATTTTTCTTTGAACTGAAATGCCTATATCGTCTGGGGCGAGTTCTGGGTTCCTTAACCAATAATGTCCAACGCATCTTCCTCCTGCTTCCTGATCTTCATCACTATTGATCTTTTCTCCAGCCTCGATGGCTGCCATTTCTTCTAATGATTTTTTTATGAGTCCATTTTGAGATTCTAGTAGATCTTCAGGTAATCTCATAAGGCTAGTATCAAGCCAAAGATCAGGGTCAGTATATCTTAATAACTGATCGGAAAATTTTAGCCAGTCGTTTTCTTGTGACATCGTATTTATATTTTTATATTTACTAAAGCATTTCGTCTAGCACTCTACCATCACTGAAGTGAGAAATGTCTCCCCAAGTTCTAAGTCTCCAGTCTTGTTCGAGATGGTATTCGAAAATGTTAATCGCTGTATTAGGAATACCAAACTTTCTCTTTTCGTTTAATGGAATATTTAGACACAAACGTAAAGCCATAGAGACGATTCCTCCATGCGTTACACAGAGCACTTTTTTGTTATCATGTTTTTGTGCAATTTTTTCAAGGGCTTTGCCTACTCTTTCTTGAGTTTCTTTCCAACTTTCCCCGCCATCTGGTGTATAATCAGGATTTCCAGAAATATGTTGCTTAAAATCATCGGGTAAATTTGATTCAATTTCTTTATAGGTTAACCCTTCTAGGATGCCAAGTGATCTTTCTCTGAGGCTTGCCGTGGTATTGATTAGGTTTTCTTGATTAATTGAGGTGCAAATTCTTCTTGCTGTTTCATTTGCCCTGCCAAGGTCTGAAGAATAGATGTGATCAAATATTAGGCCGGCATCCTTAAATCTTTGTCCAAGACAGTCTGCTTGTTCCTCTCCTTTGGGTGTTAACTTGCTGTCTTTGTGGCCTTGATGAATCCCTTTGAGGTTCCACTCTGTCTCGCCATGTCTGATTATATAAACTAGCGTCATTATTGTTGTAAATCTCGTTTTAGAGTGGGCTTTGGTCAAACAGATCAATACTGATAATTAGGTAGAGGTATCATTTAAATTCAAATGTGCTAGCTCGACTATTAAGTTTGATGTTTATTGTATTATTAAATTATTAATAGGAGTACTTCAATGACCCTTGAATCTTTAGGCTGGTCTGATTTTTTTAGACAAGGTTTCAAATCAAAAGCTTTGGAAGCTGGTTTAGTTCCTGCCCGAATAAGTAGGAATAGTAAACATGTTTACCATATTTTTTGTGCTGAGGGAAAATTTGTTGCTAGGGTTTCGGGTTCATTCAGGCACCGCGCTAATGAGGCTTCTGAATATCCTGCTGTCGGCGACTGGGTTGCTGTGAAAATTAGCCCTGATGGTTTAGAGGCAGAAATTCGCGAGTTATTGCCTCGTGAAACTGTTTTTTCGCGGCAAGGAGTATCAGCGTCTGGTACAGAATCAAAGTCATTTCAACAAGTTGTCGCCTGTAATGTTAACGTCGCTTTAATAGTTTCGGCATTAGATGGTTCTCGTGGATTTAATAAGAGACGCCTTGAGCGTTACCTTACCTTGACGCGTCAGAGTGGGGCTGATCCTGTTATTATTCTTAATAAGATTGATCTTTGTGAAGATGTTGAGGAGAAGATCAATGAGGCTCGGTCAGTGGCTGCTGATGCACCGATCTATGCAATCAATGCTTTAGAGAATAATGGGTTGGAACCTTTACGCCAATATATGTCCGAAGGAAGTACGATCGTCATGCTTGGCCCTTCAGGCATAGGGAAATCGACAATAATTAATCAAATGGCTGGAGAGACTTTAATGAAAACGGGCGAGGTCAGGGAAGTGGACCTTCGAGGTCGCCATACGACGACCTGGTCTGAGCTTTTGGTTTTAAGTAGTGGGGGGGTTGTCATAGATACGCCTGGCTTAAGGGACGTTCAATTATGGTCTGAGGAATTGGCAATCGGAGAAACTTTCAAAGAAATCATGGAGATTTCGGAGTCGTGCCGTTTTAGGGATTGTAGTCATTCTGGCGAGCCTGGTTGTGAAGTGGCTGTTGCTCTTGAGGAAGGAAAAATTAGTGAGGATAGATTAGCTAGTTACAAAAAACAAAAGAAGGAAGTTAGTGACTCTTCTAGAAGAAGAGAGCTGGGAGAGAAGAGAAAGCATGTCCGTCCCTTAAGGCCGAGGCGTAAGGCTCAGAGGAAGAAAAGGTAGCCCTACTTCAATGACTAAAATTGTAACGCTGTGCTGGAATTAATTACTGATTTCTGTTAAGAATTGTTTTATGAGTGCAGAAATTCGAAATAAAGCTGGTGAAAAAATTGATTATACTTTCCATGATGTTGGTAGTGAGCAGGTTGTAGTTATAGGTCATGGCGTTACTGGTAACAAAGACCGACCATTAGTATTGGCTCTTGCTGAAGGTTTGGCTGCTGCTGGCATTTCAGCTTTGAGGTTTTCCTTTGCAGGTAATGGGGATTCTGAGGGAAGTTTTTTGGATTCCAATATTACTAAGGAAATATCCGATCTTACCGCTGTGATGGATTTTGTTGGAGATTTGGGTAAAAAAGTTATTTATGCTGGTCATAGTATGGGTGGTGCCGTTGGTGTTTCGGTAGCCTCTCAGGATGATAGGATCCTCGGTCTTGTTTCTCTAGCTGGTATGGTAAATACAAAGAAGTTTGCAGAAACTGAATTTGGAGAAGTAACACCAGATCAGGGTCTAATGTGGGATGATGAGGAATGCCCGCTATCACAGTCATTTATGGATGACTTAGTAGGCATAGATACGCTTCTTGAAAAAGGCGAATTGATCAAAGTTCCTTGGTTGTTAGTTCATGGGACTGCTGATGATGTTGTCCTAATAGATGATACTCATGAAATCTATGAAAAAGCTGGTGAACAGAAAAGTAAATTGATTATTGATGGAGCAGATCACGTTTTTAGTGACCCTGAGCATATGAAGAAAATGGTCGATGGTGTACTTGAATGGCTTAGCTGAATTTATCATTTATATTTTCAATAAAGACTATTTTTAGAGGGTAAAGATTTTTTGTCTTTTTGATACGATTCAGCGTGACCAAGTTTTCTTGGTGTCTATAATCTTAATTATAGGGTTTTTGATTGTTCAAAAAGCCTTTCTTCAACCAAAGACATGAAAACTAGCCTTAAAATCTTTCTGATTGGATTGATATCTTATGGTGTGCTTTTCTGGGCCTCTGTAGCCTTCGTTGGTTCTAAAGTTGAGGTTAGCTTAAAGCAAAAGGTTCAGGCCGAGTTAGTTAATTATGATGAGGCTTGTGAGGACATTAAGTATGATTTTAGTGGTCGAGATTGCTCTGTTAGTGGAACGATTTATGACGAGATCGATCGAGAAAAAATTATCGAAGCTATTAAATCTGTTAGTGGGGTTCGTAAGGTAAGTGATGAATTGCAGCTTATGATTCTAGCGTTACCTGAGTTGAGGATAGAGAAGTCAGGTGAGCCAAATAACTTGATTTGGAAAATTAAAGGTATAATCAATGATGGTCCGGATGCATTGGAGCTCCAAGAAGTTCTTGGGAAAACGCTTGGTGATAATAATAAAAGGCATTTATCTATAGAGTTAAAGAAAGACTCAGGCACTGCAGATTCTCTCCCGGTAAAAAAGATTGGCTCTCTATTATCTCAGATTCTAGAAATTTTACCCGAGATTACTGTTGTTGAGCTTTCAGATAAGAAATTAAAATTGACTGCTGAAACTTTTTCTCAGGAACGTCATGATAAGGTCTTGGCATTTGCAGAATCTCATCTTGCTGATGAAGTCGATGGAATTATTGATGGTGTTGTGATTCTTGAACCAACGGACAATCCTAAATTTAGTATTTCTGTAAATGATGGAGAAGAATTAATCGTTTCGGGTCTATTGGCTAATGATTCACTTAAAAATCGAATCATTGATTTGATAAAACAAACAAACGAGAAACTTAATTTACAAGATAAAGTTCAAGTAGGTGAACACGTGAGAGATGCCGAGTGGAGTAATTCAATTGTTAGGATTATTCCTGCGCTTGTTGCAGAAGTTAACAATCTTCAATTAAATGTTTCATCTGAATCCGTTGAGTTTTCAGGAACAGTTCTTGGCGATGATAAGAAAGATTCTATTCAGGCTTTAGCAGCTCAGTCTTTTAATGGAAAGAAAGGTTCTTTCAAGCTGATTAATGAATTGGTGGTTTTTGTTCCGCCGGACAAAGCCAATCTCACGATGTCTCTATCCGAAGATGGTGGTTTAAAACTCACTGGATTATTACCTCGCCAGGAAATTTATGATCAATTTATCAAAGAAGCTGGATCAATTTTTAAAGAAGATGATGGAATTAATGAGAAAATTGAAGTCAAAGAAAATGTCGAAGAGGCTCCATGGATAGGTGATATGTCTAGGTTAGTTAGCCCGTTTTTATCCTCAGTTCAGTGGGGGGCTTTGTCTGTTCATGGTGATGAAGTTGCGCTTGAGGCGGAAGTTTCAAACCCTGAATCAGGGGATGTTTTGCAAGCTATAGTCGAGAAATCTTTTCCGCTTGATGCTTATAAGAGAGTCATCCAAATCACGGTTGCTGAGCCGACAGCTCCTTCGGATGAAGATATTATGGCTCTAGAGGAATTAGTAACTGATACGGTTATTTATTTTTTAACTGAGAGTCATAGTTTAGGGTCAAAAGACAAAACTAAACTGGATGGGCTTGCCGAGGCATTTCTTAAAGTTCCTGGCTCTAGCCTCGCGCTTCTTGGGCACACTGATCCTTATGGTAATGCGGATTACAATCGAAAGCTCAGTAGGAAGCGTTGTGAATCTGTACGAGATTACCTGATTGATTTAGGTATTAATACCTTACTCCTTGAAATTGTAGAGAAGGGTGAAACGGATAAAGTTGTTCAAGGAAGAACTTACGAGAGTGGTCGTAGAGTTGAATTTGAATTGCGTTGATGATTGGCTCTTAATTTTTAATCGATGGTTGGGGAAGAGAAAGAAGGAGATTTATGGAAGAATCGTCGATTCGTTTCATTGTTTTGGGCTCACGCTATCAGCTTGATTGGTACAGCGATAGGCACTTCAGCCATTGCTCTTTTGGCAGAAAAATTATCTGAGGGATCGGGTCCAAGAGTACTTGGATATACTCTGACCATCCGAATTGTCGTCTTCCTTTTCCTTGGTCCGCTTGCGGGTTCTTTGTCTGAAAGATTAGGCAGAAAATTTCAGATGATTCTGACGGATGTCATTCGTGCTCTTGTAATGGTCATGCTTTTCTTTGTTAGTGAGGAGTGGCATCTTTACGTTTTAGCTTTTGTTTTGCATTTAAGTTCTGCATTTTTTACACCAATTTATAAATCTGTTATTCCAGGAATCGTTGGCGAAAAACTTTACCCTCGGGCTCTTTCTTACAGTACAGTGGCATACAATGTTTCAGATATTTTTGGGATGCTCCTTGGAGGTCTTCTAATTTTTTATTTTGGATTTGAATTTGGATTTGGCGTTGATGCTGCGAGTTTTATTTTAAGTGCGATTTTAATAGCGGTTGTCCCTTTTTCTTCGACGGGTAGAAAAAAAGAAAAGCAAAGAACAAATGTTCTTTTTGGAATTCGAAGGATGTTTGCTGTGCCTCAGTTAAGAAGATCTTTAATGTTGTCTCTTCAGGTTAGTATTGTTGGAGGTCTGGCTATAGTAACGACTGCCGGTTATGTTAAAAATGAACTTCAAATGCAGGAGGCCTTTTATCCAATCGCAATGGCCGTGATGGGTATAGGCGCTATGTTAGCCTCACTCTATTACGTGCGCTGTGATTCAGGTGCTCAAAAAATTTGGAGTATTCTAATTTTACCTGCTTTTTTAGTTATTTTAACAGCAGCAGCACTTTTTAAATTCTATGCAGTGCTCTTGTTGGCTTGGTTGATATCTGGTGCAGGCCAGGGAGTTTTTGGAATTATCTCTAATAATCTGTTGGCACTAAATAGCAATGAAACTGAGCGTCCTCATATCTATGCCGCTCAATTCGCTTTGAGTCACGCAGGATGGGGATTGAGTTATCCTTTGTGTGGAGTTCTTGCCTCGGTTTATTCTTTTGCTGCAGCTTCTTGGGCATGTCTCGGATTAATGCTCCTAACTATGCTGCCTATGATTAGTCGAAAATCTTGATTTATTTTAGATTAAGACAGGCAGCTTCTTCTGTGCTTCTGATCAGAATTTTACCATCAGCAAAAATTGGAGAAGACCAACATTTACCTTTAACGACTCGGTCCATCCTTGATAATTCTTTATAATCTTTGGGATTAGCTTCAACTAAAGTGACTTGTCCTCTATCGCCTAAGCAGACAAGAACATCACCGGCAAGGCATACACCAGCTGGTCCATATCCAGATTTTTCCCACATTACCTTTCCGGTTTTAAGCTCAACGCACTTTAGGGGTCCGTCACCATATTCTTTGAATCCGAACATTCCATAAAGATAGCCGTCTTTAACGAGTGGAGTGCTCCAGTGATTGGTGACAGGTTTGTTGCCTTCTAAGAACCATAGCTCTTCAGTGTTGTTATCATCAGCAATTTCAATGGCAGTCGAACCGACTCCATAACCAGCGGCAAAGTAAACAATGTTATCTTCGACGACGGCTGATGCTGCTGTTGAAACTTTATAAGGAAATTTATGCATCCATAGTTCTTTTCCATTCTTTGGATTAATTGATACTATTCCTTTTTGTGTAAAGAAGAGGATTTGTCTTTGTTGATTGATGTCTGCTGCGATTGGCGTTGCGTGCGTCATTAAATAGTCTCCGGACTTCCATTTGATTTTGCCTGTGGCTTTATCGAAAGCCAGAAATGATTGTCCTGGTCCACCTCCTTGAACAATGACAAGGTCTCCTTCGATTAATGGAGCAGCAGCATTTTCCCATCTAATGTTTCGACCCTTATGAGATTTAATGACTTCAACTGACCAAACTTCATTTCCATCCTTTGCCGAGAGGCAAATTAATCTCATGTCACTCGTGTAAGCATAGACCTTGCCATTAGAGTAAGACGGAGTTGTTCTTGGTCCGTCACCTCCATTATTGTCTCTAGTTCCAGCGTTCCCTCCTCCATTATCGACTCGCCATAAATCGAGATTGGCTTTCCATCTTGTTTCACCTGTATTGGCATCGAAAGAAATACAGACTTCACTGGGAATGCCATCAATTTCTTCGCTGATGTTGGTGTAAGCAGCTCCATCCGCAAGTATCATTGAGCTGAATCCGGTAGGAGTCATTGCTGACCATAATTTTTTAGGTTCCTTACTGTCCCAGTCAGTGTTCGGAATTTTTTCATCAGTTGTTCGATTAGAATTTATTCCATGGTATTGTGGCCAATCTTCTGCTTGCACAGATAATATTAAGATTAAAGGAAGAATAGGTAGGAAACTGTACTTCATAATGATTATAATTGTTAATATTACTAAGTTAGGGGTCAAGTTCAATGTGCTCTTTGCTGGTCAAATCGAGATAACCTATTTAAAGTGAGGCATGCATTTCAGGATATTTTTTGTTTTCTCATTGCTCCTCACCCAGAATTTTCTTTTTGCTGACGAAGAATCTGTAAAGGCGTTTAAGGATGATCGGCCTAATATCATATTTTTTCTAACTGATGATCAGAGAAATGACTTCCTTGGTTGTACTGGTCACCCCATCGTTAAAACTCCAAATATTGATAAGCTTGCAGGTGAGGGGAGGCTTTTTGATAATGCTTTTGTTAGTACTTCTATATGTGCTGCGAGTCGGGCTACGCTTTTGACCGGGCTCTATGAAAGGACTCACCGTTTTACTTTTGGCACTCCACCCATTGCCAATATTCATACCAGTCAAAGCTATCCCGCTTTACTCAAAAAAGAGGGTTACCTGACTGGCTTCATTGGCAAGTTTGGTATCAAAATTCGCAAAGGTGCTAAGGAAGCGATGTTTGATAGCTTCGTTCCTCTTAATCGTAGCCCCTACTTTCACAAGCAGAAGGATGGGACTTTGAGGCACGAGACTCAGGTAGCTGCTGATAGAGCGATTGACTTTATCGCACAAGCCAAAAAGGAGGCTGAGCCATTTTGCCTCAGCGTTAGCTTCAATGCTTCTCACGCCGAAGACGGAGATAAGAAAAATCATTTCCCGTACCCTAAAGCCGTCGGTTCTCTTTACGAGGGTGTAAAAATGCCGCAGCCTAAATTGTCAGATCCAAAAGTCTTTGAGTCTCAGCCGGAATTTCTTCGTAAATCAATGAACCGTGATCGTTATTTCTGGAGATGGGATACGGAGGAAAAGTATCAGAATAACATGAGAAATTATCTTCGTATGATTAGCGGCATTGATCATGCGATTGGCCGAGTCATCAAAGAACTTGAGTCTCAAGGAATGGCAGAAAACACGGTAATAATTTATATGGCTGATAATGGGTACTACGCCGCTTCTCGAGGCTTTGCTGGTAAGTGGTCTCATTATGAAGAGTCACAGAGGGTGCCACTTATCATTTTCGATCCGAGAGCTAAGAAAGAGGCTCGAGGTAAGAGAGAAAAGGGGATAGCATTAAACGTTGATATTGCTCCCACTATAGTAGCTCTCGCGGGTGCGCGTATGCCTCAAGGTTATCAAGGCCGATCCTTAACAACTTCTTTTGAGGGTAGTCCAGAAGCTCAAGCCCCAGAAGACTTTTTCTGTGAGCATAGGATGAATAATAAATCGATTCCTAAGTGGGAAGGGGTCCGCGGGGAACGTTACAAATATGCTCGTTATTATGAGCAGGATCCACCTTATGAGTTTCTCCATGACCTTAAATCAGATCCAATGGAGCTAAAAAATTTGGTCAAAGACCCTGCCCACAAAGAAAAGCTCGAAGAGTTTAGAAAAAGATGTGCTCTTCTTAGCACTAAGTATGATAACCAGGCTAAAGCTGATTCTCAGAAGGTTTTAAAGAAAGTCCAATTTGGGCTGCTAGATGCCGGAAACCATGGAGGTACTGAGGATGCTATCACTGAGGCCCTAGCTTTGGACCCTGATAGCAAAGAGGCGTTACTTGCTCGGGCGGATATGTATGAAAGGAAAGGAAACTTTGGGAAAGCTCTAGCCGATATTGATAAACTTGTAGAAGCTCTTCCTGGTGTTGATCAATTACGACAGAGGCGAGGAGTGACGCGATTTTTCCATGGTGATATGAGGGGGTCCATTGCTGATTTTGATGTCTACCTTAAGAATAATCCTGCCCGTGAACCTCACCATTGGCAAAGAGGCCTCGCCTATTATTATGCCGGAGAATATGAAAAAGGAGTCAAGCAGTTCGAGATTCATCAGGATGTAAATTCTAATGATGTTGAGAACTCGGTTTGGCATTTTTTATGTGTTAATAAGATCAAAGGTTTTGAAGCGGCTAGAAAGAGTCTCATTGACATCAAGGGAGATGGTCGCGTTCCAATGGCTCAGGTGCAGAAGCTTTTTGCCGGTAAGCTTGAACCTAAGGATGTCCTTGATGCGGCTAATGCCGGTGACCCTTCACCTGACGAATTACGTAATCGGTTATGCTATGCTTACTTGTACCTAGGTCTTTATTATGAAGCTAAGGGAGATGCGAAGAAGTCTCTCGAAAATATTAAAAAATCAGCTATTGATCATTCCATGCCGCATTATATGGGTGAGGTTTCACGTGTTCATTTGAGAGCCAGAACAAAGTAAAATTTTTGGATTAGTTGATGCTAAATTACCTTGCGGTGAATCTTCGAGTGATTTATTATCTCAACCCTCACTACTTCTCATTCAAGGTAATAGCTTAAGTGTAAAGGGGTGTTAGCTCAGTTGGTAGAGCGCTTCAATGGCATTGAAGAGGTCAGCGGTTCGACTCCGCTACACTCCACTTTATTTATTTTTAATCATAAGAAATTTATACCTCATTATAATCTTAGTCGGATTTTATAATAGGTTAGTGTTTATGTGAGGGCTATGCTGATACCAATTAATTTAAAAATCATAAATGCAATTTAAAGTCAGCAGAGACGATCAGGAATACGGCCCTTATACAATAGAAGAGCTCACCCAATATGTTAGTGAGGGTAGTCTTCTACCAAATGATTATGTTCATAATGGAATGGAATGGGTGCCTTTAAGTGAGTTTTTAAAGAACCCTCATAAAGCAGCGACAGCGATTCAATCAGTTTCAAGTGTTGCTAAGGCTCAACCACAAATCAATTACACCAAGAGCAAGTACAATCCTGAAGATTCTGGCAGTGAATCAAACAATAGTCTCAGATCAATAGTCGGTGCAATTATTGTCATTGCCTTTCTGGGATACAATTTTTTTGCAAATCGTAATGCAGATAAGGCAGTAAAATTCAACAATTCTATGGCTACATTAATGGAAAATCATATGCTTAAAATTACTTCTATTGATGAAAATGATGAAGAGTATTTTGATAAATATGCTTCTTGGAATAAGAAAATTCTACAAGAGTTAGAATATGTTCCATTTTATGAAGGTAAAAATGGAGTTGGGTATAAATTGAAAGAAACTGCTGTTGAAGTATTTAACCGTGCGGATGTATTTATAAAAGATAGTGTCAGTTTAATGAACCAATTTGAAAAAGAAGCTTCTAAAGTTCAGAATAGAGAAAAGGCAGAAACTGTATTAAAAAATCTTGAAAATGCTTTGCTGATAATACAAGAAGATTTTGGAAAAGATATTGATAGATTAATGAACCAATTTGAAGACTTACAAAAACAATATGCCAAAAATAATAACTTGGAGTTAAAACAAAACTGACTGTGCTAAAAATTAATGAACTAATTAGCTAGAAGATGAGCATTATAGTGTTTGCCTTCCTGTAATTATTTTAAAGTATAAAGAATAATGTGGTTTCTCCACGTCGGGTGAGAAAGAAGTTCGATTGCTGGACGATGGCTTGGTTCATGTTATCATGCCCTTACTTATGGATATTATTAATAAAACCAAAAAGCCTCTTAAGATTCCACTGCCAGGTGGAAAAAAGCTTTTTTTGGGACCTGGAAAAACTGGGCAGGTAAACGCCAAAGCTCTGCAGCATCCTCCGTTGGTAAAGCTTATTGAAGCTGGTGATGTTGAGTCTGGAGGGGTAACAGAAACACGCCTTGGAGGTGGAGCTGACAAAGGAGGAAATTCTAGTGGGCTTCGTCGTGGATCAACTGGTGCCATGCGTCAGTCCGGGGACCGTTGAAGGAATTTCAATTATTTGAGCTCCCTATTCCCAAAATTTGTCCATTGGGAAAGGTTGGGTACAAGACTAAATTATTATTCTGTTTTTGGAGTTTCTGAGTTTGCAGGCGGGGCTGCTGAAGGGCCGAGTATTTCCTTAAACTTTTCACGTTGTCTGGCACTCAAATCAGTGGCTTGAAGTGCTGATCGTGCCGCATTTGGATCCGTATTATGCCAGCCTTCGATGACCTCCTCCATGAGGTGAGTCTGATAGCCTTCGTTTCCAACACTGTTTGCCCATGAGAATGCTGCAGCTGGATCACTGTCTGATATATTTCTTACTAATTCACCTGCTGCTGCGTCACGGGCTTCGCCGATTGGCATTTCAGCAATCCATTCACTGGCCGATAAGCTATCATACTTTAGCCACCTGTCGGCGACTCGCTCTACGGCATGGCGACGAATATTATCAGATTCAGGGAGTTCAACAGCCCATTCCGCTGCCTCTTCTGGATTAGTGGAAGCCCACCTGTCTGCAACTCTCTGAGCTGCCTCACGTTTGATGTGTTGTGATTCAGGAAGATCAGCAATCCATTCCGCTGCTTCATCAGGATTAGTGGAAGCCCACCTTTCGGCAACTTCACTGGCGATGTCTCGATGAATTCTTCCTCCAGATCCATCACTTGTTAAGGAAGCAGATATTTCTGATAATAATCCGGCAGCTTGTTTTGGGTCGTGGTCAGCAATTTCCTCAATAATTGCTCTGGTGGCACGATTTCTGTCCTCGCCCTGCATGCTTAATGCCCAATCTAAACTTTCCTTGGTTTCTTGACGAGACCAGCGACGGGCAACGGATTCAATGACGCCGTGCCTTTCATAAGGGTTTTTAATTTCAAGTGCAAAGGCACTCGCAGAGCTAGGGTCAGTCCTTGCCCAAACGCCAGCAGATCCTCTTAAAGCACGTTGGCGAAGCGCTGTGTCTTGGAGGCTCATAGCCCAATCGATAGCCGCTTGTTGATCCTGTTCGGCCCAGATGTGTCCAGTTGCGTGGACTAAGTCAAGGCTTCGTCGTGACTTTGGAATTTCAGTTACATAATTAGCTGCACCTGTTGGATCCGTCCTTGCCCAACCATGAACAATTTCCTCTACGGCAATGGACTGCTCAGAGGGAATTAATGATTCAGACCAGGCGAGCGCTGCTTTTGGATCTTTTCGCCCCCAGTGAGAGGCGACGCGGTGTATGAATTCACGGCGCTTCCTGCCGGCGGGTAATTGTTCGAGTACTGAGGAGACTTGTGCCGCTGTAATGCGCTTCCCTCTATCTATTTGGTTTATGATATTATCGACTGGGTCTCTTCTTTGGTCGTCAAAAGGATTCTCATTATCTTTAGAATCATTACGATCATTGCCATTATTTTGTTGTGAGGAAGAGTAATTTAATCCGGTTCTACCTTCACCAGTTATAGTATTTTCTTTTGCCTTCTCATTAATAACATTAGCAGAATCTTCTGGTTCTGAAGAAATTATAAAACGCTCGACGACAATACCAAAACTAAAAGATGCCAGCACTATGATTATCAGGCTTACTTTAAGGTTCATATTATTACCGCTTTTGTTTTAATCGACTATCCGAGAGATCTAATTTTCGCTTCTCAGACTGAATGTGTCAATGATCACTTCCTAAGTCTTATCTAAAGAATTAAGTATAATGAAATTATCTTTGAGTCTATGAATTTATTAGATCTTAAAAGTCTTATCTTTTCCCATCCAAAATTTAAGATCACCTATTTTTTCATAGTTTCCGGAGTTTATGGCTTGGGCAATTCTTAATAAAGTGCCTGCAATAAGAAAAGTGATAATGCCCCAAAGAAAAAAAGTTAAACTAGAGTTGCTTAAGCTTGCGATTATGAGTGCAGGGCCAATAAACGCTGATGCGACATAACCAATTGCGTAGATTAGGAATGCAAGGATTGCTAGTCCAGCATTAACAAAACACCCTTGAGGATCTGACTTTGATACAATCATTTCTTAACCTATCACATCGGTCACGACCTTGCCGTGTACATCAGTTAACCTGAAACGCCTTCCTTGGAATTTGTAGGTTAACCTTTCATGATCAATTCCTGCAAGGTGAAGCCAAGTGGCTTGGATGTCATGAACGTGGACTGGATTTTCTGTGGCGCTGAAGGCTAGGTCGTCACTAGCTCCGTATGATATACCAGGTTTAACGCCTCCACCCGCCATCCAGATCGTATAAGCGTATGGGTGATGGTCTCTTCCCCACTTTTTTCTTTCATTGAGGTTCCCTTGAAGGAATGGAGTTCTTCCAAATTCACCGCCCCAAATGACTAAGGTGTCTTTTAGGAGGCCTCTTTGTTCAAGATCTTTTACGAGTGCGGCACTGGGTTGGTCAGTATCTTTACACTGAGTGTATAGCTCTGTAGTCAGGCTGCCGTGTTGGTCCCATCCGGCATGCATTACCTGAACTGTTCTTGTTCCTCTTTCGACTAGGCGTCTTGCCATAAGGCAATTGTAGGCAAAGGTGCCTGGCTCATTGACTTGGGGCCCATACATGTCGAGAGTTTCCTTAGACTCTGTCGTAAAATCTGTTAGCTCAGGAACGCTGGCCTGCATCTTAAAAGCCATCTCGTATTGTGAAATTCTAGTCGCGATTTCAGGGTCCCCGTATTCTTGGAGTTTATGATGATTTAGTTCGGCAATACTATCGAGCCATTCTCTTCTCATTTCACGGCTCATTCCATTAGGATTCTTTGCATAAAGGACAGGATCCCTACTTCCTCTAAATAGTACCCCCTGGTGCTTGGATGGAAGAAATCCACTGCCCCAGTAAAAATCATAGAAGATTTGACCACAAGTTGTTCCCTTGCTCACGGAGGTCATAACCACAAATCGAGGTAATTCCTCTGTTTCTGCTCCTAGCCCATAAGCCATCCATGCGCCTAGTGTTGGTCTTCCAGGTATTTGTCCTCCACTCAAAAGGAAGCTGATTCCGGGTGCATGATTCACAGCGTCGGTGTGCATTGATTTAACAAAGCAAATCTTGTCTGCGATTTCTGCTGTGTATGGAAGAAAATCGCTGACCCATGCCCCTGACTGCCCCCTTTGTTTGAAAGGTTCGACTGGTGCCAGCATTAACTTGCCGTTAGCCTTTCCGGTCATTGTACTGAAACGCTTGCCGCCCACGTAAGAGTCCGGAATGGGTTTCCCGTGCATCTCCATAATCTTTGGCTTGTAGTCAAATAGATCGACATGCGTGGGTGCACCGTTTTGGAAAAGGTAGATAATATTTTTAGCCTTTGGCTTGAAGTGAGGGAGTCCCGGTAATCCTCCAATGGCCTGCCTGTCATTGTCTGCGGCAAAGCCGCTATCATTAAGTAATCCTGATAAAGCAATTGTACCTACACCCGTTGCCGATTTACCAAAGAACTCTCGTCGAGTCAGATCGAGATGATTTTGCTGAAGTGGATTCATGATGCTTATAATTTCTTATTGCTTTGTGACTGCCTCGTCAAGATTCATGACGGCGAGCGAGGTTGCTGTCCATGCAGCATGTTCGACTTGATTAATTTTATCATTGATTGGCTTTTCACCTACTGAAAGAAATTGTGAAGCCAAACCAGGGTCTTTAGTGTAGCTCTGTCGTGATCGGTTTAATGCTTTAAGAAGAATTTCTTGTTCTGATGCGATTGGTGGCCTAGCCAGCAATCTCTTAAAGATAAAATTCAGTCGATCCAAATCATTGTCATTGGTGCTCGTGATTGCTATTTCTGCTAAAGCTCTTGAGGCTTCTACAAAGGTCACATCATTAAACATATAAAGGGCATGTAGGGGTGTGTTTGTAAGAAAAGGTTTCACATTACAAGTCGACCGGTTCGAATTATCAAAGAAAGCTGGTGGTGCTATTATTCTCCTCCAAAAAGTGTAAAGTCCTCTCCTGTATAGGTTTTCGCCATTATCTCTAGAGTATCTTTTTTTGCCGAAAGACGCTTCTTCCCAAACGCCCTCTGGTTGATAGGTGTTGACTGGATTTCCTCCAATCTTGGGTACTAGAAGACCACTCGCCGCGAGAGCATTGTCACGTAGCATCCATGAAGGCATCCTAAAACGTGGCCCTCTTGAAAGGAATCGATTATCTGGATCTAGTGAGTAATTAGAATCACTTTCAGTCACTTTAGTGGCTTTGGAAGATTGTTTGTAAGTGTCACTATTTACAATTAGGCGCATCAGTTCTTTAACGTTCCAGCCTGATTCAATGAAAGTCGTTGCCAAGTAATCAAGAATTTCTTGATTGGCTGGTGTTTCACCTT
Organism: uncultured Verrucomicrobiota bacterium; assembly: GCA_902510815.1. Lineage (GTDB taxonomy): Bacteria > Verrucomicrobiota > Verrucomicrobiia > Verrucomicrobiales > DEV007 > EC70. The sequence continues at coordinate 81,208 of CABXDI010000001.1, read as the reverse complement.
GTGTCCCGAAATCTTCTGCAGTTTTCACGAGGCCAATACCGAAGATCTGTTGCCAGAACCGATTCACGATGACTCTGGAGGTTAACGGGTTGTCTGGGCTAATAATCCATTGGGCCAGTCCAAGTCGATTCTTGGGAAAATTTTCTGGCATAGGTGGAAGTGCATTTGGGGTCCCCATGCTGACTTCTTCACCACGTTTTTCGTATGACCCTTTATCTAGAATGTAGGTGGTTCTGACCTTGTCCATATCCTTCATGATCATAACTTTTGGACCAGACTTTTTCTGATTGCGTAGTCTATCATTCAGTTCCTTTCTTTTTTGATTTAGTTCTGCAAGCTGAGCGTCCAGATTCCTGGATCCTTTGTTTAGAGGTGCATCAGATTTTTCACTAATTGATAATCTGAACCTTCCGAGATTGTGGTTAGCGTTTTGTGAATCGTGGCGTAAGACGAATTGGATGGTTGTTCCTTTTCCGGCAGTGATTTTTTCTTTGAGTCTAAAGACGGCTTCGTGATCTTTGTCTACGATTTTACCTTGGTGAACTGCCCAACCAGTTTCTGAGTTGCCATCATAGCTTGTGCTAATCTTATAAGAACCCTGTTCGAAAGTTGCTTCTGCTGACCCAATTATAAGCGGCGCTGGTTCCTTGAGACCTTCCTTAATGATGGATGCCTCAAACCCAGTCAGTACAAAGTTTCCACTATCTGATCGAGCAAGTCCTCCTCCTGTCATTGTTGGGTCCATAAGAGCCTCCAGTCTTAATGAACTAATTTCAGAAATATCAGTTTTTGCCTTTATTGTATAAGTGTCATTTTTTGGATTCTCACCACTAGCGAGAATTGAATAATCTTTTTGGACGGTAAGTTTTTGGGTGTTCGCTTTGAAGTCGTCAGGGGAGAGGATTTTCCAATTTGGGTCTTCTTTGATCTGGGGGCCCTCATTTTCGACTGTAATTTTTCGTTCTTTGATTTTTTTATCTAAGGCCAGGAGTTCACCTTCGGTGTTTTTGATTTCCTCTTTTTGTTCATCTGATTGAACGAGAAGAACGGGTTCCATCTGACCGCTTCTTCCTCCACCGTTAAGAGGTGTCTGGTTGAAGAATGCACTTAGCTGATAATATTCTTTTTGAGTGATTGGGTCAAATTTGTGATCGTGGCAACGGCAACAATTAAAAGTCAGGCCCATCCAAACGGTTCCTGTTGTTTCCGTCATGTCCATGACATAGTCGACGCGATTTTCTTCAGCAATTCGGCCGCCTTCGCCATTGATAGGATGATTGCGTAGGAAACCAGTCGCGAGTTTTTGTTCTTCCGTAGCATTTGGAAGAAGGTCACCTGCAATTTGCCATACTGTAAATTTGTCAAAAGGCATGTTTTCATTGAAGGCCTTAATGACCCAATCCCTCCAGGGCCACATTGTACGTTCACTGTCTCCTTGGTAGCCATTACTATCAGCATAGCGTGAAGCATCGAGCCAATCCCAAGTCATTCTTTCACCGTACGCCTTGGAATTAAGTAAATCTGTGACAAGATTGTCGTAAGCCTCTGGCGAGTTATCGTTAACAAATTTATCTATTTTATCAGGGGAGGGAGGTAATCCAGTTAAGTCTAGGCTTAACCTTCTAATTAAAGTTTCTGGGTCGGCCTGAGGTGATTGACTGAAATTGGAATCTTTGAGTGTTTTTTGTACTAACTCATCAATGGGGTGTTGGGTTTTTATTAATTTGGGTTTTTCAGCTTTAATAAAAGCCCAGTGCTCATCATACTTTGCACCTGATTTAATCCATTCTGTTAAAAGTTTTTTTTGGTCTTCAGTTAATTTTATTTTTGCTTCCGGAGGAGGCATGACCTCGTCGGGGTCATCAGAAATGATTCGATGATAGAGTTCGCTCTCTTCTGGATTATTAGGAACAATTGCAATGGACCCGTTCTTCTCAGCCGTTGCGTCTTTAAAATCATCAAGACGAAGCTTTGCCTTCCTTTTATTTTCGTCAGGCCCGTGGCAGTAGTAGCAGTTTTCTGAAAGTATGGGCTTAATATCTTTGTTGAAGTCAATTTCCGCCAGCAATACTCCAGACACTTTTAAGTACAGTGCTGTAGTTAGTATAATTGCGAGAAACTTCATCAGTTGGGAAATTATTTCAGTTATTGTACGTAATTCCTAGATGAATGGAATCCTCTTCATAAAGGAATTAACGTTTTTTGTATTTTTATAAATAAAATATATGGCGCAATTATTGCGAATATTACTTTATTCTGTAACGTTTAGCCTTAGAAAAGTCGATTTTATCGTAGATTGGCCAATTGGTTCAGATAATTTGAATCTTTTTATGACTAAGCCGTCAGCGCCAACTCTTTCGGTTCCTATCTGATCTCCATTGTCTTTCCAATTAACTAAATCTTTACTGCTTTGAACCACTATATTTACATTTCGGTCTCCTGTAGCCATTGAAAACTCAATGAATAAATAAGGCTTACCATTTGCTGTATCGATTTCGACGATCGGTTTAATAGGAGAGCTTTGAAATTCTTTTGGTGAAAATCCTAAGGCGAATTCTGTAAAGTTATTAAGCCCGTCCATGTCAGGGTCAGCGCCGGTACCAGATATTGCTGGGTCTGAATTTTCATTTTCTGTGAAATATTCTGACTTCCATTCATCGAAACTTTGATTTCCTTTTAAACTGCCTCCGACTTGAGCTGATGCTTTCCAATTTGCTCCATTGCCATTGTCCTTGGATGGATCGATGATTTGGATTGAATGCCCATCCAGATCGTCCAAGACTGGCCATGGGGAATCTTGGTCGTAAGAATAATCTTGTATTGGTAATCCATCCGCTCCAATGAGTCTAATTCTTTCACCGCTATTATTAAGCTGACCGGTATACTGACCAGCGAATGAGGCAATCGTACCATTTCTCAAATTGAACGCCGCTTCATTGCTAACAATGATAAGGCTGGACCTGGGATCAAGGAAGCTAATATTTGATTCAGTAAAATCAAAATAAACCCCGTCAGAGAAGCGAACTCCATCCATGGATATTGGTAGGTTGCTAATGTTTTTCAATTTGATGAATTCGAACATGTCTCCATCATCAAAGCCTGCAGTCTTTTCTTCCTCTGAGGCTCCTATAGGGTTGTAAAGCATTTCAACAATCGCAAGATTGTCCGATGATGCCGCTACTGTATTAACGGTGAAGGATGCAGAGGTGACTGCGCTCCATTCGTTATTATTAAGGCTTCGTGCTTTTACTGTTATGGGTTCAGTGATTTTTAGCGGTTTGTTGAGTGGGTTCGTTCTAGTTGCATCTAGTTGGAGTTCCATAATCATATCACTACTTGCTCTAGATCCATTATGCATTTCAACGGCAATGATGTTGGTGCCCTCAACGAGTGTATTTGCTTTAACGATATATTCATCCAAGTCCCCTTCATTGAAGTCGCTCGAATCATTATTTGAAGTTGTTTCAAATGTTGCGTTTTCTGGCAAGTTGGAATCCCTGAAAATTTCTTTTCCATTTAAATACACAGCGCCACCGCCATCTGACATGATTTTTAATCGAAGTTCATAGTGACTTTGTGCATCTTCGACCTCGAAATTCTTTCTAAAGTAAGTCGTGATTTGTCTTGGCCTTGGGTTTATCTCCGTCTTGAGAGGAATATTTACTCTGGGAACTTTAGACGTATCCGATATGTTACCGAATCCAAGTGGAGATAAGCCTTCATTCCATGTCGCATCATCATATTCAGGCTCTCTCCAGGCAACACCTAGATCACCTTTTGAATCACTATATTTCCAAATTGAATTCAAGGGTAACAGCGTAACGTCAATACTTGAACCTGATTGGTTAATGGCGTTTGCGTTAATTGATCCTCCAAGATTTCTTGGATCAGAACCATCAGTTGTATAGTAAATGGTTCCCTTTTCGTTTGTGATAGCGAGGTTGTAACCCTCTTCAACGCTACCACCAAATTGGCTAAATTGTGGAGGGGAAGTACTTGGCCATAATTCATTATTTTCAAATTCCTTTCTACGTGGGCCAAATAAGTACTGCCTTCTTCCTGTATTTGTCTTTGCCCATGAACTTATAATGTTTTCGTTTATGGATTCCCTATTCATGAAGCTGAGGAGATCTCTAAAATCATCATACAATTCATCAGCTAGTTTCTTTAGGTGAGATTTTTCAAAGTCTCTGTCGTCAAGCACGCCTCCATTAAAAAGGTGTATATTTATTCTATCGGCGAATAGTATTTTAAATTCATCCCAGCGAGATAAACCTCTCCATAAATCTCTTAATTCCCCATTACCTGTTGCAATAAATGATTTTATCATTTCTTGAGAAACAGGTCGATTGTCTCTGTTGTTCATGGCACCTTCGGCATCCCATACGTAAAGTCGATAACGTCCTTTTTCTGAGCGCTCTCTTGCTGCTACCCAATTATTATGTGGCCAGTCCCATGTCGCCATATAAATATTAAGGAGGTAGTAATCAATCATGTTGTTTACATCTGCCAATTCTAGCACTTTTAACCAGTTCTGACTTGTTGTTCGAGAGTTCAGCCTCCTGATCATCTCGTTCCAGGCTTCCATATTTCCTTCGGCCACGTTGCTGCCCTGTCCTTGAAGGGCGAGCGTGTCCCAGTCTGCGCCGTTTTCAGAATCATGGACGGTTGAGAACCAAGGAGAACGTAATCTTTCAACCAAGTTATAAAAGCCCTTAAGTTCTCCATTTACGTAGAGTGTGTTTATGACTCCTGTGCTAGCAGGCTGCCCCATGTCTCGACTCATTCTACGAACCAATTCATCCACAATGTATGGATTTTTTATGTCATTTTTTCCAGCTCTAGCTCTGAATCTTTTATAAGTGTCAATGGGATCATCAATACCATTTAGGGGGATCTGAACTTCAGGGTTTCCATATTCGTCTCGGAAATAAAGGTTAAAAGAGGGTTTCTGGGTTCCTCTAGCTTGCCAAGGGCTTGAGTTTATCTGGTTAAGTAGCATTCTTGGTCTTGAGTAAGATGATGCTGCTGCCCTTAGTCCACAGTCAGTCCTGAAGCCGGATGAGCCATCTTCAAAGTAAAACTCTGCATGTATTTTTCTTTCGTAGCATCGTCCACGATTAATAACATTATTGTAATCATTTGGTCCGGTAGGTCGCCATTGATTATCAACGTACTGTCCTCCATTAATCGCAAAAGCACCGAAAGGATCAAAGAGCGACCGTTCAACATCACCAGTAATAACTAAGGAAGGGGAGTTCAGTAACTTCTGATCTTGTCCAATGAGATAAGTATTAGTTTTAGTATTAGATGGTATAAGCCCATCAGAGAAAGCTCTTGCTCTTATAACATGTCCCTTTTTCTCTGATAATTTAGTTAGTCTTATTGGTTCAGAATAAGTTGAGCCGTTATTGATTTCTGGTTCGGATCCGTCTCTTGTAAATATTATTGTTGAATTGGGGGTTTCAGAGATGATTTCTAGTTCAATAGAGTCATTAAAAAAACCTCCCCTTGTGCTCATGGAAGGCGCTTTGACCTTTTCTGAGAAAGATGGGCCAGAGTTCATTGATCCTGGTGAGGGTCGGCTAAAGTAAACTTTTTTACCTGATTCTTTAGAGATGCCGTAGCTGTAGAAGTTGTGTTGTTTAGGGTATTTATTTTCAAAAGTGCTTTTTGGATTTCCTTGTTGATCAAAGAGCCCAAGGAATTCTCCGTTACCGTCTAGCTTGAAATTGGTATGTAAGTAAAGTGGGTTAGTGATCTCAGAATCTAATGCATCAGCTAGCACTAATAGATACTCACCTGATGGGATTTCTGTTCCCTCGGGAAATTTCCATTTTCTAGTATCATTCTCGTCATCTGTCAGAGACCAATTACTTATGTTTACTGTTGAGTTTCCTGAGTTGAAAATTTCGATCCAGTCGGCGTTTTCATTTTCGAAATTTTCATTTTCAAAAATGGCTGGTTCATGGATTCCTGAACTAGGTTCCATTATTCCTGGAAAATAACTGACGGTAGTGCCGGAGGGTACAAGCACTTTATCTTGAGTGCCTGGTTGATCGATAAGTAATGAGAAGTTCAATCTAATACTCGTCAATGGATTGTGATTATTAACCTGAATCGCTAGAGTATTTTGGCCATTCTTTAAAAGCTCATTTGAAGTCCCTATTTGTAAATCAGTTAATCTTGTCGAAGTAGATCCTGCACGATAAGTCACCTGATCCCAGTAAATATGCGAATTTTTCACCCCATTATTAGCACGTCCAATTTCCTTACCATTTAACCATCCTATGAAGCCATCATTATAATTAATGCTTAGTGTAAGAGGCCTTGATGACGAGGAATCAGCGTCACTTACTTGAAACGTTTTGATCACATAGATGGATGGAGAGATGCCGTAAATGGAATCTTTCACATTTGTTCGTATGTTTCCGAGATCGTAGCCTATGGGGAGCCTCCCTGTCTTCCAGTTCGAGTTATTGAAATCGTTCATCCACCAACTTGGCCAATTTCCTGCAAATGGTTGGTTTTTCTCATCCCATCTGAGGATGCGTTCGGTTTGCTTAGCACTAAATTCATTGATAAAAACGTCTCCATAGCTGGGTCTCTGAGCAATAATGTTAGTAATTATGATTAGAGTGATGAGGAAAACTTTGGTCATTGGGGATGACGGTGATGAAGATTTAAATTTGAACTAAAGTGTTATTCACTTCGAATGATTCTGTAATATCTTAATTTACTTTGAATGTTTGAATTGTCTGTGAAATTTATGATCTTCTCTTCAGCTCCTGATAGTTGTGATCCAGGGAGATCATTTTTCCAATTAATAAGGTTGTCGGAGTATTCAACTTGATACGAGAACCCAGGTTGCATCTTCCATGATACTTGATTCTTTCCATCATTGTTTTTGGAGATGGATTTAATTTTAAATGGGTTCTCAGGAATAACTAGTTTTGTTGTAGAAGCGTAGACGGCAATGTCATCGAAAAGCAGCCAGTTATTCCCCCAGTCTGAATTAGATGTTCTTTGCCATTGAATTGCAATGCCTCCAAGTTCACGACTTAAGTTCTTTGCAGTAAATCTTTCGTCGCGAAAAATTTGGAAACCATCCAAGTCGACTGACCATGTGTTATTAATTAGATCGATTTCCGCGACTAGGATTTGAACTTCATTTCTTATGAATTCTTCACCTGTATCATAAGTGTTCCTTCCATCCTCTCTCCAAAGGCCAAATGAGGTCTCCGTATTATTGTAAGTCAGCGATGCCATTGTTGAGCCGCTGGGATTAAAAAATGTAATGAAAAAGCTATCCCTTTCAGGGTTGCTGGTAGGATTATCAGAATCATTAATTCCAACAACAGATTCGAGCCTAATAATTGGTTCCCCAGTAGCATCAGGGTCGTGTGCTATTGATCGAAGAACGTACACTGTGTCAGTGTTTCTTCCTGGAGAATTGTAACCAATGAATGCGCTCTTGCCAAGCCCTTCAACTGCTGCTCCTTCAATTCCATGTGCCCCGCGATTATTTGAGGTCCCATTCCAATTATCGTAACCTACTAATTCATTATCTCCTGCGCGAGCGTCTTCAAAGTCAGTGAAGTACAGCTCCCTATCAGCACTGCTTGCTATTTTCATTAGAATTAAAAATCCAAATAAGACTATTGCTTTCAATAAATGCATTTATACCTAGAGCTAAAGATTAGTTTAAAAAAAAGCGACCCTTGAAGACAAGGGCCGCTTACAAAAATTTGTAATTTCAGTGAAGATTGTTTATTAGTTAGCAACCTCTCTGGCGAATTCGTCCTCACTCTCTTCTGCTACTTCCTCATTTTCTTCTGCTACTTCCTCCCCCTCATCATCACCTTTATCACCTTTTGGACGTTTAGACCCTTTACCTTTATGATGGCGGCAATGTTTTAGGTGGAGAGTAAATTCATCAGCGGTGATACCAGCGCTCTCATCGTCATCCAAGCGAGAAAATATTCTTTCAACGCTCTTAGGTGACCACTTAGCTAAACGCTCGATTGATCCGATTGCACCAAACTCTTCAGCCGATAACGAACCATCACCATCAGTGTCAACTTCAGCGAATCTTGACAAACGTTTTTCTTCGATTTTTGCACGAAGTTCATCGCGTGCTGCCTCGCGCTCTTCTTTTGAAATTTTGCCATCTTCATCGGCGTCCCACTTGGCGCGTCTTTCCTTGGCTCTGTTCTTACGGGCATCCTTAGCCGCTTGTTTTTCCTCTTCGTCAAGGACTCCATCTTCATTGAGGTCATATTTTACTAAGAATTCTGGAAGGTTACCGTTTCCGAAAACTTTGCCCTCTTCGCCTTCAGGTTTTTCGGGACGTTCTGGCCTCTCCTGATCTTCAGCCTCAGGAGCTTCTGGTTTTTCAGGACGTTCTGGTTTTACCTGGTCTTCACCTTCAGGCTTCTCCCAACCTTTTGGAGGCTTAGGCATCCACCATCCCCAACTCCAACCTTTGTTGCCAGCTGATGAGATTGTGGCTGATAGCAGAACTAGTGAAAGTATTAGTGCTAAATTTTTCATTCTTTATGAGGGGTTTGATTTTAAAATTTTTCTAAATTTTAAATCTTATTTTGAATTTAGAATATCTAACTTATTTAGACGTTCGCAAACTCTATATGGTTACAATTATCGTTAATTTTGTTTTAAAAGGCTAGAAAAATCATCAATTTTACTTTTAGCTGCATTTTTCTCTCTATCTTCTTGATTATAAGTATTTTGCGTACTTTTTGAGGAGCTTTCCTCGACTGGATTGTCTGTATTACTATTAACACCCTGTTTAGATTCATTGTCTAGAAGCGCCACGATATCGTCCCACCATGCTTCGCGATCAACGGCTTCTTCTTCAAGTATTAGCTTTTGTTCTTCGTCGAGAATGTCATAAATTTCGGACTCTACGACATTAACTGGTGCTCCTGGTTGTACTGCAGTCTCTATTCCTTTAATTAATTCATTACCCTGAGCAATCAATGATGGGTGAAAATCTGCAGCAGATTTTGCGAGTATGGGAAAAATGAAGTCCTTTTGTTCCTCGCTTAAATCTAAGAGTAAAGTGAGATCATCGAGTCTTTTATTTGCTACTTTTTCTACAGTTATGGCCCGAACATTGAGCTGTTCACGGGTTAGAGGTTTGTTTGCTTTTTCTGTGGGTGAGGCTTGGGCAGATTGAGTAGGGGATGCCGGGGCGGCTTTGTTATTAAGCTTTTTTGTTTTTTTATCCTTTATTATTTTAGCAATAGGTTGATTGGAGGTATTGGCTTTTTCTTTGGAGCTAGACTCTAAACTTGAACTAATAACCTCAGGAGAATTATTTCCTCCAAAAAATCCCCAAGCAATTATGGCAATGGCTGTTGCTATGATTGTTGGAATGATGAGGCGGCCTAATTTCATATTTTTATCTAGTTATATAACAATAGAGTATGACCTTCATTTACCAATTCAAATTCTTTCATCAATTCAGTTGTGTATTCCAACTGCGCTTAAGGGATCATTTTCCAGTTTTTTTACTGCTGCTTCCAGTTTACGCTTTGCTCGCATTTTAGTGACTTTTACCTTTGATTCGCTCCAACCAGTGATTTCGCAGACCTCTTTAACACTTTTCTCTTTGAGCTCGATTAAGGTTATGACCGTTCTTTCTTGGGGATTTAATGATGATAGAAGCTCATTGATTAATTCATCAACAAGTTCATATTCAAAGCTTCTATCGGTTTTTAGTGAATTTGATCTGGGCCTTGCTGCGGTGTCTACGGCTCTTTGACCATACACTAGATCCGGTCTGATTCTTTTTTTTCTAAGCCTGTCATAGCAGGTATTTAATGCGATTTTTGAGCTCCAGTTCCTAATCGGTGTTTGCCCAGAGAATTGTTCTAAATTGCAAAAGATCTTCATAAATATTTCCTGTAGAACGTCTTGTTTTTCTTCTCCTGGACTTAAGTGCTTGCGTACTATCGGTTCGATTACCGGATAAAGCATGTCGATGAGTTGCTCGCAGGCCTTTTGATTACCTGTGCTTGCCAGAGAAACGATTTTATCATTAGGATTCTCTATTTGTTGTATCATGGTATTTACATTATATATTCAGTATTTACATAATAAACACAGAAAGATTACATAAACATTAAGACTGTCCTTTTAATTGGAATTCTCAATATGCCTATTTTTCTAAATCGCCTATATGGCTGAGGCATTGACGCAAGGCCGCTAGCAGCTACAATTGCGCTAAATGAAATTATTACTGAGTATTTCGCCTTTAATTGCATTGTTATTATCAATCACTAGCTCTGAGGCTCAAATTGGAGAGCCAAGAAAAAATGTTCATCGCCTACTTGGGCAGCCCGTTGGATCCATTGAACCAAGATTAGTGGAAAGTGTGGGCAAGGCCGAACTTTTTAAGAATGGAGGCATAGAAGTCATCGTGGAGTATGATCAAAACGAAAAGGCGTGGGTCATTATTTATCATGGAAGAAATGTTAAAACACGAACAGCCGAAAGCCTTGTCGCTGAAAACCTTGGACCAAATGTTCAACAAACTAGATTTCTGAATACTGAGTATTGGATAGAAAGAGAAGAAAAACTCAGGGCTTTTTATTATCGCTATCCATCACCTAAGTGTGTGGTTATGACTTTGGAAAGTTTAGATTCAGAAAGAAAGCCGAGGCAGAATATTCTAAAAGCTCTTCCTAACGTCTTGCCACCAAAAGTTGGGTCCAAAGGATCAAGGCCTGTTGGCTTATCTGGCACCAAGAATGATCCTATTTCCGCTTTCCGATTTAGGAATAAAGAATCTGAGGAAGATGATGCTGATTCTAGTTCAAACGAAGTCGATAAAGAAAAAGAATAGTTTGTAGATACTCTATATTGTCATACTAGCATAACCGCCATCAACAATTATCTCGGAACCTGTTACGAAGCTGCTTGCTTTTTCTGAAGCTAGGAAAAGAGTAGCCCCAATCAATTCATTGGATTCGCCAAAGCGTTGCATTGGAGTATGCCCCATTATTGAATTGATGCGATCGTCTGTGAGAACTTTACGGTTTTGTTCTGCTGGGAAAAAACCAGGAACAAGTGTATTCACTCTGATTTTTTGAGTTGCCCATTCTCTAGCTAAATTCTTACTAATATTATGAACTGCTGCTTTTGTCATTGAGTAAGTGAACACTCTTGATAGGGGTATTACACCAGACATTGAGCCGATATTAATTATGGATGCTGGGATTTTGTTATCAATGAAGTATTTGCCAAAGGTCTGACAAGTTAGGAAAACAGCTTTGGAGTTAGTTTCAAATATTTGGTCGAATTCTTCTTCGGGTATTTCAAGGAAAGGGGTAGCCGAGTTAATGCCGGCTCCATTTACGAGGATCTCACATTTTCCTGATTTATTCAGTGCACTATCAAGAATGGCTTTGATTGACTCTTTGTTTGTGACGTCTCCTTTAAGAAAGTAGGCATTTCCACCTGAATTCTTGATATTATTAATTCGATTTGCTGCTTTCTCTTCATTGCGGCCTACGAGAACAACTTCGGCTCCAGCTGATGCTAGGCCTTCGGCCATTGTGCCGCAGAGTTCACCTGTGCCTCCTATGACAACAGCTGTTTTACCTTTGAGTGAGAAGATGGATTCTATGTAGCTCATATTATGATTATCTATCGACTCTAGCACTTCCACCTTCTACAAGCTTTTCCACTTCTGACAAGGTCGCCATTGTCGTATCACCAGGAGTCGTCATAGCAAGAGCGCCGTGGGCAGCGCCGAATTCAACGGCGAGTTGGGCGTCGTTATGTTTTAGGAAGCCATATATGAGTCCGCTGGCAAAAGAGTCTCCACCTCCGACTCGATCAAATATTTCTAGCCCTGATCTGTGGGTGGCTTCGTAGAATTCTCCATCATGCCAAGCAATTGCACCCCAGTCATTAACACTTGCAGTTTTGACTTCTCTAAGAGTTGTCGCTGTTGCTTTGAAGTTAGGAAATTCAGACACTGCTTTTTCAATCATTATCTTAAAATTATCAACTTGAATGCCTGAAATATTCTCGTCGACTCCCTCGACTTCGAAACCGAGGCAAGCAGTGAAGTCTTCTTCGTTTCCGATCATTACATCAACGTACTTAGCGATTTCTCTATTTACTTCCTGGGCTCTTTTCTGACCGCCTATTGATTTCCATAATGATGGACGATAATTTAGATCGTAGCTAACAATGGTGCCGTGTTCTTTTGCTTTCTTGCAGGCTTCGATTACGAGCTCGGCAGTTGTTTCGGATAGTGCTGCAAATATTCCACCAGTATGAAACCACTGAGATCCCTGCTCGCCAAAGATTTGATTCCAGTCAATGTCACCGCATTTCATTAGAGAGGATGCTGTGTGGCCTCTATCAGATGTTCCTTTTGCCCCTCTAATTCCAAATCCACGTTCGGTAAAATTAATTCCATTTCTAATGTCTCTACCAATGCCATCAAATTCCTTCCATTGAACGAATTGAGTGTCTACACCGCCTTGAAGAATGAAATCCTCAATAAGTCTACCGACTTCATTTTCTGCGAAAGCCGTTACAATGGCTGTCTTCATTCCAAAGCATCGTCTGAGCCCTCTGGCTACGTTATATTCTCCTCCGCCTTCCCAAGCATTAAACGTTCTGGCTGTTCTTACTCGTCCATTTCCAGGATCCAGTCTGAGCATGATTTCGCCTAATGAAATCTGAGTAAAATTGCATTCTGAGTGAGGTTTTATTTCAAGTGCCATGGGGCGCCGATGATAACGTTAATTAAAGATCCTTCAATGCTTTTTCATTGTGTCATGAAAAATTTATTAATCCTCGAACTTATTAAATGATGCTAAATTCCACTCAGGGGCATTTATTTCTTTGGCGATATGATTGAATTCATCAATTTCCGCTTCTGAGAAGAGAAGGCCTCCAGCATTTTTAGTACGACTTTCAGCCTGAGCAAAGTCCTGCCCAGGTAGAAAAATTCCTTCATTACCATGAGACTTTATATCATCTATTACGGCTCGAACATTTTCAGTTTGGTTTCGTCCTGAAGCAAAGGCGCCACCGCTCACTGCTTCGGGATGGATGACTTGAAAATAGAAGCTAGGAGTTCTTTTTTCTCCTTCTGGAATTTCACGAGATCTTAGGGTTGGTAAGGATCCACCAATGAAGGAGGCAAGTATCTCATTAATGAGAGCCATTCCATATCCCTTATGAGCACCAAAAGGAACTAGATAGGCAGCTTGTTCTGGGTCATTAGTTGGATTTCCGTCTTTGTCGACTGCAGCACTATCCGGTAATTTTTGTCCTTCTCTTTTTAATTGTTGAACCCTTCCCATTGCGACGACTGATGTTGCCCAATCTATGACGATTGGAAAGCCTATCGCTTCAGCTGTAGGGAATGCCCAGCTATGAGGATTGGTTCCTAATGTAGGAAATTTTCCCATGAAGGGAACGACCTCTGCCAGTCCTGCTGTGCAGTTAGTGTAGGCGATGTACCCTCTATTGGCTGCATCTAGAACATAGCCTCCTCCCCAAAGATAATGGAAGGCGTTATCCACCGACACTTGGCCTATTCCGTATTTATCGGCTAGCTCGATGCATCGTTCTATCGCTTCGTAAGCTACGCTCTGACCAAGTTTCATGTTACAGTTCCATGATTCGCTGGCTGCAAATTTATTCTCAAGAACTTCAATTTCTGAATCTGGATTACATCCTCCATTTCCGGAACCAAATAATTCGTCCAGGTGTAATGCTTTGAGGGCATTGTGAGTACGTACGCCATGAGTTGAAGCGAAAGAGCAGAACTTGGCTGCGTCTGCAGCTTCTTCTGAACTGTATCCTCGATGTTTATATGCAAGGGATACGAGGTCGTTGTGCTGTTCTTTTGGAACAATATAAAATTTTTCTTTCATGGTGTTTTTATTAAAATGTATTCGCTTGAGTGAAGTCATCCGTACCGTTCAGATATGAGATGATGTTTTTTGTCGCCATACATGCTTGTCTTGCCACTGATTCATGTGTTCTTGATGCAATGTGTGACGTGATAATACAGTTTGGTGCATTAAGTAGCGGATGATTTTCAGCGGGAGGTTCAGTGTCGAGAACGTCAGTTCCATATCCTCCAATTTTTCCACTATCAAGAGCTTGTTTCATTGCGTCTGTGTCAACGATTTCACCCCTTGCACAATTAATCACAATGACGTTATTTCGCATTTGTTGAATCTTATGGGCATTAATCATGCCATGGGTTTCTTCATTAAGAAAGCAGTGAAGTGATACGATATCAGAATTACATAAGACTTCATTCATCGAGGTGCTCTTTTGAATTTGAAGGGTCTTCCCAAATTCTTCATCGTAGAATGGATCATAGGCAATAACTTCAAGTCCAAAAGCTTTTGCTCGAGTTGCGACTTCCTTTCCTATTCTTCCGAGGCCAATGATCCCAATGGTTTTACCCATAATTTCATTTCCGACAGGTTTTTTCCAACCTGCTTTCCAAGCTCCTGAGGAGACTTCAATTGCGTTAGAATGAATTTTTTTTGTAATTCCAAGGAGTAAACCGAAGCAGTGCTCTGCCACGGTTGTGTGATTAACACCTGGAGTGAAAAGGATAGGGATTTTTTTTTCGGTTGCGTAATCAACGTTAATTTTATCTAGGCCAATCCCATATTTGCTAATTACTTTTAGTTTTGGTAGCGATTTATCTATAACACTTTGAGTTATCGCATCATCGCCGCAAAGGAAGCCATCAAATTCACCAGCTAGTTCTAGCATTTTATCTTCTGGCAGAGGGCCTCTTTCTCTTGTAATCTCCCAGCCAGTAGAGGCTAAAAGGTCATGGTGCGGTCCAGGAGTATCCTGATAAGAAGTTGTAGTAAGAAGTATTCTCATTAAAGTTTTATTAATTTTGAGGCTGTATTGCTGATTAAGCTAATTATTATCATCATGACAAATATGTTATGATCATAAAATCTCAATACATTTACTGTAAATATATCAAATAAAAGGAATTATCTGTAGTTTGAAAATTTCCTGAGGTCTCTTTTTGAAATCAACTTGCCAGTAAGTTTTTGATTTTATTTCACGTTTAGTGATTATAAAAAAAACTGTTTTTTATAAAAGACAGAACTCAGTGATCCTGCATTATATTACTAACATAACATTACTAATATTAATGTTAGTACAAAAATAATCGATTAACTCTAATCAATTATATCAAATAATATTGTGATAATGCGTAATACTAAATACAAGACACTACTAGTTTTAATCACTTCCATTTTTGGATGTATAATTTTTATTTCATTATTAGTTCACAAATATTTCAAAGAAGGTGATCGCTCTGTAACGGATGCAAATTCTATTATCCTTAAAACTGAAAAAAATTACTCTGGCTTATTAAAAGAAGGTCTCATCAATGCTAATGAATCCATTGATGAAATAGTTCTTCCTCATCTTGATCATAAACAATTAATTGAAAATTCTCTCAAACTAGAGGATGAGGGTATTTATAGATTTGCATATCCCAGAGAGGTTGACTTCTCTCCTGAAATTGATGGAAGATGGAAAGAATCAAAAAATTACCTCGAGTGGGATTTTGTTATTAAATCAGAAGGAGCTGAGTCTATAAACTTGGGTTTTACTGATTTTCATCTTCCCGAAGGAGCTACTTTGAATTTAACAGGCCAATCTGAAGGAGCCAAGCCTGTAACATTTACAAGTTCAGATAATGATAAGCATCGACAGCTTTGGACACCTTTATTTTGGTCCAGTGCTTTAAAAATTAATTTATCTATTCCTCGAGATAAAAAATCTGAAACTAGATTGCACCTAACCAAAGTTAATCACGGGTTCAGAAGTGCGGGATCGCATTTTAAAATTTCGGCTAATACCTCTGGCACCTGCCAAATTGATGTCATTTGTTCAGTTGAGGACAATAGTGACTACGGTCCAATTATTGATATTTATAGGGATCAAATTAGATCAGTAGGAGCCTATACAATTGAGGGAATTGATACCTGTAGTGGAGCGCTTGTAAATAATACAAACAATGACTTAAGACCCTATTTCCTTACTGCTGAGCATTGTGGTATCACAAATTTGAATGCAGCTTCAGTCGTCGTTTATTGGAATCATGAGAATTCTACATGTCGGCCAGTTGGAACTAGTTTGAATGGAAGAGTTGGTGACGGAAGAGTTGATCAGTTCAATACAGGATCAATTTTGCGAGCTAAAGATGCTTCTAGTGATTTTTGTTTAATTGAACTAGACGATCCGGTCGATCCAGAATTCATGCCATTCTTTGCTGGTTGGAATAGGTCTCCTGAAAATCCGGATTCCTCAGTTGGCATTCACCACCCGGGAGTTTCAGAAAAAAGAATTTCAATTGAATTGCAGCCAACCTCTATCACTGACTGGTTATCAGATGCTGTTAACAGTAATGAAAAATATTTAAGAATTCCGGGTTGGGATTTTGGGTTAGTTGAACCTGGTTCATCAGGGTCTCCGCTTTTTGATGATGCTGGCTTGATAGTTGGTCAACTTACGGGAGGTTACTCGGATTGTAATGGTCAGTCAGGGCCAGATTACTATGGAAGATTTTATTCATCTTGGGAAGGAGCAGGCACTTCAGCTTCAAGCTTGTCAGATTGGCTTGACCCTTCTGGGACTGGAGTTGAGAAATTAGAGGGTATTTATGCTGATGACCTCATTGTTATTAATGGCGTTCAGATCAGTGAGTCTGATTCTGGTACTCGAGAAGCTGAATTAAAAATTGAAATTAGAAACCCGAGCGGTGAGCCGGTTTCAGTAAGAGTTTACTCAGAGGATGGAACGGCTAATGTTTCGGATAGTGATTACTTGACTCTAGATAAGGTCATTAATTTCACGGATGATCAGTTAGAGCAGTCGGTTGTGGTAGAAATTATAGGTGACTCTAAGCCTGAAGAGCACGAGACATTTTTTGTTCATCTATCTGACCCTATCAATGCCTTGGTGTCTTCTATTCCGGCAAGAGTAACAATTTTGAACGATGACTATATAATTCCTGAAATTAAAAGCTTAGATAATCACCTTGCATTTACCAATCAAGAGTTCAGTTATCAGGTTGTTTCAATCAATACTCCAACCGAATATAGTATTGAAGGTGGGGAGCTAGGTATGTCGATAAATTCAACTGGTAAATTTAGTTGGATACCGATAGAGGCTGGAAATTTTGACGCAACAATTATTGCATCAAATCCTGCAGGGAATCAAAGTCAGTTAATTTCATTTGAAGTAACTTTAGATAGTATTGCCAATGGCGTTGACCTTTTGACTTCAAATTTAAAGGCAAAAAAATATGTGGATTTCTCAACGGAGGCGAAATGTATCATACCAAAAAGAGATGAGCTTTACCAAAATTGGAATAATTTTTCCTCTTCCTATGATGATTCGGCCTGGATCACTTCCTCTCAACCCTTTGGTGCAGGTTTGGAAAATTCATTTCTTAGCGAATTGGTACAAAGTGATCTGAGTGAGAATTTCAACAATTCCGATACGAGTATATATTTTCGATTTCCCTTTGAAGTTGATTTAAATCGTGAACTTATTGAGTCTGCTAATCTTAACATTAAAGCAAAAGATGGTTTTGTGGCTTACCTTAATGGTACAAAGATTGGATCTCAAAATGCGCCCGACGATTTAGATTTTGATTCATCATCAACTATAAGAATTGATGAAAATAATGTTGGTGATAATTTGGATATAGAAATACCCAGTTCTTTGATTTTGCCGGGAGAAAATATTTTAGCAGTGCACGGTATGCTTTATAGGCACGAAACAATTGATAAAAATCAATCTTCCGATTTTTCTAGGAACGTTGCCAACAAAATAACAATTGATGAAAATCAATCCTCCGATTTTTCTAGGAATGTTGCTAACAAAATAACAATTGATGAAAATCAAACTTCCGATTTCTCTAGGAATGTTGCCAACAAAATAACAAAAAACAGAAAAGTAGGTTCTGGATTTTTTCTTTCATCAGAAATTAGCGCAGATTATCGGATTCGTCCTCTGGAAATTGTACATGATGGCTGGTCATGGCAGCAGAGTATCCATAATGATGGTGACGATGCAATACAGACAGATAATTTAGGTAATTATGAGAGTGCATCAATATCTATTAAGGTTACTGGGCCAGACATCGTTTATTTCTGGTGGAAGGTAAGTTCAGAGTCTGGGTATGATTTTTTTAGATTTTTGGTAGATGGAGAACCAATATATTCAATTAGTGGTGAAGTCGATTGGGAGGTTAAGCAATTTAATATACCTGAAGGTGAACATGAGCTTAAATGGGTCTATTCCAAGGATGGTGCCTCGACGGGTGGGCTCGATAAAGCGTGGCTTGATACTATTGCTTTTGCGAGTCAAGAGGGTCCTCCTCAAATTGTCAGTGACCTTACAAAAGCAGTAGTTATTGGTTCTCAGTTTTCTTATCGCATTTTAACAACTGATGTTAATGCGAAATTGGAAGTATCTGCACTTCCTTCTGGGATTAATTTTGATGGGATTGATACGATTTCTGGAATTCCAACTTCTGCAGGAGATTATGTTATTACAATTACTGCAGATAATGGTGAGGTGTCATCTAGTGATTTGAAATTGAAAGTTATTAGTTCAATTGATTTAGCGGTTCAATCACCCTCTGCAACTGAGGAGATAGAACTTGTTAAGAGAGGATCAGAAATTAAGTTTCTTGTGCCAGAGGATGATTCAATGGGAAGCTCATGGCTATCAAGCTCTCTGAATTTTGACGACTCTTCATGGAAGTCGGCCATTCAGCCTATAGGTTTTGAATCTAAAGGAGGTCTTCTTAACTCTTTTATCGAGACAAATATTGAGGAAGATATGAAAGGGGTCAATTCATCATCATACCTAAGAATTCCATTCGATTTGGATCTTGAGGGAAAAGCACTTATCCTTGCAAAGTTAGAGCTCAAGTATGATGATGGTTATGTTGCTTATATTAACGGGAATGAAGTTTCCAGAGTTAATGCGCCGGAGGATCTAAATTTTTCCTCTAGGGCGACTAAAATAAGAACTGATAACCAGGTTGTTTCCGATGTTTCAGTTAATCAAATTGTTCCAGAGGTTTTCAATAATGGAAAAAATATTTTAGCGATACATGGATTGAATATTGTTAGTCTTAGCTCGGATTTTCTAGTTGATGCTAAATTAAATTCAATAGTTGCTGAAGAGTTAAATCCTGAAGACCAGGGGGGCTGGCAGGTATCTGGAGATAACTATTGGTTCCCTCAATTTGAACACTCTAAAGATCTAATTAGTGCAGCGCAGAGCGGCGAAATTAGTGATAATGAAGAATCTGTTGCATCATTAACGGTGAATGGTCCGGCAACTGTTTCTTTCTGGTGGAAGGTTAGCTCTGAGAATTATAGTGATTACTTAACTTTTAGTTCGAATGGACGAATTGTTGATTCAATAGCTGGGCAAAGAGATTGGGAACCCTACAGTATAGAGGTAAATGAAGGTGAACACATTCTTTCGTGGAGTTACTCTAAAGATAGATTTGGTTCAGAGGGTTTTGATGCAGGATGGATAGATGGGTTAACTATAGTCCCAGGATTGATTCCACAATTTACGAATCCTACAAGAAGTGTTTGGGAGATAGGCGATGAAATTAATTTTCCTATTGAAATAATCAATGGACTGGAATCTTTTGGATTTGAAAATCTACCGGACTGGTTAACTTTTGATGAAGAGTCTAACTCCTTAAAGGGAATAGCAAATCTCCAAGGGCAATTCAACTTTCAAATTTGGGCTGAAAATCCTACGGGTCGCAATTCTATAGATATTCAGATATTTGTTGCTGCCCCACTCACCGATGCACTGGACTATTATGGTTTCTCTGTGTCATCTGACTCAGTAATAAACGATGAATCTTTGCTAAAATATTTCATACCTATTGATGAAAGTCTTGGTGATCAATGGAAAGTAGAAAATTTAGATGATTCATCATGGAAAACAGCTTTTCAACCTTTGGGGTTTGAATCATCCAAAGGGTTTCTCTCCCCCTATATCCGAACAGATATTTCAGAGTATATGAAAGGCGTTAATGCGTCAGGTTATTTTAGATATGTTTTTGAATCTGAAAAGCCTATTGAAAATCTAATTAGTGCAACTCTCAAATCGAGAATAGATGACGGGTTCGTTGCCTATTTGAATGGTGTTGAACTGATATCCTTTAATGCACCTGAAAAATTAGAGTTTAATTCTAAGGCTACAGGAAGCAGGCTAGATTCGGTGGTTATTTCTGACCAGTTAATTACACCAATTAATAAGAATTTGCTAATTGATGGTTTGAATGTGCTCGCTATTCAAGCAATGAATTCAAGTTTAGGAAGCTCTGATTTTTTCTTGGATACAGAATTAGATTTGGTTTCAAAATTAGATTCAGAGGGAGAAGCAATTGCTTGGCAAGGTTCTGGAGATAATCTTTGGTTTCCGCAAAATACTGAAACTTATGATCAAGTAGATGCTGTGAGAAGTGGAGATATAGAAGCTGGAGAAACCTCGAGTTTTTCAACAACTTTCACAGGTCCGGCAACCGTATCATTTTGGTGGAAAGTAAGTTCTGAGAATTTCTCAGATTATCTCTCGGTGAGTTTAACATCTATTGGAAATGAACGGGGGGTTGATTATGATCAGATTTCTGGCGAAGTTGATTGGACTCAGAAAATAATTGAAGTTCCTGAAGGGGAGCATTTGATGACTTGGGTTTACGCAAAGGATGGTTTTGGTGACTCAGGTCAGGATGCTGGCTGGGTTGATATGATTTCTTTTGAGTTTGGATTAAGGCCAAAAATAGAAATAGCCGAGGAATTCAATTTTTATCTTGGTGATAAAGTTGTCATTCCAATTGAGTCAACAAGACCCTATGATTCTCTAGGTTTTGAGGGTTTACCTGATTGGTTAACTTATGACGAGTCAATATCATCATTGGTTGGTGCCCCTTTAAAGGTTGAGGATTTGGAGTTTGAAATTTGGGCTGAAAATTCTACAGGAATATTTTCTGCTAATGTAAGACTCAGAGTTTCACCATCTATCAGTGAAGCTATTGATTTTTATGGTTTAAACACGGTTCCAACCCAGTTAATCAATAGTGATTCTGAGCTAAAATTCTTAATACCTACAAGCGATGAATTTGGTAATAATTGGACGGGAGTATCGAATCAATTTGACGATAGTTCATGGAACATTGCAAGGCAGCCCGTTGGCTTTGAATCTCCCAATGGAATCTTGGAGGCACTAATTGAAACTAATATTTCTTCGTTTATGAAAGGCATTAATTCGAGCGGCTTTTTTCGTTATATTTTTGACCTTAATTTAACGGAAAAAGACATGTTAATGTCGCAATTAGAAGTGATGGTCGATGATGGTTTTATATCTTATTTGAATGGGGTAGAAATTGCTCGAGCTAATGTTCCAGATGATGTTAACTTTGATTCTAAAGCAACTGTTTCACGAAATGATAATGATGTCATTCGAACTAAATACGTTTATAATGTTAGTCCTGAAATTTTTGTTGAAGGAGAAAATATTCTTGCCGTGCAGGCAATGAATCGTACTGCTTTGAGTAGTGACTTTATTCTTGATGTTAATTTGAGGGCTTTGATTATTAATTCACAAGACCTAGAAAATGCCATAACTTGGGAGGGTGCAGGAGATGAACTTTGGTTTTCTCAGGGTAATACAACTCATGATGG
Source organism: uncultured Verrucomicrobiota bacterium (assembly GCA_902510815.1). Classification (GTDB taxonomy): domain Bacteria; phylum Verrucomicrobiota; class Verrucomicrobiia; order Verrucomicrobiales; family DEV007; genus EC70. The sequence continues at coordinate 59,429 of CABXDI010000001.1, read as the reverse complement.
TCAAGACGCTGTACGATCAGGTAAAATTGGTTCCTCTCGAATTACAACATTATCCACCAAAATTGCTGGGCCATCTATGATTTCATTTTGGTGGAAAGTCAGTTCAGAACAAAGTTATGACTATCTTAGCTTTTTAGTTGATGGGGTTCCTATTGAAAGAATTAGTGGAGAAGTTAATTGGACTGAATTTACTCATGAACTTGATGAAGGTGAACACACCATTTCATGGACTTATTCAAAAGATGGGTCTGGGGATTCAGGTCAAGATGCTGGATGGATTGATCAGTTTAGAGTTACTCCAGGGCTAGCACCGAGGGCGGAAATTAATAGTAATTATTCAATTTATTTTGGTTCAAGTTTTAGCATTCCTATCAATTTTATTAATGAACCTGATTCTTCTGGTTTTGAAGGGTTGCCTGATTGGCTTGTCTATGATCAGGCTGAAAGCGTTTTGGTAGGAGTTCCTCCAAATAAAGGAACTTTTGAATTTATAATCTGGGCAGAAAATTTATCTGGGAGATTTGAAAAAACAGTTACTCTTTCAGTAGTAGGGTCCATTTCAGAAGCTCTAGACTCTATGGGGAAAGTTGGTGACTTGATTACGCCTGTAGGTACAGGAACAGAATTCAGGTATTCTATTCCTGTTGATGATTCTTTGGGAATGGAATGGATTAAATCGAGTGAAGAATTTGATGAAACAAGCTGGGGATTAGGTGTTCAGCCAATCGGATTTGAGACTCTTGGCGGCACTATGGAGAGGTACATCAATACTGACATTGGAGCAGCAATGAAAGGTGTGAACTCTAGTGGATACTTTAGAACAAGTTTTGAGTTGGATGTAGAGAAAGAAAAAATAAGTGGTTCTACACTGGAGTTAATGATTGATGATGGTTACGTGGCCTATTTTAATGGAATTGAAATTGGTCGGCAAAACGTACCAAATGAAATTAAATATGATTCCAAAGCTACTGCATCTAGGAATGATGATGTAGTTGTTTCGAAATTTTTTGTAGACCAGATTTCACCAGAGCTTTTTAGGAGTGGTGAAAATGTCTTGGCATTACAAGCAATGAATCGTACAAAGAGTAGCTCTGATTTTATCCTTGGCCTTCAGATGAAGGTAACAATTGAAGATAGTGGTGAAGGTCAGGGAGAGAGTAATTGGCAAATGGGCGGTGATTCTGAGTGGTTATCCCAAGGTCTAATTTCCCATGATGGTTTGGACGCAGCTGAAAGTGGTAACATCGGTTCTAATGAGGAATCGACGATATCCACGACAATTAATGGTCCTGCATCTGTTTCATTTTGGTGGAAGGTCAGTTCAGAACAAAGTTATGATTATCTCAGTTTTATTGTTGATGGGGTCCCTATTGAAGAAATAAGTGGAGAGATTAATTGGAATGAATTTACTCATGAAATTGGCGAAGGAGAGCACACCATTTCATGGACCTACTCTAAAGACGGGGCTGGTGACTCAGGGCAGGATGCTGGTTGGCTTGATCAAGTTTTGATTACACCTTTGGGAAACTCTACACCAAATACTGATCCAAGTAGTGATTTAGTTTTTGATGCTGAGTGGGTAAATGTTAGTGATCAAAATGATGTGTTAATTATGGAAGTAAGCTTTTTGGAAGGTTCCATTAGTAACCCGCCAAACGTAAGTTTTGATTCTGTTGCTGGATGTGTTATTACAATTTTTGAAGATGGCATTAATGAAACAGCGAGATATTCTGAACCAACACTAGTTTTTATTTCCTCAAGAATTCTTGATTTTAATGAAGACCTTGTAGGCCAAATAGGGTTCACTGATTTTAATTTTCTAAACGACGGGGATGCCGATTATGGAGGTTTTGATTTTTTCATGATTAGACAGTTATCAACTGGTAAAGAGTATAGGCTGCAAAGCATGCTTTTGAGGAATCAAGAAGAAATAACCCCTTTGCAGGTTCGTAAGAAGCAAGGTAGTATTATGAGTTTGGTTCTTAGGACTCCCGAAATTGCTCAAAGGGTAAAAATAACAAAGTCTTACGATACAATTATTTGGGAGCCCTCGAATTTGATAACTGATGAAAATTCGGAATGGTTAGAAAGGCCCGATGAAGGATGGTCAGATAGGCGCGAGATTCTTTTGCCAGATGACTTTATCGAGGAAGAGAAAGTCTTTTTCCGGCTCGAGTATCAAGAATAAACCTTTTAGCATGTAAACATGCTTTCATTGAATATGTTTTATTGATTCGAGTATTTGCCAAACAAAGAAATTTACGGCTTGTTAATTGATATTTTATATACCAATTAATATGGCTGAAAAAATTAAAATGGAAGTTGGCACTCAACCCTTGGATCTGCTTATGGCCGATGCAGAATTGAGGAACAATGATCTTGTTTCTATTTCTCAGGAGGGTCTCACTCACAAGCAGGTATCTAAGGGAAGAAAGGGGCGAAGAATCACAAAAAAACTACAATTAAAGATACTTAGTGCTTGGAACCAATTGATGAATACGAATTTACTTATAGATGATCTTTTTAATTATCGGGGAAGATAATGTCTGAATTCACAATAGTCGGTGGTGGTCTTGCTGGATGTGTTTTGGGATGGTCTCTCAGTAAAAGAGGTTGTGATTTTAAGATTATTGATAGATTTGAAAAGATAACTTCAACCCAAGTTGCTGCCGGCATTATTAATCCTATCACGGGGCCGAGCCTTACAAAGGGTCCTAGACTTGAAGAGCTCTGGGATAAGGCTAAAGATTTTTACCGTTCATTAGAAAAGGTTAGTGGTATAGAAATGTTTCGTGAAACTAAGATTGTCCGTCTGATGGATTCTGATAAGCAGGCTGAGCGTTGGAAACGGCGAATGCTTGATCCGGAATATAGGGCACTTGTATCTGAAAAGCCTTTAGGGTTAACAGAGAATTTTAATTCTGATCATGGTGGTTTTGTGACTAATTTTGGAGCTCACTTAAATACGATTGCCTTTCTTGAAGTGACTAAAAAACTATTGAGTAAACATTGGATTGAAGGTGTTATTGAAGAGCCATCAAATCATGGTGTCACGATTTATTGTGAAGGCGTAAGAGCTATCAGAAACCCATTGTTTGATTGGGTGAAATTTAAACCTGCAAAGGGTGAAATATTAACTGTAAAAATTCCTGATATTGCTGAGGATCGAATTGTCGTTCGTGGAAATATATGGTTACTTCCATTAGGCGAATCAATATTCAGGGTGGGTGCTACTTATGACTGGAATGCTAATGATTGTGAAACTACTTTTTTGGCTAGGGAGGCCCTTGAGAGTCGCCTCCAAAAATTATTAAACGCTTCTTTTGAAGTTATTGATCACCAAGCTGCGGTTAGGCCTGTTATTGATACGAGAAAAGCATTAATTGGTTTGCATCCAGGAAATGATAGAATTGGTTTTTTTAATGGGCTCGGCTCGAAGGGCGTACTTTCTGCGCCTTATTTGGCAGAGCAATTAGTTGATCATATTTTAGATTCTTCTCCAATTGATCCTGAATTTGATGTACGGGGAAATATTTAGTTTTGGAAGATGAGATCAACTCATAGAGCGCATCAATTAATTAGAGAGGTTCTTTCTGGAGGTGAAGTTGTTATTGATGCTACCGCAGGTAATGGTCACGACACACTGTTCCTTGCCGAATTGATCGGTATTTCCGGGCTCGTTTATGCCTTTGATGTTCAGGATCAGGCCATAGGCAATACGCGGCAAAGGTTAGAAAGGGCTGGTTTGGCAGATCGAGTAATTGTCAATAAAACGGGGCACCAAGAAATGGACCGAATTATTTCTAGGGAGCACCATGGGGCTGTTTCTGTGATAATGTTTAATCTGGGTTATTTACCTGGCTCTGATCACTCTATAACAACACTGAGGGGCACTACTGTGGCCGCTATTACCCAAGGTTTACAATTTCTTGCCCCTGGTGGGATCGTGACTGTTGTATGCTACCCTGGCCACGATGAAGGAAATTATGAATCCAAAAGTGTTAGTGAATATCTTGGGAGATTGGACTCTGAGAGATACTCGTTTGAAAAATATGTTAATGAAGAAGCCAAAGTCTCTGCTCCTTTTTTGATTGTTATTACAAAACTTGAGTCATTGTAAGAGTTGCCAATAGCGGATCTATCGAGTTAGGTTAATTGCTTGTCAAAGATACTTCAAAAAATCACAAACCTTTTTGCGTTATGGGTACTCATTGGAGCAGCGATAGCTTGGGTTTACCCTTCTTCGTTTGCTTGGTTTAAGTCATACATTGGTCCCGGATTAGGAGTCATCATGCTTGGAATGGGTATTACTCTAAGCTTTAAAGATTTTAAGAATGTTTTTAAAACGCCTGCTGCAATTGGTATTGGTGTCGGGGCTCAATTTATTATAATGCCTCTACTTGGATGGTCATTAGCTAAAGGATTCAATTTGGAAAAAGATCTCGCAGTCGGCTTAATTTTAGTCAGTTGTTGCCCGGGTGGCACCGCTTCTAATGTTATTGCCTTTTTAAGCCGAGCCAATTTGGCTCTTTCTGTATTAATGACAATGTGTTCGACTTTTGCAGCCATTCTTCTTACACCCTTGTTGACGGATGCTCTTGCCAGTCAGTATATGAACGTTGATGCGATGAAGATGTTGCTCACGACTGTACAGATTGTGTTAGTGCCAATCGTTTTGGGCATTCTTCTTAATCAGTATTTCCCTTCTCTAGTTAAAGGGGCTAGAGATTTGGCTCCGCTCATCTCTGTTTTAGTGATTGTTCTTATTGTCAGCTGCATTATTGGCCTTAATAAGGAAAAGATCCTTAGTGCCGGTTCTGACCTATTTCTTTCTGTCCTCTTACTGCACCTTGGAGGCTTTGCGCTAGGGTATTTTCTAATTAGTATCTTGGGCTATTCTGAGGATTATAGGAGAACAGTTTCGATCGAGGTTGGAATGCAAAATTCTGGGCTTGGTAGTAAATTGGCAGAAAAGCACGTCTCTTTAGTGGCTGCTGCACCCTGTGCAATCTCTGCAGTTTACCACTGTATAATCGGAAGTTTTCTAGCTGCTTACTGGAGAAGAAAATCAGAAAAACTTGATTCCTTAAGTGCAGAGGAAAGCCCTAGCACGGATTAATTACATTAATCCTGGCATGCCTCCAAGGCCTCCTGTGATTTTACCCATTTCAGCTTCCATTACTTTACGCCCTTCTCCTATGGCTTGGTTGACACCGGCAAGTATCATGTCCTCAAGAATTTCAGAATCTTCTGGATCAATGACTTGAGGGTCAATTTTAATAGAAGTGATATCACCTGAGCAAGTCGCCTTTACTACGATTTTGCCTCCTGCGGCTGAGGTCTCAACTTCTTGTTCTGCTAACTCGGCCTGAACTTTTTGCATCTTGCCCTGCATCTGCTGGGCCTGTTTCATCATTTTGGCAATATTCATTTTATGTATAGATTTAAAGTTTTAATTATTAGTCTTCTCGAATGACAGCTTCAAAAACTTCGAGAGCTTCCTTAATTAAAGGGTCATTATAGATATCATTAATTGGCTCTTTTTCCTTTTCTTTTTTTTCTGATTTTTTTGCAACTTCGGGTGTGGCTTTATTTTCTTCTGGAGTTTCTCCCACGGCTTCCTCAAATTCTGCAATATGAGGAGGTGGTTCAGGAACTGAAATCCCTTCTTTCAAAATAACTTTGAACTTTCTAACTCCCAGCATTGAGGTTAAGCATTTTTCGATAACAGGTTTAATTCTCTCACTGGTTATCATTCCCTCTGCGATACTTTCATCTGGAGACATTGCTACGATGAATTGTTTTCCATCATCCTGATAAAATATGGCTCTTGCCGCAGAGTCTGCAGCCAGAGGTTTTACTTTGCTGATGTGCTCAATGACAGCTGACCAGGTGTCTTCGCCTGAAGGAGTGGAATCTGTAGGAGTCTCTTCAGGCGTTTTAATGTTTTCAGGCTCTGGAGAACTCCTTGTCTCTTCAATGTTTTCAGGTATTGAATTTCTTTCGGGTTCTTCTCTCACAGGTTGCTCAGGACTTGATTCCTTGGAATGCTCAACTTTGGCAGTGACTTTCTCTGGAGCGAGTTGTGGGGCTGGAGTTGGGGATTGAGGCTTTTTTATGTTAGATGGTTTCTTAGGGGCAGGTGCTCCACTTAACACACCATCAATTGCGTCTATAACATCATCAATACTAGTCTGTTCAAGTATCTGAACGGCTTTAATGACTGCCACTTCTAGATGAAGTCTCTTATTCGGCGACCATTTCATTCGCCCTTCTACTGTGGCAAAATGATCAATTAGCTCTAGAAGCTTTCCGGTTTGAATGTTCTGAGATTGAGATTCTACTCTGGAAATTATTTCATTTGTCAGTTCTTTTGAGGCTCCAGACGGATCCACTTGAAATACTAGGACTGATCTAAAGTGAGAGATAAGATCAGTAAGAAGTTGGGTTAGTTCTTTTCCTGCTTCGGATTGTTCGTAAACAGTGGACAGTGCTTTGGCTGTGTCCTTATTAATAATTGAAGATCCGAGGCCTGTGATTGTTTCAATGCCAGTGAAACCGAAAACTTCAAGGACATCAGATTCCTCAATGCTATCACCGCAGAAGGCAACGAGTTGATCGAGCATTGATTGCGCGTCACGCATACCGCCGTCTGCTCCCTTTGCTATTGCTGTAGCGGCCACTGGATTAAGATTTATTCCTTCTTCGTTTGCGATTTTGCTGAGCTGTTCTGAGATGATCTTAGTAGGGATTCTTCTAAGGTCGAAACGTTGGCATCTAGAGATAATTGTTGGTAATATTTTAGTAGCCTCAGTCGTTGCAAAAATGAATTTTACATGTTCCGGTGGTTCTTCGAGTGTTTTTAGGAGAGCGTTGAATGCGGCATTCGATAGCATGTGAACCTCATCAATATAGTATATTTTATATCGACCACTCGTTGGTGCAAATTTGACGTTATCGCGAAGTTCACGAACTTGTTCCACGCCGTTGTTACTTGCTCCGTCAATTTCAAGGACATCAAGGCACCGGCCTTCGGCAATTTCATTGCAGATTGGTTCGTTCGGATCAAAATCAACTTTTGGTCCTCCCTCACAATTTAATGCTTTGGCTAGGATTCTGGCAGTTGATGTTTTTCCAGTTCCCCGAGGGCCGACAAACAGGTAAGCATGTGCGAGTCGATTTTGTTCTATCGCGTTTGCGAGTGTTTGGACAACATGATCTTGTCCAAGGATATCCTTGAATGAAAGGGGCCGATATTTACGTGCAAAGACCTGATAACTAGTACTCACAAACCCTACTTTATTGAGAGATCTGGTTTTGTGAATCTTTTTCAGTTGGACATTTCATAAATAATAACGCTTTTTGATCGGTAATGAGTGAATTAGAAGCCATTGGTATGATTGCGGGAAAGGGTATTTATCCCCAAGTTTTTGCACATGGGGCTCGCTCTGGAGGGGTGAATCGCTTAGTTGCCGCAGCTTTTAATGAAGAAACTGATCCATTAATTGAGGAAATTACAGACGAGGTTTCATGGATGAGAGTTGGTCAATTGAGTAAAATGATTAAATTTTTCAAGGACAATAAAATTACTCAGGCGGTAATGGTTGGCCAGATATCGCCAAAAAATTTATTCGATCTCAGGCCAGATATGAGAACTTTGATGCTTTTAGGTAGACTTAAGGAGCGTAATGCTGAGTCGATTTTCAATGCTATTGGCGAAGAGCTTTCTAAGGATGGAATAGAGCTAATACCAGCGACTACTTTTCTGGATGATTTACTGCCTTTAGCTGGCCACGTTTGTGGTCCGAAACCGGCAAAGAGATTATCGGATGATGCCGCCTTTGGTTTTAAAATTGCTAAAGAAATGAGCCGTCTTGATATCGGTCAGACTGTGATTGTAAAAAAAGGAACGGTCTTGGCTGTCGAAGCCTTTGAAGGTACTAATGAGGCGATAAAAAGAGGTGGGAATTTAGGTCGAGGGGAGGTAGTCGTTGTTAAGGTTTCCAAGCCCGGTCAGGACTTGCGATTTGATGTTCCATGCATTGGTCCCGATACCATTGAGATTGCTGCAGCATCGTCTGTGTCAGCCATTGTCGTGGAAGCTAAGAAAACTTTACTCCTTGGAAAAGATCAAATTGAAGAGAGTGCTGATAAGAATAAAGTCACTGTGTTTGCGTACGAAGAATAGAAAAATAGATTTATAGGATGAGTCAAAAAATAAGAGCTGGAGTTGTTGGTGTAGGAGCTATAGGTAAGAATCATGCAAGGATTTACTCAGAGATTGATTCTGCTGATCTCGTTGCCATTTATGATTCTGATAATGATGCTGCTCAGGAAATTGCTAGTTCTTACGGAGGGAAAGTAGCAAAAAGTATTGAGGAGTTCGTTGATCTAGTTGATGTGGTTTCGGTGTCGACTCCGACAAGCACGCACCGTTCTATCGGAGAGATGTTATTAAATAAAAGAAAGCATATACTTATAGAGAAACCAATAGCCGATACTACTGATGATGCTCAGGCCTTAGTTAACTTGGCTGCGGAAATGGGCTGTGTTTTACAGGTTGGTCACATAGAACGGTTTAATCCTGTTCTTGGTGAAATTGAAGAGCGATTAAAAGATCCAAGGTTTATAGAAGTTCATCGTTTATCTCCCTTTCCTAACCGGTCCATGGATATAGGGGTTGTTTTGGATTTAATGATTCATGATCTTGAAATCGTGCTACATCTGGTCAAGTCCAAGGTCGTAAGTATTGATGCTGTAGGCGTGCCTGTACTCACTAAGCGAGAAGACATTGCGAATGCTAGGATTCGCTTTGAATCTGGGTGTGTCGCCAATATTACAGCGAGTCGCATCTCTCCAGAAAAGATGCGTAAGTTGAGAGTTTTTGAAGGTGAGAGCTATCTCTCTCTCGATTATCAAGAGCAGGAAGGACAATTTTATTGGAAGGATGGAATGGAAATAAAGGTTGAGCCCGTTCAAGTCGAAAAAGATGAACCTTTAAAACTTGAGCTTGAATCTTTCGTTGAGTGTTCGGCAGCAGGCCGGCGTCCAGCAGTATCAGGACAGGAAGCGACAGCAGCGCTTGATATTGCCATCGAAATCACTAAACTCATTGAGTCAGGAAACGCTAAGGATTAGACCTTATTATGCGTAGCAAAATTTACATCGTCGCAGGGGAGGTGAGCGGTGACAATCATGGGGCTGGTTTGATGGCGGAAATGGATGCGATTGACTCAGAGATTCAATTTCATGGTATGGGAGGTCCGGATATGGCGAATCACTCTAAGTCCATAAAGAATTGGATAAGTGATTCGGCTGTAGTTGGATTTTGGGAGGTGATTAAAAAATACGGTTTCTTTAAAAAGGTTTTTGATGAAGTTGTGCAAGAAATTGAGGAGGTTAATCCTGACCTAGTTATCCTTGTGGATTATCCAGGATTTAACCTCAGGCTTGCTGAGGCAATAACACGAAGAGGTATTGAAACAAAAATTGTTTATTACATAAGTCCACAAGTTTGGGCTTGGAAGCGAGGCAGAGTTAAGCGAATGGCAGAGACCATTGATTGCATGCTTTGTTTGTTCCCTTTTGAGGTGCCATTTTATAATGGATCTGGCCTAGAGGCTAAATTTGTTGGTCATCCGTTGGCTGATAGTTTGGGTCACTTAAGAAGCGACGGGAAAAGGTCAGAAAAATTAGTCGCATTACTTCCTGGGAGTAGAGATAGGGAAATAGAGAAAATTTTTCCCGTCATGCTTGATTCGGCTAGGGATATTTTAAAAATTGATCCTAGTATTTGTTTTTCAGCTTCAGCGGCTTCTGAGAAGGGAGCTGAGAAGATGAGGGAAATGGTTTTAGCGAAAGAAGTACCTTGTGATGTAAACGTTGGTAATGCCCATGAATTGATGGTTAAAGCATCATGTGGAGCTGTCGCGTCAGGGACCGCAACTATTGAAGCTGCTTTTCTTGGACTTCCTTACTGTTTGGTTTACAAAGTTTCTGCACTGACCTATCTGCTAGCAAGAGCATTAATATCAGTTAAATTTCTTGGAATGGCTAATATTCTAGCAGGTAGGGAAGTCGTGCGTGAATTTCTCCAAACTGATGCGACTCCAGAAAAAGTTTCATCTGAACTATTGCGTTTGATCGTATCATCAGAAGAGAGGAAGTCTCTATCAGAAGAATTAAAAGAAGTTACTAATCCCTTAGCCGAGAGTGGATCCTATGCCCTTGCGGCTGAGGAAACTTTAGAAGTTATTAAAAAAAATTAAGATCAGGCAAACTTATATTAGTTAGTTAATGAAGCAATCGAACGTCATTAAAATTGGTTTAGTTATTTTACCTTTTGGGATGATGTTTCTTGGCGCTTTGTCTCTCATTTACTCATTAAATGCTCCAGCCTCGAAGTCTAGAGAGGGCGGCCGTTCGGTTTTGAATATGAAAGTTTTGTCCACACCGGATGAGCTTAATGCCTTAGTCCAAAGGCAAGCTTATGACATTGGGTCGAGGCCATGGAAAGATAAGGATAAGACCAGAATTACTGCGAAGTGGATAGAATCAGAGCTTAGTGAAGAAAATATAGGCTTTAGGTCTCAAGTGACATTTATCGGCGATAAGGGAAAAGATTATAGAATTGTTGAGGCGGAGTTGCCTGGCGAAAGTCTAGCTGAAGAGGTTCTTCTAGTTGTCTCTAATTTTAGTTCACCGGATTCATGTCCCGGTGCTAATTCTAATGCTTCGTCAGTTTCTATACTTTTGGGTTTAGCTCGATATTTTGTAAATACTAAGAACATGAGAACGATTAGATTTGTTGCATGCCCATCTAAGTTTCCAGATTCGAATAGCGGGGATATTTTAAGTGCTAATTATATTGCTGAGAAGTGTAAGAGAGGAAAAGAAAAGTTGATTGGTGTGGTCGATATCGGGTCCTTGGGCTTTTATTCTGAAGAGCCTAATAGTCAGTCCTCTCCTCATGATTTTAATATTGGTTTCCCTGCTATCGGAAACTTTATTGCTTTGATTGGAAAGCAATCTTCTCACAAGTCAATGAGTTCATTTGTTTCTGGGTTTACTAAAAGACTTAATTCGCCTGTTCATAAGGTTTCATTGAATGATGAAGAAGCTTCAGCATTTGACGGTTTATCTGCTTTCACTGAAAAAGGTTATGCTATCATAAGAGTCTCTGATACGGGTGCTTTGAGATACCCTCATCATGCTAAAAAAACTGATACTCCTGATAAGATTAATTTTTACAAAATGGCAGAAATTTTAAAAGCCTTAAGCCTAACCATTAGCACTGAGCTTAATTCCTAAACGTCACCTCTGACGATGATCTTAAATTTTCCGGGCCCTTGCTTCAATCCGGTTCCGTAGATTTTTTTAAGTGGTTTTTTATCCTGCTTAGATTCTCTATAAACGTTTATTTCAAGGTGAGGTTTAGCTGGTTTTTTTCTGGGATCCCCTTTGATAGAACGAGCTTCAATAAATAATTGGTTGATGCCTTTTTTTAATCCCCCAAGAATTAAACCCTTATGGACATTATTTATAACTCTATGCTGTGACCTTTCTTCAATGTTTACAGTGGTTTCGTAACCTATCGAGACGACTTCAAGGTACCCAACCATTTCTGGGACTGGACATAGTTTGGCTACTTTTGGTAATTTTCCAGGAGGTTTGAATTGAGGGCTATCTAGAAACGAAAAGTCTCCAGATTTTGCTGAGGCGGTAATTGCCTCAGTATTATTGAGGCTCATGAATCTAGAAGTTCCAAATTTCCAACCTTCTGTTTCTTTTACGAACATGAGAAAGAGAAGTCCTTCAGGAGTTTCTACTTCTTCGCTGATCCCAAAATCAGGCTGTCCAAAGTAGACTAACTGAGCGGTTGGTCCGTTTAGCATAAATTTAACCATTTTCATGGAGTCGATTTTTGGTGGTGAAACAGGGCTCTCAAATAATGATTCAGGCCATTTCTTCTTTTGTGAGACAATCATATTGCGAATTCCAACTTTTCTAAAATTGGCTGTCGTTTGTCTCCATTTTTCCAAGTTTTGATCATTCATTGAACTGCTCCAGTTCAGAAAAACTTTTTTTAACTCCTCTGATAATACATCTTTCGACGTCTCTGCCGTGCCAACCTTAATGGTTATTAAAAAAACCATTAGTATTGTCCAAGTTTGAACATGTAGAGGCTTTTTATTTGTCATCTTCAGTGAATGGATATTCTTGGAATCGAGTCTAATAATTGCTTTGTGTATTCGTGTTTTGGATTATCCATTAACGATTCAGCTTCGCCTGTTTCAACAATTTTTCCAAAATACATAACGGCTATCCTGTCAGCTATATATCGAACTACACTGAGGTCATGAGAGATGAAAAGCATGGTGAGCTCAAGTTCATCGACCAAATCCTTTAAGAGATTTAGGATCTGTGATTGAATAGATACGTCGAGTGCAGAAACAGGTTCATCAGCAATAATAAGCTTTGGTTCGGGGGCTAGGGCTCGAGCAATGGCAATTCTTTGTCTTTGCCCGCCTGAAAATTCATGAGGGTATTTCCGCATAAATTTTTGATCCAACCCAACCCTTTCCATTAAAATGGTAACTTTGTTTTCAAGTTCTTTGTGGTTGAGTTTTCCATGTCTAGTGATGATCGCTTCTTTCAGTGTCGACCAAACTGTCATTCTCGGATTTAGAGATGCGTAAGGATCCTGAAAAATCATTTGAAAGTCTAGGCGACGCTTGCGTACTTTTTCAGCATTGAGTGTGGTCAGGCTATCGTTCTCTAGAATCACCTCTCCCTCAGTTGGTGGGATTAACTGCATGATTGTTTTTGAGAGGGTCGATTTGCCGCAGCCCGATTCGCCAACGAGTCCAAGAATCTCACCTTTTTCGATTTGAATACTGACACCGTCTACAGCTTTTACCGTATCAAAAGAATTGGAGAAAAGGCCTCCCTTTTTCTTTTGGAAGTGTTTTTTTATATTTTTTATCTCTAGAAAAGGCATTATATGAATTTTATGATAGGCAACCTGGACAATTCTGTACCCAGTGACCAGGTTCAACTTCTTTAAATTCGGGTCTTGAATTAGTTAAGCATTGGTTTTGGTCACCTATTTGATTTCTTTCTCTAAAAGCACAACCCCTAATTATTTGAGAGGTGTCAGGCGGTAGTCCCGGAATCGTGTAAAGTTTTTCTCCCTTCACTTGATTGGCTGGAATTGATTTCAACAGTGACCGAGTATACGCGTGCTTTGGAGTTCTAAAGAGAGATTTCGTATCTGTTTTCTCAACTATCCTACCTGCGTACATAATGTTGACCTCTTCACAGATTTCTGAAATGACAGCAAGATCATGAGTTATGAATATCACTGCAGTTCCTAATTCCTTTTGACGCGTCTGAATAAGATCTAAGATTTGTTTTTGGATGGTCACATCCAACGCCGTAGTCGGTTCGTCAGCGATCAGTATTTCTGGATTAGTGATCAGCGCCATGGCTATCATTACTCGTTGTCTCATTCCTCCTGAGAATTCATGGGGATACATGTTTATCCTGTTATCCGGCTCAGGTATGCCAACTTCATCTAGGGAATGAATAGCTTTTTTTAATGCCTTTTCTTTATCCATTTTCATGTGCAGGCAAAGTGGCTCAATAATTTGATCTGCTATTCTCATATATGGATTAAGAGAGGTCATCGGGTCTTGAAAAATCATGCCGATTCTTTTTCCTCTAATCGTACGCAGAACCTTTTCACCGCAGCTGAGTAAATCTGTGGATCTATCGAAAATCGCCTCACCTTCTTCGATTTTTGCAGGGGGCATGGGAAGTAATCCGAGAAGAGAGTAACAGCTGACAGATTTTCCTGATCCTGACTCGCCTACAATGCCGATGGTCTTTCCTTTGTCGACTGAGAATGAAACGCCGTCCACGGCTCTCACGATTCCGTTACGAGTATGGAAGTATGTTTTTAGGTTGTTGACTTCTAAGAGAGACATTTTTCTTTGTTTTTAATCTTTTGAGGCTCTTACGTCTAGAGCGTCTCTGAGCCCGTCTCCAAGAAAGTTTAATGCAAATAAAGTTATTGAGAAAATAATACCAGGAAAGATTAAAAGCTGAGAGTTTGTCTCGAGATAATTGGCTCCTTCCTTAATTAATATTCCCCAAGAACTGTTAGGTGATTCTACTCCAAGACCTAGATAAGAGAGAGTTGCTTCGTACATGATGAATCCTGGAACAGATAGCGTTGCGTAGACAACAGTTGGTCCAAGAGTATTCGGAATGATGTGACGAAAAAGAACAGTCAACTTGGTGAGTCCAAGCGAAGTAGCTGCCTCTACGAACTCACGTTCCTTAAGACTCATTACTTGTGCTCTAACAATTCGTGCTAAGGTTAACCATCCTAAGAGCCCTAGAGCGAAGAATAAAGGTAGTACGTTAGTGATTCTGTCAGTGAATCCCTTGTCCCAATTTAGGTTGCTCACAATCCATACAGACGTTTCACGTGACCATTCAGAAAGAACAGCCTGTAAAACAATAACAATCATTAGAAAGGGAATGGAAAACAAAGTGTCAACGACTCGCATCATGATTGAGTCTATCTTTCCTCCAAAGAATCCTGCTAAGGCACCGTAAATAATTCCGATAGTGACTGACACGGTTGTTGCAATAAGTCCGACCAATATTGAAACCTGTCCTCCGTAGAGAATTCGTGAGAAAAGGTCTCGTCCTAAAGCGTCTGTCCCGATCCAGTGCTCTGAACTGGGACCACTAAATTTATTGGCTAGGTTGACTTGGTTAGGGTCTTTGCAGAACCAGGCGACTATGAAACAGAAAAAGCAGGTAATCGAAAATACAATGATGCTCGCAACGGCGATCCTATTCTTACGCATCCGTAACCAGGAATCTTTCCAGAGCGATGTTCCCGCCTCCGTATCCGTAATCTGATTAGTCATTAGTTTTGTGTGTTAGGTTATTTTTGATTTGAGCCGAGTCGTACCCTTGGATCCATAATCCCGGTCAGAATATCAGCGGCCAGATTCATAATGACAATTAGGAAGCCAAAAAATAAAGCTACCCCGAGAAGTAAAAATTCGTCTCGTGCAATGACTGCATTAACGAAGTGTTGTCCCATTCCTGGGACCTGAAAAATTGTTTCAACAATGAATGATCCACTAATGAGAGCAGCAAACGAAGGCCCTATGAAAGCAATCGCTGGTAATAGTCCTCCACGGAGTGCGTGCTTTGTAATTAATTTATTGGATGGAACACCTTTCGCTTTTGCCGTTCTTATAAAGTCTTGCGAGAGGATCTCAAGCATGCCACCACGGGTTAGTCGTGCGAGGTAGGCTGCAGTGGTCAGACCGAGTGTTAGTGCTGGAAGTATAATGTCTGCAGGGCTGCCCCATCCTGCAACTTTCAGGCCTGGTAGGTGTGAAGCAATATATATTTGAAGTAATGGCCCCACTGTAAACGCAGGAACGCAAATCCCGATCATGGCAATGGACATTGCCCCCCAGTCAACCCAACTGTTCTTTCGGATTGCTGAAATTACTCCCAGAGGAACGCCAATACAGATAGCGATGCCGAGAGCGCTTAGCCCTAAGATGAGTGAGTTGGGAAAGGATTGTGCGATAATGTCTTCTACAGGTCTTCCTTTACTAGTTGAAAGGGCGAAAGAACCCTTCGTTAAAATGTTAATTGGGTAGCGGAGATATTGTTCAAATAAGCTTTTGTCTAGTCCGTAAATTGCGCGCTGGTAAGCTTTGGCTTCTTCTGAAATGTTCTTTTCAGTCGTGAACGGTTCGCCTGGCATCGCCTTGGCAAGAAAGAATGTGATCGTATATAAGGCGAAGAGGACTAGAAGTCCTTGTAATAAACGATTAATAATGAAGCGAAGCATGATCGTTATTTATTTTTCAGATCTATTGTTCTGATTCCGCTCAAGTTTCAGGAACTTGTAAGGATGGTTGTCAAGTATGAGAGGGTTCCACCCCTTGAGATCTTGGTGGATAAGATAATTTCTCGTGTACCAGTAAAGGGGAAGAATTGGTCTTTCCGATAAGAAAAGACTTTCCGCTTCTTCGAGGATACGATAACGAGCTTCAGGGTTTCCGGTGTCAGCAGCTTTTTTAAGGAGGGCTTCAAATTCGGGGCTATGCCAACCTGTTCTATTGTTACCTCCATCTTTCATCCACATGTCTAAGAAAGTTAGAGGATCTAAGTAGTCTCCGATCCATCCTCCTGCTGCAAGATCATAATTTTTTTCAAACATAGTGGTGATATACGAGGTCCATTCCATTTGTTTGATTTTAACATTTGCTCCCAGATTTTGTTTCCACATTGCTTGGAGTGCTTCTGCCATCGCTTTGGCTGTTTCCTTATCAGTGGTAAGAAACTCAATGTCCGGCAGGCCTTCTCCTCCTGGAAAACCTGCTTCAGCTAGTAGTTTTCTTGCGCCTTCAGGATCGAATCCGACTGAGTCATTTGCTTTGTATTCTCCAAATGGAGGAACTAGTCCGCCTGCAGGTTTTTGACCGCCTTTGAGTACATTTTCAATGAGAGCTTCTTGGTTCATAGCTTTGGAAAATGCAATCCGCACTCTCGGATCAGTAAATGGTTTTCGGGTAACATTTGTGCGAATGAAATAAGTTCCTAAATAGAGTTCATTGCGTACTTCGTTTGGATATCTTTCTCTCGAGTACTTGATGAGTTCTGGGGCAAGTGAGTAAGTGAGATGCATTTGACCATCAAAGTACATGCGGTCTTCAGTATAGAGGTTAGAAATTGGTAAGTATCTAATGCCATTTATACCTACATTTCCAGCATCCCAGTACTTTGGGTTTCTCTTTACTTCAATGTGTTCATTAAATTTCCAAGAGCTGAGAATAAATGCTCCATTGGTGATAATGTTTTCTGGATATGTCCATTCAGGTATTCGTTCCCAAACTTTTTCTTTCCCATATTTTTCTAGGGCGTGTCTTGGTACCGGGAACCAAGTGTAATGTTTGGTGATTTCTGGAAGGAAAGGGATTGGCGAATTGAGTTTAACTTTGAGCGTATGAGGATCTTCAGCAGAGGCCCCAAAGTTAATTAATTCCCAAAGTGATTTCCCGCTTTTAGCAAACTCAAGATTCTTATTTATTATAACCGTACGTATTTCATCTGATATATTATTAGGCCAATCAAAAAGGGATGGGTTATTTTTAAGTTCTATAAGTTCTTTAGTGTTTAAGTGATCTATTCCTTTTTTATTGAAGTCCAATTCAGATTCTCCGTTAGGCCCAAGATCTACTTCCTTGAGTATTTTCCAGTTATCTTTGAAAGGGGCTATGTTACGACACAGTAAATAGGTCCGTTGGGATTTATGATATGGTTCTGCATCTCTAATATAGTAAAGCATGAATGAATAATCTGATGCCAGTGCAGGAGTGAGTATTCGCCTGAAAGAGAAGATAAAATCTTCAGCAGTTATCGGAGTTCCATCGGACCATTGGGCATCCTTTCGAAGTTCGAATATCCATTCGTCAGGTTTGTCGGGATTTTTAGGGTACCATTTTTCTGCCATTCCAGGTAAGGCGACCCCATCCTTTGATGGATGTTCTACGACTAAACCTTCGAACAAAGCTCTGATAACATTATTTTCAAGGACTCCACTTACGATGTGAGGGTCTAGACCTTTCGGCTCAGAAGTGTTTCCCATGATAAGGATTCCCTCATCAGTCGCCTTATCAACTGCCGTCTGATTATTGTCACAGCTGCTCATAACAAGGGCAGCTAATGTGGCTAAAAATATTAACAGAAGGCGCATCAGGTAGATTTTGAACCCACTTTGGCCTAAGGTCACGCCCTTTTATTCATTTAGATGCTAAATAAAAATGGTTGATCCTTCAGGCTCGCCCGATAGGATCATATTTTCAAAATTGATGAGAGATTACTTTATTAGGCGTTTCTTGCTCATCCCCCCAACTTTGTTGGGAGTGACTTTAATTGTATTTATTATTACTAGGATCGTTCCTGGTGGACCTATTGAGCATTTTCTTGAAGAGGCTCAGAAAGCATCAGAGGGAGCAAATTCTTCTGGAGGCCAAATGTCTGGAGGAATGAATGAGGAACAGATTGAAAAGCTTGAGGAAGAATATGGGTACGATAAAAAAATGATTATTTCATATTTTCAGTGGCTAGGACTTATGCCGAGGGAGAGATCAATTAGTAAGGCAGAATTTAGCTCTTTAGGAGGTGATAAGATAGGTGGCGGTGATCTTATCAAAGACCCCGAAAATGAAGTGCTGATAGTTTTGTCTCAAGATGGTCGGCAAATTAAAGTGACTAGAGAAAAAAGGATAGTTAAAGAGACTGAGCTTGTTAATTCTAGAATGGAGCCTGAAGATTGGGTAAAGAAGGATGGTTGGCAGTTCAGAATAGAAACCGTAGAAGATCGTAAGGAGAGGTGGGCAAGGCGATATGGGAAAGAAAAAAAGAATGCTCCGCAAAACTATGATGATCGTGTTGTTGCCTATAAGAAAAAATTTTCAGGTCTTCTGCAAGGGCAACTTGGAGCCTCTGCTAACTTTGGTGATTCTGTTTGGTCTCTTATAAAAGAAAGGATCCCCATTGCTCTTTATTTTGGTCTTCTTACTGCTTTCATTACTTATGGAATCTCTCTTCCGTTAGGTATCTTGAAAGCGATTAAACATAGAACTGTCATTGATAATTTGAGTTCCGTATTAATTTTTGTTGGATATGCTATACCCGGATTTGCTCTGGGTGCGGTGATGCTTATTTATCTAGGAGCTAGAGGAGGTTATTTTCCACTCTTTGGTCTCACTAGCACAAACTTTTCTGAGATGGGAATCTTAGAAAAAATTATTGATCTAGCTCACCATACTATACTCCCTTTGACTTGCTATATTGTTGGTGGTTTCGCTTGGCTTACCATGATGATGAAAAACAATTTAATGGAAAATTTAGCTACTGATTATGTCCGGACCGCTGTTGCTAAGGGAGTAAGTTTCAGAAAAGCAGTTTTTAGACACGCCTTCAGAAATTCTATTATTCCAATTGCTTCTACGATGGGTCAACTCATCACTATTATTGTTGGTGGTAGTATTCTTGTTGAGTCTGTATTTGACATTCAAGGCTTTGGTCTCCTTCAATATCAAGCGCTTTTGGGTCGGGATACACCGGTTATTATGGGCACTCTTACAATCGCTGCAACTTTACTCCTTATTGGTAATATATTATCAGATATCATCGTTGCCCTTATTGATCCTCGGGTAAAATTTAAGTAGATAATGAAAGCAAAACTAATAGGACCATTTATATGCTTGATTGCTATTATTGGATGTATTGGGGAATATTTCCAGTTGGAGTTACCTACTGTTCGATTCCCATTTAATCTTGCTCGGGAAGTTAATTTTCTTAATCCATGGTTCGGGTGGTTTTGTATGTTTTTACTTTTTGTTTTTGGCGGTTTAATGACTGCTAAATTTAATTCTGGATTGAGGTTTACACCGATGACTATTCGTAGAATTGAGAGATTTAAATCGATTCGGCGTGGTTACCTTTCTCTCTGGATTGTAATCGTGCTAGGAGCTTTCGCTTCTCTTGATCATTTGATTGTAGGTAATGAAGCTCTGCTAGTTAAGTACAATGGGAAAAACTATTTTCCAGCTTTAACACGTGATTCCGAAAAGGGTGAGATTTTTGGTTTGGAAGGTGATGAGGGACAGGCTCCAGCTGACTATAGAAAATTGAAGGAGCAGGCAGAAATTGATAACGACCTATCTGTGATAATGCCTCTGATTGGTTATGCACCAACAGGAGATACAGTGCCGGCAATTTCAAAACCCTTGAATAGTGAGAGTGGTATTTTAATGAAAAGTGGCAAACCTTTCTCAGGCCTAGCTTCGAAATTATATGACATTAATAAACCTGAGCGGAAACATTTACGTTTTCGCTATCGTAATGGAATCAAGGACGGGCCTGCAGATGGCTGGGATGAGGAAGGAGCTAGGGTTTACGGAGCAAAGTATGTCGAAGGTAAGCTTGTTAGTGGATCTGAATCTTGGAATGGTGCAGGTAATCAAAAAGACTTTCTGGCGAAAAAATCCAGCACTGTTAGGGAGGTGCACTATGCGCCATCACCGCCCAGTTATGAAAAGGATCAACGGCATTTTTTAGGCACAAATTCTAGAGATTATGATGTGGTAGCTTATCTTTTTGGGGGGCTTCAGGTCAATTTTAAGGCTGCCATTGTTTATATTCCTTTGGTTTATATTCTTGGTGTTAGTATTGGGCTTTTAATGGGTTTTTTTGCTGGGTGGTTTGATATTATTCTTCAACGGATTATTGAGATTCTTTCTAACATACCCTTTCTTTTTGTAGTTATGATTGCTAGTACTGCAGTCCCTGAAAAATTAAAAGAATCCGCAGGACTTTGGATGATTCTTTTTATTCTTTTACTCTTTGGATGGATGGGGATGACTTATCTTATGCGAACCTCTGCGCTTAAGGAAAAGCAACGTGATTATATTGCTGCCAGTAGAGTTATAGGGGCCTCGACTCCACGCATTTTATTTAGGCATTTGCTCCCAAACTCTATTGCTATTGTGATTACACTTGTTCCTTTCTCTGTATCGAGCCTTATTCTTTCGCTAACTTCTCTTGATTATTTGGGGTTTGGATTGCCTGCAAAGTATGCGACTTGGGGGCAATTACTTCGAGATGGTTTGGAAAACTTGGCGGCTCCTTGGTTAGTGACTTCAGCTTTCATGGTGCTCGTTGGGTTGCTAATTTTAATCACCTTCATAGGGGAGGCTGTTCGTGAGGCATTCGATCCAAAGAAATTTAGCTATTATCGTTAAAAATTTTAATATGCGCTTACTAGTATTACTGCCCTTCACTTTATTCTTTTTCTGCTCATGTGCGCAGGAGGAGAGTGTGGTTAGTGGCTCCGCGGATTTTGATGCGTGGTATCCACGCTATAACGAATACATTAGTGACTGGCTTAATGAGCAAGTTACTTCAGTCAGCTCTGCTCTTGAAGAACTAGAATCCAGTCTAAAAGAATCGACAGATGAAGAGGCTAAGAAAAAAATAGAAGATCAAATTATTGAAAAGAAAAAAGAACTCAACCGGTTTACTTCTAGGCAAAATCTTGGTGATTATATTGCTCTTTTATCCTCGTCGGAATTGCCGGAAAATCTCAATTGGGAAAATGGGCAAGAACAACCCGAGATTGGGGATCCCTCATCAAAGAAAGGTGGGGCATTTAGATATTTTATAACTTCTTTTCCTCCAACAATTAGACCGTTCGGGCCGAATTCGAATAATTCCTTTAGGGGTGAGCTTTATGATAATATTGAAATTGGTCTGATTGATCTTCATCCAGAGACAGGGGCAGTTATTCCTGGGGTTGCCAAGGAATGGGCTATTGGTGATGACAAAAAGACAGTCTATTTTAAAATAGATCCAGATGCTAAGTATAATGATGGAGAAGCGGTTAAGGCCGTTGACTTTTTATGGTTCGTTTATATCAGAGCCTCAGATAATGTTGTTACACCTTGGTTTAAACAATACCTTAGAGAGCAATTTTCCAGAGTAGCTGTTTTTGGAGAAGATGTCGTGGCAATTAGCTTGCCCGAGCCCAAACCTAAGATTCCTTATTTTGCCAGCATTCCTCCTTCGGCATCTCATTTCTATAAAGATTATGGCCCTGATTATAAGGATAGATATCAGTGGCTTGTTCCACCCACTACTGCAGCCTATACGGTGAAAGATGAGGATATAGTGAAAGGTGTATCGATAACTTTAAGTAGAGATAAGAATTGGTGGGCGAAGGATAAAAAGTTTTACCAATATCGCTTTAACACTGACAAGATTCGTTACACTGTGGTCAGAGACCTTTCTAAGGCTTGGGAACTTTTTAGAGCAGGGGAGCTAGATTATTTTCCAATTTCTTTACCTGAGTACTGGTACGAGAAATCTGAAATGGAGCCGGTATTCGATGGATATGTCGAGCGCTATACATGGTATAACCAGTATCCTAGAATTCCTTGGTCTCTTTATATTAATTCAGCGATATCTCCTCTAGATAACCTTGACGTTAGGCTTGGTATTAACCATGCCACTAATTGGCAAAAAGTAATTGATGTAATTTTTCGTGGTGATGCTGCCCGTTTGCCTGGTTGGACGAAAGGCTATGGAAGATTTGATAACCCTGATATTTCTGCTAAGCCTTTTTCAGTTTCTAAAGCTAAAGAATACTTTAAAAAAGCCGGTTATTCTGAAGAGGGAGATGATGGTATTCTAAGAAACTCTGATGGTAAGAGATTAGAAATTGTACTTACTTATTCCAGGATTCCAGTTAGAGAAAAGATGATGGGTATATTAAAAGAAGAGGCGAAAAAAGCTGGATTAGATTTTATCTTAGATGGGCTTGATCACACTGTTGTCTATAAAAAGGAAATGGCCAAGGAGCATCAAGTTGTTTTTTCTGCTTGGGGATTTCGTCCTCCATATCCTCGTTTCTATGAGTATTTTCATTCTAATAATGCCTATGATAGTAAAGGAAACTTGAAGCCAAATACTAATAATGTTTTTTCATTTAAAGACGATAGAATGGATCAATTGGCTGTTGCATACAGGAATGCAACAAGTGAAGATGAATTAGAAAGCACTGCTCATGAAATGCAGCAAATTATCCATGACTCTGGGGTTTATGTTCCTGGATATATGACAGAATTTTCGAGAGTTGGTTGTTGGCGATGGTTGCGTTGGCCAAATTGTGAATTTACGGAGTTCTCTCCTCCAAAGGTTTATGTTCCTATGGAGAGTTATGTGTATTGGGTTGATGAAGAAATGAAGGAAGAAACGCTTGATGCCAAAAAAACTGGTAAGAAGTTCCCTGAAGTCCAGGAAGTCAAAGACCGTTACCAGACTAAATTGGGGGAGGTTTCAGATAGTAATGAGTAAATTACTGGAAATAGAAAATCTTGAAACTGGCTTTCAAACTGAAAGAGGTTTAATTCGTGCTGTTGATGGTATTTCTTTAGAATTAGAGAAAGGAAAGACGTTAGGTGTTGTTGGTGAATCGGGTTGTGGTAAGACTGTCACAGCGATGTCTATCGTCGATCTTTTGCCAAAACCCTCGGGTGAGGTTCTGAGCGGAAGCATTAGACTTAATGGGAAAGAACTTGTCGGCATTGACTCTGATCAAATGCACAAGGTCAGAGGTAATGAAATAGGAGTAATATTTCAAGAGCCTATGGCTGCTTTGAACCCTGTTCAACGGATTGGTAAGCAGATTGTTGAGGCTTTAGTTCTCCATAAGGGTATGGATAAGTCCACAGCCCTTAAAAAATCTGTAGAATTATTAGAAGCTGTTGGTATTCCATCTCCTGAAAGAAGAGTTATTGAATATCCTCACCAACTTTCAGGAGGAATGAGGCAGAGAGTGATGATTGCAATTGCTCTTTCTTGCGAGCCTGATCTTCTAATTGCAGATGAACCGACAACGGCTCTTGATGTCACTGTTCAGGCTCAGATACTCAATTTGGTTTCTAAAATGCAGGATAGTTTGGGCATGGCTGTGATGCTCATAACTCATGATCTTGGAGTGATTGCGGAACAGTGTGATGAGGTCATTGTGATGTATGCCGGTAGAATCGTTGAGAGAGCTACTGTTGAGGAACTTTTTTCTAATCCCATTCATGCGTATACGAAGGGGCTTCTAGCATCTATGCCTCGAATAGATAGTATTCGAAAATCTGAACTACCAACGATTCCAGGTCAGGTTGCTTCTATTCACGAATTTGTGAAAGGGTGCCGTTTTTGTCAGCGTATGGAGCGTGGTGAAGGGAGAAGCGAATTAAGACCTGATTATGTTGAGATTAGTTCCGGGCATTTTATCGAGAATTGTCCAGAATGTACGAAAGAAACAAAAATTGAATTAAACAATTTAAATAACGAAAACGAAAATCCCTCAACATTAGAACCATTTATTAAACTTACCCGTTCGGAACCTTTTACTGTTTGGACCAAGCAAATTAAGGTAGCTCGACTGCCTATATTGAAAGTCGAGGAGCTGAAGATGCATTTTCCTGTAAGAGGTGGTATTTTTGGTCGTCAAATAGGTCAAGTTCATGCCGTTGATGGTGTCAGTTTTGAAATTCCTGAGGGTAAAACTCTCGGGTTAGTTGGAGAGTCTGGTTGCGGTAAGTCAACCCTTGGTAAATCCATCGTAAGGTTATATCGACCAACTGCTGGAAAAGTTATTTTTAATGATCATTATATTACCAATATCAGTCAGAGTCGGTTAAGGCCTTACCGAAAAGATTTTCAGATGGTTTTTCAAGACCCCGCCGAATCTCTTGATGCAAGGATGTCAGTTGCTCAGCTTATATCTGAGCCGATGGTTATCCAAAAAATAGGTAATAAAGCTGATAGGATAAAAAGAGTTCATGAGCTTCTAGATAGAGTGGGTTTGCCAAAAAGTTCTGCTGAAAAATTTTCCTTTGAGTTTTCTGGAGGCCAAAGACAGAGGATTGGTATAGCTCGTGCTTTGGCCGTTAATCCTAAACTTCTTGTTCTTGATGAGCCCGTTTCAGCTCTTGATGTTTCGGTTCAGAGTCAGGTTCTTAATTTATTAATGGATCTACAAAAAGATCTCGGCCTTTCTTATCTCTTCATTGCTCATGATTTGGCTGTTGTAAAACATGTGAGTGATAAAATTGCGGTTATGTATCTAGGTAAGATTGTTGAAATGGCTGACGCTGATACGATCTATAACAATCCAAAGCATTCTTACACGAAAGCTTTAATTGAAGCTATTCCTGTTAATGATCCTAGCAAAAGAACCGAACGCCAACCCTTAGAGGGTGAGGTTCCTTCTCCTATAAATCCTCCAGAAGGATGCGCCTTTGGTCATAGGGTTGGGGCTCCTTTATATGAGAAGAGCAAGGAGAAAGATATTAATCTATTTGAAATAGAGCCCAATCATTGGGTCTCTGATTGTCCGTGCTGTGTGGAAGAATAATTTTAATATTATTCTTCTAATACTCTTATCCTGTAAAATACTTTTCGATTCTCTATTGGCTCATTGTCCACGAAAGAGGTAGTGTCTTTCTTGCCTATCACGCCATCATCAAGTTCGTTCCATTCTATCATATCAATTGAGGAGTCCACTGCATAGGCCTTACCTGAAATTGAATTCCAATTAATTGTTGTAGTTTTGGAATCTGAATCATAAGAAATTGTATTTATCTGGAAGGAAGCTATGCCTCCAGTGATAGAATCAAGGTGTTGCTGAAAAAAAGATTGATCTTTATCGCTGTTGTAAATATTTATCTCGTCAATCTGCCCTGGAAAAGATTCTCCAGCATCCCAACGGCCGCCTATGCCAACTGGTGAACCACCGGTTGGATAAGGGCCCCCGCTATTAGTAAAAGGACCTATTTTTTTTAATATAGTTTCTCCTGCGCTAAGGTCAGCTATATAATTTGTAAAGGTTGTAGTGTTATCATCGTTAATGACATATGATCCTGATACGAAGTACCAGTGGCTTGCCTCAATTGTTTCAAGAATTAGATTTTGGTTTCTCTCTGCAAAGCCATCTCCGATGGTACTTGAGAGTTGTTGGCCAGTACTTGGTAGTGGTGCGTTTCCTTGAACTAGAAAATAACCACGATCATTCCCTATTCTCGTTGTTAGGATGTATCCCAAGTTGAAATTTCCTCCGCTTATTTCATCAGAATCTGCCTGAAATAAAACTTCATATGACATTCTTTCATTAAGAGTTATTGACGCAGTATGCAGACCTGCTCCATTTGCAAAGTCATTGCCCTGACCTCTTTGGGTTGCAATTGAATTGGATGTGTTATCATAACCGGGATTTTCGTATTCAAGATCTTGGGCGGTTCCGCTACCATATGGTTTGGGGGATAGAACGACCCCGCTCACTTTCTCTTCTAATTTCTCTTCATTGGTTTCTCCATCGAAAGTAAATTGGTGAGTCAAGTCGGGATCTGTTTGTACGATTGTTTGAAAGTCACTAACGCTTCCACGAACGAAGTTAGAAATAAAAAATATGCAACCAATGATAGCTAATATTTTGTACGATTTTGAATTATTGATCGATGATTTCATTATTTATTAATAACTTATAATCAAGTGTTTATGCAATTGTTATCTGGTTAGGGTTTTTAGAATAATCAATTTTTATCATTTATTGATTTAAAATCTTGTGTCTATTCTTACGAAGTACTTACTAATCGATGCCAAAATCCTATTTAGACAGAAAAGAGGCCTGGGCTAAGAGGATGGCTGAGAAGGGAATAATAAATAGTAAAGAGAGGGCAGAAGGTAGGTTGCCTCCTGGTCAGCACACAGTAAAAAAATTGCCAGTTCTTGATCTTGGTATTCAACCTAAAATTGAAGAGAGTGATTGGATTCTTCAAATAGGTGGAGAAGTTGAGAATGAGTTTAATCTAAATTGGGAGTCTTTGATGGAGTTTGATTATTTGGAAGAAACTAGTGACTTTCATTGTGTAACGACTTGGTCGAAATATGATTGCAAGTGGGGAGGTTTTAGAATGCTGGACGTATTAGAAAAAGCGCGACCTCATTCCAATGCTGGGCATGTCCTTTTTATTTCTTATGACGGATACACTACCAATGTTTCTATAGAGGCTGTTTATAGTAAGCATGCTCTTCTAGCTACTAAACTAGATGGCGAACCCTTATCAAAAGAGAATGGGGGACCAGTTCGAGTTATTATTCCCCATCTTTATGCATGGAAAAGCGCTAAATTTGTTAAAGAGATTCAGTTTACTGATGAATTGCAATCGGGTTACTGGGAAAAGAGAGGATATTCCTATAGTGCTGATCCTTGGAAGGAGGAAAGATTTATAGATAAAGAGGTTCCTGGATGGAGAGAATAGAGTTAATTAGTATTAATTTATACTTTAGAACAAGCGTCTCGGCCAAAAAGAGATTGCGTCCCTTGGATTGCATGAGATAAGAATATTTTTCCAAAAATAATAATAATTGAATTCGGCTCTTATGAGTGTGTATTTGGGCAAATTCGTTTTACCACTAAATTTCCGTATATGTCAAAAAAACCCTGTGTTCTAGTTATTCGTGATGGTTGGGGCATTAATCCAGGTGGATCTGAAGATGCACTGAGAAATGGAGATGTCACATTATTAGCAGATACTCCCTTTCATGATTATATTTTCGATAAGTACCCCGTTTCTAGAGTAAGCGCTAGCGGAGAAGATGTGGGCCTTCCAGATGGACAGATGGGAAATTCGGAGGTTGGACATTTGAATTTGGGGGCAGGGCGTATTGTTTATCAGGATTTAAGTAGAATTAATAAGTCAATTGATCAGGGAGAATTAGAGAAGAATGCTATTTTAAAAAAAGCTTTTTCTTCTGCAAAGAATGCAAAATTGCATTTCATTGGTTTGGTTTCTGATGGGGGCGTTCATAGTCATCAAAATCATCTCATCGCTCTTGGAAAGGCTGCCAAAGCATCAGGAGTCGAAAATGTGCAAGTTCATGCAATAACAGACGGAAGAGATGCATCTCCTACTGGTGGTTATGATTATCTTTCATATTGTGAAGATGAATTAGGTAAAATTGGTATACGAATTAATACAGTCATAGGTAGGTACTATGCGATGGACCGTGATCGAAGGTGGGAGAGAACTAAGCTGTCTTGGGATGCTATAGTTCATGGTAAAGGCGAGTTTAATGAGGTGTTGCCTTCAGAGGCAGTGAAGAATCAATATTTAAATAATAAAACTGATGAGTTTTTGCCACCTTTGATATTTGGAGATCATGACCAAACTAGAATTAATGAAGGAGATGTAATAATATGGTTTAATTTTCGGGCAGATAGAGCTAGACAATTATCAGAGGCTTTTCTTTTTGAAAATTTTAAAAATTTTGATCGAGGGGCTTCACCAAAAGTGGATTATTACACGCTTACGGAATATGATGAGAAATATGAGTGTGAAGTCATTTTCCCCCCTCAAAAACTTGAGAAGGTTTTAGGGGAGGTCGTGAGCTTGGCTGGTAAAAGTCAACTCAGGATTGCTGAGACTGAAAAATATCCTCATGTGACTTACTTTTTTAATGGAGGAGAAGAGACGCCTTTTGAAGGAGAGGATAGAGTTATCGTGCCTTCCCCAAAAGTGGCGACTTATGACCTTCAACCAGAGATGAGTGCGCCAAAAGTAACTGAGGAAGTTGTTAATAGATTGTCCGATTACGATCTGGTAATACTTAATTTTGCAAATCCTGACATGGTTGGACATACGGGTGTAGTAGAGGCTGGAAAATCGGCGGTAAATACAATAGATGGTTGTCTTGAAAAAGTGATAGATGAGGTGATTAAACTTGGAGGAAAGGCTCTGGTTACATCTGATCATGGGAATTGTGAGCAAATGATTAAGGCTGATGGTTCTCCTCATACTGCCCATACAACCAATCTTGTTCACATGGTTTATGTAGGTGAAGATTCTGATGAGGTCGTTTTGAGGGATGGTATATTAGCAGATATTGCTCCAACCATTATTGATTTACTTGGTATTCAAGTGCCTGGAGTCATGAGTGGTTCGAGCTTAATATCAAGAAAATGATAATTCTAATGTCGATAATATGGTGAGTATTTCTTTTCTCATCCTTGATCTTGTTGAGTAATTAGCTAATATAATAGTCCCTGACAAAACCCCGTGGTGTAATTGGTAACACAACTGATTTTGGTTCAGTCATTCAAGGTTCGAGTCCTTGCGGGGTTGCCAATAAATTAAAAATCTAGGCTTTTTTGTTCAAAAGCCTCTTTTTGCTAAATGGCTTGCGAAATGTGATTAATCACTTAAACTCATGGCCCTCTCAATTTTGTTGGTGCCCCAAAGATTGGGAGGTTAGCGGGGCAAAGCTGTCATTAATTAAATATCAACATAACCTTACAAACCCAATCCCATGAGTACCGAGCTAATTGCACTCATCGACAAATCATTTAAAGAAATTCGCGAAGGTTCTATAGTAATAGGACGAATTATCGAAATTCAACCTCAAGTAGTCTTGGTAGACATAGGCTACAAATCAGAAGGTGCTATTCCAATCTCTGAGTTCGAAGATGAGGACATAGAAGTGGGCAACGACATTGAGGTGTTGCTTGAGCGTCTAGAAAATGATGAAGGAATGGTTGTCCTTTCCAAAGAAAAGGCAGCTCATAAACAGAATTGGGATAAGATCGCTAAAGTCTTTCATGATGGAGGATTGGTTAAAGGTAAGGTTAAGTCTGTAGTCAAAGGTGGACTGATGGTGAATGTAGGTGTTGAGGCATTTTTGCCTGGATCTCAAATAGATATTATACCACCTAAGGATCTAACTGAGTATGTTGGCAACGTATACGAATTTAAAATAGTAAAAATAAATGATGAGCGTAAGAATGTTGTTCTAAGTAGACGTGAAGTGATTGAGGCCGAGCGAACTGAACAACGTCAAGCTTTCTTGAAAGATGTAAATGTAGGTGATGCTGTAGAAGGTATAGTTAAGAATATTACTGATTTTGGTGCGTTCGTTGATCTTCAAGGAATGGATGGGTTGCTTCACATTACAGATATGAGTTGGGGTCGAGTCAATCACCCAAGTGAAATGCTTGCAGTTGCTCAAAACATAACAGTCCAGATTCTTGAAGTGGACAAAGAGAAAGAGAGAGTTTCTCTTGGGCTCAAGCAGTTGACTCCTAATCCTTGGGAAGATATTGAGCAGAGGTTCCCTGTAGGAGATCATGTTAAAGGTAAGATTACTAAGCTTGTCCCTTATGGTGCTTTTGTTGAGGTGGCAGAAGGAGTTGAGGGTCTAATCCATGTTTCTGAATTATCATGGACAAAACGTATTACAAGACCTTCTGACGTTCTTGAATTAGGACAAGAAGTTGAAGCTGTTGTTCTTGGTATAAATATCGAGGAGCAAAAAATATCTCTAGGTGTTCGTCAACTTGAGCCGAACCCTTGGGAGAATGTTGAGTCTCGATTCCCAATTGGTCATCAAATAAAGGGTGAGGTAAGAAACCTTACTCCTTATGGTGCTTTTATAGAATTGGAGGATGGAATTGATGGTATGGTTCACGTATCAGATTTGAGTTGGACTCGTAAGATAAATCACCCAAGTGAAATGCTTAAAAAAGGTGATGAATTGCAAGCCGTTGTTTTGGAAATAGATAAAGAAAGTCAACGAATCAGTCTTGGAGTAAAGCAGCTTGAGACAGACCCTTGGGATGAAATTGGTAAGCGCTTCAATGTTGGAGACATGGTTACTGGAACCGTTGCAAAGATTGCTGCTTTTGGTGCGTTTGTTCAACTGGAAGATGATGTTGACGGGTTAGTTCATATATCTCAGCTTAGAGAAGAACATGTTACTAAGGTTAAAGAAGTAGTTGGTATTGGTGATGAGGTGAAAGCAAGAGTAATTAAAGTGGACAAAGCTGAACGTCGTATTGGGTTGTCTATAAAAGCAGCTTCTTATAGTGAGGAAGAGTTAAAGAAAGAGACTGCAGCCTTTGATGCTCTTAGACCTAGCACAGATTTGGTTGGTTTAGAGCAAGCTTTCCAAGTAGCTGAGGAATGGCGACCCGGTCAAGAGGACGAAGAAGAGGAAAAATAATAATTTATACTCAACAATAAAAAGGCGCTTCAAATTTGGAGCGCCTTTTTTTATCTATTTACTAGGAAAATTAAACCTTCCAAATTCCTCTATAGTTTCTAGTTAACCACATTGGGTTTCCGGATTTCTCGGAAAAGTTGTTTAATTTTGGGTTCCATTTTATAACCTCACCATTGTAATATGACTGATTCATCAAATGGCAGCATATTGCTGATCGACCACCTACGATTTCATTGGTTATAGGTTTTTTTCGTGTTTCAATTGATGAAAGGAAATCGCGAATATGGTGATTGCTTTTATACAATTTAATTTTTCCATCTTTAAGGAATGTTTTTTCTGCGGTTTGTAATGCACTTCCCAGAGACCCATCTTCCCGTTTTTCAAATTTTGCGATCTCTTTGCCTTTATGAATAAATGCAAATCGTCCTCGGTTAACTTTAACATCGCCGTCCTCACCTTGGAAATGGACGCCGAAGCCGTTTTTATGAGTAACTGTTGTGCCATCTGAGTACACTAGTTGGGCGCCTCGTTTGCTTTTCCATTTTTCCCATTTCTCTGGTGGTTTGGCTTCAACCGGACCTGAATCGTCAGTGCCTAATCCCCATTGAGCAATATCAATGTGGTGAGCACCCCAATCAGTGATCATGCCGCCACCATATTCCATATAATTTCTCCATGCTGGAAAATGATTATGAATTCCTCGAGGACTAAGAATTGAGCTGTATCCACGTAATGGAGCCGGACCACACCATAGATTCCAATTTAATCCAGGTTCAATATCTTCTTTTTTGAGATCACATGGTCGACCAGGATCGCCCACTGATATATCGACATTCTTTATTTTTCCAATCACGCCATTCCTAACTAATTCACAGGCTATTCTAAACTCACTTGACGATCGTTGCATTGAACCTGTTTGAAGAATGCGTTTATTTTTTTCAACTGCCTTAATTACTTCAACAGATTCATGAATGTTGTGGGTTAATGGCTTTTCACAATAAACATCCTTACCATTTTTTAATGCAGATATCGTTATGACGCTATGCCAGTGATCTGGAGTAGCTATGCAAACAGCATCAATGTTTTTATTTTCAGTGATTTCTCTGAAGTCAACAAATGCTTGGCAGTCAGAATTTTTGTATTTTTTATTGATGGTTTGTTGAGCGTTTAATCTTCGCTTTGTGTCAACATCGCATACGGCAATAGCTTGAATGCCTTGAGCTATGAAATTGTTTAATAGACCATTATTCTGTTTCCCCATACCAATAAAACCCATTACTACTCGATCGTTGGGTTTTGTTTTAGCTGCCCAGATTGAAGATGGAAGGATAAAAGGAGCGCTCGCTAATGCTGCTGATTTAATGAAATTTCTGCGTTTTGATAATTTAGCCATTTGTAAGAATTGATTCTATATTGGTGATAATGACAATGAATTAATATGAATAATTATGTTTTTATAAAAAAACACTTTAAAATCAACTAATTGAGCTTTGATAATTATTAGATATTAAATTTTTAGTTATTGCCGTAAACGATTGGTGTTTTAAGTTTAAGCTGTGCGAAGTAATGAATCTAAAGAACCGCCATCTTTTAAAATTGGAGATGAAAATTGCTCTATTTCAGTAGATGGCCGATCGCCAGTTTTCATTTTGGGACCCTGTGTTATTGAGGGGGAGGACTCAGTGTGGAAAATTGCTAAGAAATTAGTCGAAATGTCTAGAGATCTTAAATTCTCTCTTATCTTTAAGGCTTCATATGATAAAGCTAACAGAACTTCTATTGATTCATTTAGAGGTCCTGGTGTGAAAGATGGGTGTAATATTCTTCGGCAAATAGGTAAAGAATTTGGGATTCCAGTTACTACAGATGTTCATACGATTGAGGAAGTGGAAATCGCTTCTGAAGCAATAGATTTTCTACAACTCCCAGCATTTTTATGTCGCCAGACGGATTTAATTACTGCAGCAGGTAGAAGTGGTAGACCGGTGAATGTAAAGAAAGGTCAATTTCTGTCTCCGATGGATATTAAGCCCATCGCTAGAAAACTTGAGGCTGTCGGATGTGAAAATTTTTTATTTACAGAAAGGGGATCGACATTTGGGTACAATAATTTAGTAGCAGATATGCGATCATTGTTTTGGATTCGTGAACAAGGGTATCGTGTTATTTTTGATGCTACTCATTCAGTACAACGTCCGGGAGGCCTAGGAGATAGCTCCACGGGTGATGGTTATTTAGCGCCCGT
The DNA here is from genome assembly GCA_902510815.1 of uncultured Verrucomicrobiota bacterium. GTDB lineage: Bacteria > Verrucomicrobiota > Verrucomicrobiia > Verrucomicrobiales > DEV007 > EC70. The sequence continues at coordinate 26,518 of CABXDI010000001.1, read as the reverse complement.
ATTAGCTAAGGCTGCTGTAGCAACTGGATGTGATGGGGTTTTTATAGAGACACACCCCAATCCAATCGAAGCAAAATCTGATGGTCCGAATCAGATTCCTTTAGATAAATTGAGGTCGTTGATAGACAAATTAATGACAATACACACAATATCGAATTCTTGAATTAGAATGCTTGTTCCTAACTAAAAATTTTGAAAACTAAAAAGACATTAATTCAGAAATTATTTTTTAGTTTTACTTTATTTGTTTTGCTAAAAACATGCGTATTTTCAGATAATGTTAGCAATAATATCCAAGAAGATGAGGGGCTTAAAGTTTCTAAGTTCATGCCTTTAAATAAACCCAACATTCGTGTGAAAATCCCCCAGTTTAAAAATGGCCAACTTGATTGCGTAATAAGAGCCGAGGAGATGACAAGAGTTGATGAGGAAAGTGTCAAAATTAAAAATATGGAAATTGATTTTTTTGAAGATAGCACCAAACAAATGAGTGTTGTTTTTCTAAATGCAAAATATAATTTTCTAAACAATACACTTGATAGTAATGATAAAACCCAAGTGATAAGACCAAACTATTTTACTCTTATGGGTGACTCTATGGAGTTTGATGTTGATAAAAAACAGGGGCGCATGACAGGGAAAGTGAGAATGGTCATAAAGAATTCAGTGGAAATAACGGGAAAAGAAAAGAAGAGTAATTATGTTGGATTAAATGAATTTGACGCGTTCTTCTTTTCGCGAGGTATTAATTCAATTTTGGATGCTTTAAAAAACACTAGGAGGTAATTTGAACTGCAGTAGATACATAATTTTATCTTTTTTGATTCTTGGTGCTTTCTCATTTGAGCAATTGCCAGCACCTCCTAAAGAAAAAATTGACAAAAAAAACAATTCTTCAAAAAGTGATGATTTTGCTGAAGCAATGAAAGCTATTGAGAAGGTTAGGAAAGCTGATCTTAAAAATGAGATACTTCGAATTGATAAAAAGATTTCCACAAGTAGACTACATAAAAACCTTAGGGAATCAGTGAGTAATGCTGCGGATCGACTTGATGATGATGCAGTAGAAAAAATTAAATCGAAAATTCGTTCAGCCGAAACGTTCGCGAAGGAATTATTAAAAGAAGAAGTAATTAGTCCTATAGAAAATATAAATGAATCTAAATCCTCTGAGTCGGCTAATCTAAGTGGTTCTGATAAATTGCCTTCCCCTCCTGTATTGAAGGAGCCCAATAATAAATACAAAAATCAATCTCAAAACCTTTCTGCTAATCAATTTCCGGATAGAGCAAAGCTTGCCGATGATGGAGAAAATAACACCGTAATTGATGCTGACGGTAGATTGATATTTGATGGAAGTAGTAGTTTGGGAAATGATTATCAAGTTGTCATCTTCGAAGATAATGTGACTGTTACTCATCCTGGTTTCGTTATGAAAAGTGATAGGCTAGAGGCGCGATTTAAAAGAACTATTATGGATAGTGAATTACAAGATGAACCTCTTGGAAGAAAACAAAATCAATTGGGGGCTGGGCGTTTAGAAATTGCAGAGGCTACTGGGAGAGAGGTTATTGTAACCAGAAGAACTGCTGATAACCAAAATCAAGTTGCCAAGGCGGGTAAAGTTACATTTCATGCGCAAGATTTTAATGATCCTGAGAGTAGTGATAAAATTATACTTGAGATTTTTCCTAGTGTACAAAAAGGTCAAAGTAGAGTTATTGCCAAATCTATTGGTACTCGAATAATTTTGATTGGTGAGGAGATGATTGTAGAGGGTCCAGTCAGAACTCAAATTGTTGGAGCTGGGCTATCCGAAAGTGAGGAATTGAATAATGAGACTGGATTTTTTATTCCCAAGGATGCAAATAGAGAAACTGTTATTGATGCAGAGGATGGTGCTGTTTTCAATAGATTAAGTTCTGATGGCAGTAAAAGAGAACTTATTTTTGAAGGTAATGTCTCTGTTGTTGATTCTGATTTTAATCTGTTTTCAGATAAACTAACGGCTTTTGTCCATCCTTTTTCTAAAACAGGATTGATTGAGAAAGCAGTAGCAATTGGTGGGGTTCAGAATCCAGCTAAGATAGAACATGTTTCTAAAGATGGTAAAATGAATGAAGGAAAAGCCGGCGTGATTACTTTTTTAGGGTCTACAGGAGATATAATTATGGATAATTGGCCAGAAGTACAAAGGGAAGCGCATTCTAGTATTGCTAAGCATCGTGATGCTCAAATTATTTTAAAAAGGGATGGAAGTGTGAGTTCTCGAGGTGTTGATACAAGAATTGTGAGGGAATTGGAAAAACCTTAGAACTTTTAAAACAATCATTTTTTGTTTATTGTTAATTATTCGGTTTGGTTAAAAAAAGAAAAGACTCACTTAATGAAGATATTGGACGTGCTAAGCACAAGCCTATGTCAGCTAGTGAATTGTCAGGCCGTAGTGGCTACAAGACAATACATGATCTTTTAGAAGAGGAACATAACGAGGGTAATGGTCCTGAGGTCGCTTCATCTGTGAGCTCTAAAAGAACAATAGTAGAATCAGATGCCTTGCTCGAAACTAGAGGGCTTGTTAAGATCTATGATGAACGAAGGGTTGTTGATGGTATTGATATGCACGTCAAAGAAAAGGAGATAGTTGGTCTCCTTGGGCCAAATGGGGCAGGGAAGACAACCTCTTTCTATATGATGGTTGGTTTAGTTAAGCCAGATGATGGTAAAGTTATATTTGAGTCTAAGGATGTAACTAAAACACCGATGCATCTGAGGGCTAGGCTGGGAATGGGATATCTACCACAGGAGGAGTCCATTTTTCGTAAGCTTACAGTTGAGGATAATATAATGGCAGTTCTTGAAACGATGAATTATTCTAAGTCTGAAAGGGAAGATAGGTGCCGATCATTAATGAAACGTTTTGGTATTGATAAATTAAAAGAAAACAAAGCAATAACACTTTCTGGAGGTGAAAAGCGCCGACTTACAATAGCTCGGTCATTAGTAACTAACCCAAAACTTTTAATGCTTGATGAGCCTTTTTCTGGAGTTGACCCTATTGCTGTAGGAGAAATACAAGAAATTGTTGGTCAATTAAGAGAAGAAGGGCTTTCGATTCTTATTACAGATCATAATGTTCGAGAAACTCTTGGTATTGTTGATAGAGCTTATATGGTTTATGAGGGAGAAATTCTCATTGAAGGATCCCGTGATAAACTAGTTAATGATCCTGAAGCACGTAAGCTTTACTTAGGTGAGCGATTTCGTATGTAGAGATCTTGGTTCAAAAAAATTATATAAGATTGTCGAGATGGCTGATAAGCAGAGATCAAATAAACAAAAACATAACCTATCTGTTGGCGAATTCTTTAATAAGAATAGTGACGAGTTTGGTTTATCACTTCAGGGTTCAGATGTTGGGTTTGATCGACTTATCAAAGAGCCCACTATTAACAGACCAGGATTAGTTCTTGCTGGTTTTTTTACTTATTTTGCATTCAGGCGTATTCAGGTAATTGGAAATTCGGAGAACTCATACCTGAAGAGCCTTACAAAAGATCAGAGGATAAAACATTTTACAAACTTATGTAGCCGAAAGATTCCATGTATTGTTATTTCTAGAGGTTATGAACTTTCAGATGATCTTCTTGAGATTGCAGAAACTCATGGAATATCAGTTTTAAAAACAAACATGATTTCTATGAAGTTTATAAATGCTGCGACTATTCGTTTAGAATGGGATTTTGCACCTATATCAAGCGAGCATGGTTGTATGGTTGACGTTCAGGGTATTGGAGTAATGGTCAGAGGTGATAGTGGATCAGGTAAGAGTGAATGTGTTCTGGGTTTAATTGAGAGAGGTGCAAGTTTAGTTGCTGACGATGTTGTCAAATATAGAGCTATTGAGGGGCGAGAATTGATAGGAACTTCTCCAGTAACAGGAAGATTTCATATGGAAGTACGCGGCATAGGGATAATAAATGTTCCAGCAATTTTTGGAGTTGGTTCAATGAGGGTTGAGAAACGCTTGGATTTGGTCATTAGTCTAAAGGAGACAAATCAAATTGCTGATATTGATAGGTTGGGTACTCGTAAGAAAAAATATGATATACTAGGAATTAAAGTGCCTCATATAGAGCTTCCAGTTGCTGCTGGTAGGGATATGGCGAGTCTTGTTGAGGTCGCTGCACTTGATCAAAAACTAAAGAGTTTCGGTCATGATACTGCTATTGAATTTAATAAAAAACTGTTGAAAGCCATTTCAGAAAAAGGAATAAACTAGAATAAATTATTTATATCTATATAATTTAATTAATCTATGAAAGGGGAGGAAAACATATGCAAAAAAAAGTTTGTTATAGGAAACAAGCTTGGTTTACATGCTAGACCTGCAGCAATGTTTGTTAAAATGGCTAATACATTTACTTCAGATATTTGGGTTAAGTTTGATGATGATGAAGTTAATGGAAAAAGCATTATGGGCTTAATGATGTTAGCTGCCCCTGCGGCGAGCGAATTAGAGGTTTCTGCAGAAGGAGAGGATAGTTTACAAGCTGTTGCTTCACTTGGAGAGTTGATTGAAGGAGGATTCGAAGAGGATTAGATAATAGTTTTAGATTTCCTTCGAAATCTTTAGATCTATTATTTCAATTGCATACAAGACAAATGGACGATAACTCAAATGATGAGAAGAGGTTTGAAGGTGTTGGGGTTTCACAAGGAATTGCAATTGCTTCAGCGTATGTTCGGGGAGATGTTTTTGTTGAGCCTGATAAATATTTAATAGATTTATCAGAAAAGGATAATGAAGTTAAGAGGCTTGAGTTAGCGATTAATGAAACAAAAGGCCAAATTAATCATTTAAAGGAGCAAGTTCGAATAGCCTCAGGTTCAAAAAAAGAAGAGGGTATTTTTGATGCTCATTTATTGGTTCTAGAAGATCGTGTGGTTATTGATGAAGTAATCGATTTGATTGTTCAGAAAAGGTTTAACGTTGAGTACGCCTTTTATGAGGCTATGGGACAATATATTGTAGCTATCAAAAAGATTAATGACCAATATTTGAGAGAAAGGGCAATTGATATTGAGGATGTAATGAAGAGAGTGCTTTCCAATCTTTGTTCAGCTGAGAAAGCTGAACAAAGTGCTACTCATGATCATGTATTAGCAATTAAAGAACTTACACCCTCTGATACTGCTCAAATTGATCATTCTCTTGTAAAAGCTTTTGTTACTGAAATCGGTAGTTATACATCTCACGCATCAATTATTGCAAGGTCTCTAGGATTGCCTGCAGTTGTTGGTATTCGCGGTTTTTGTGCACAAGTGCATACAGGGGATATGGTTTTAGTAGATGGATATAACGGTTTGATTATTGTCAATCCGAATGATGAAACCCTTTCAGGTTATCAGCTTATTAAGGAAGAAAAAAATAAAGTACTACAAAAGCTAGATAAAACGCGTGACAAAGAAGCTGTAACTAACGATGGCCGTTCATTGACGCTCTCTGCTAATATAGAATTTTCTTATGAGGCATCTTTAGCTAAGCAAAACGGGGCACAGGGTATCGGTTTATTTAGAACTGAATTCTTTTATTTAAATAGTAAAGAATTACAAGATGAAGAATCTCAAATGCAGATATATTCGCAGGTTGCGAGTAATGTGTCTCCAGATAGCGTAATTATAAGGACAGTAGATATTGGAGGTGATAAATTTTCAGCTAGTGAAAATGATACTGAATTAAATCCTTTTCTAGGATGGAGAGGTATCAGAGTAAGTCTTGATAGGCCAGAAATGTTTAAAGCCCAATTGAGGGCTATTCTCAGAGCAGCTCATTCATCAAATGTTGGAGTAATGTTTCCAATGATTTCAACAGTCGATGAGTTGCAGCGTGCTAAATTTTTTCTAGAAGAGGCAGAAAATGAATTGAAGAGCGAGGGGGTTTTATATGGAAAACCCGCCGAGGTTGGAGCTATGATTGAGGTTCCTAGTGCAGCACTTGTTTCCGCTCAGCTTGCAAAGGAAGTTGATTTTTTTAGCGTTGGGACTAATGACCTTGTTCAGTATACATTAGCAGTTGACCGTATTAATGAAAGGGTTGCAGACTTATATGAACCGGCTAATCCCGCGGTCGTTAGGCTTTTAAGGGAAACGGTATCTTCAGGACATGATGAAGGAATATGGGTAGGTGTATGTGGTGAGATGGCATCTGACCTTCTATTAACTCCATTGTTACTGGGCCTTGGTTTTGATGAGCTTAGTGTAGGGGCTCCGCGAGTGCCTGCTGTTAAATACGCTTTGAGAAAATTAAATTATGAAGATTGTAAAGAAGTAGCTAAAGCTTCTCTATTGGCCAAAGATGGAAAATCAGTTTTAAATATTTCTAGTGAACTTGCAAAAAGTACATATCCAGAGATCCTTTAACCGGCATTTTTTTGTTCTGGGAAATAGTAAGAAGGTTGTTAAGATCTTCTTACGCAAAGTTAAAATCCTGAACTCTTTAAAATGCTCACGTGGCGGAATTGGTAGACGCGCTAGATTCAGGTTCTAGTCCAATCAATTGGGTGAAGGTTCGACTCCTTTCGTGAGCATATCTTATGTATACAGTCTTAAGTGAGTATCTAAGCAGGTAATAAGACTTAAAAAATCACCCTCTAAGAATCTTCAATGCGCACATCGACGCCCGTGACCGTTTCATAAATCAACCAAACTAAAATTAGGGATGTCTAACCTCAAACCTGTAAAAGATTCTCTCTTTCTCAAGGACTTGATCAGAGATTTTCCATGAGGTAGGATCCTCGCCATTAGCTTCAAAACCGTCACCTCGCCAAACCCTCAAGTCCTCACTCCATTGCGGAACAATTAGAACATCATCTGCTCCTTCCCGTCTCTTCATGGAGAGGGTTCCATTAATAATATTAAAATCAGGACCCTTTTCAATCGCGTATCGGATGAGGTCCTCACTATTATGATTCTGTCCTCCCTCAAATCCTGGACTACCACCGTCGGACCTGGACGCTCTCCAGCTCTCTGGCTTAGAATGATCAGGCCCGCTAAAGGGATCTGTAAGAACTAAGCTAGGCCCTTGCCCGTCAGGGCTCTCAGGCCAAGGTGACTTGTCATCATACTTGAAACTCTGAATCTCAACTCCCTCCGAATCAATGAGAGTCACTCTTTCACCACCATTATTTAAATTACCTGTGAACTGGCCGACTACTTTAAGATCAGGCCAATCAACACGAAGAGTATCAGGATCCGAAGCGATGACAGCCCTCTTCCCAGGGCCAAGAATAAAGTCTACTGGAAACTCATAACTTATCCCGTTATCGAATTTTACTGAGGTCAGATTAATCTCTTCGGTCTGGGAAATATTCATTACTTCAATGAACTCATCACTCTCATTCTTCAGTGAGGGATGATACATGATTTCAGAAACAACGAGGTTCTGAGCCGTCGGTTTGGACCCGACAATGAAAGTCGCCTCATTAATTGGTGACCACTCATTACCGTCAAGCGCACGGGCACGGATTACCGTCGTCCGGTCCATCGAAATAGTATCAGCAGCCTCTAGTGAGTCTCCTGCAAGTTCTGGAATGATAAGGAAATCAGAACTTCCAGAACTATCATTGAGGGCATGAATTGCTAGGACATTAGAGCCCTTTACGAGCAAATCCTTATGAGCTGTAATATCAATAATCTTAAAAGTCATTGCCTCCTCATCAGTCGGTGATTGCGTCGCCGATGAATTCCATAACAACTGTTCCGGAGCATTCCGCTCAGCGACCCTGGTCCCATTAAGGTAAACCACAAAGCCGTCATCAGACTTCATACGAAGATAAAGGCTAATGAAATTTGCAGGTTCTACGACCTCAAAAGGGATCCTCACATAGGCAGAGGGATTGATGCCACGCATCTCATCATAGAGGTCCAGAGAAATTAGGTCCCTATATTTACTTCCTCTATCATAACCGACACCGGAATTTCCTGAAATCCATTTTGAATCATCATGCTCCGGTAAGAACCAGTCCTCGCCCTCGGATTCGTCTTGAGGCACTTTGACACGCAACTCTGAGCCCGTCTCTATGAGTGAGAGGATCGTACGGCCCCCCGAAACCATCACTGCATCTGGATTCACTGACCCTCCAACGAGCCTAGGGTCAGACCCGTCCGTAGTATAATAAACTACACTTTCAGAATCAAATTTGAGCCGAAAATCAGGACTCACTACACCACCACGCTTATTAAATTCAGGCGGAATCGTATCAGGATAAAGACCCTGACTCCGCAACTGGGAAAAGAGAACTGATTGCCTCTTTGGAAAATAATTATTAACCATTCTCTTATTCATTACGTCCCAGTTATCCTGCACTGTCCGGAGCCTCTGTCCTCTCGAATCGCCCCAACGCGCTGACTCAGCGAATAGTGCAGGACGGACCATCTCAGCTAACTCATTCCAGCGATTGATATTGTTCTCGATAGTCATTGCCCCATCATGATTGAAGTGCTTATAGACACGGTCAGCAAAACGGATCCGGTACTCAGCGTTCCGACGTATTGGGATTTCTATTTCACCGGGAGACTCGGTCCACCAGTTATTTCCTGGACTACTTTGAACCTTATTCCCGTTATTCGGGTTCGCTGCACCCAAGGCAATGTCATTGTCCCAGGTAAAGAACTGAAAACCAGTCGTGCGGCCTTCGACCCGGTCCCTGATCACGTAATAATTGCCGGGCCAGTCAACCTGAGCATGATAATAACCATTAATCGAGTAATCGATCAGGTTATCCACATCAAGGAGCACTGGGAATTGAGGATTAAGTGAACCGTCAGGATTCTTTCCCTGAACCCGTTGATAGCTCTGATGGCTCGTCAGTCCTGACCTTGCGGCAGAGAGTAACTGGTCCCAGACCCGAATCGACCCCGCAATCGATCGGTCCGGGCAACAAAACTTCACCACATCATATTCGGTCCGGTCTCCGCCAAGATGAGTCTCAGCAAAATCATCATCGGGACGCTCAGTCGGATTATAAAGCCCCCAATACATACCGTTCAGATAGACATGGGCATAAGTGCCACGGACCGCGGGCTGACCCATCGCTTTTTGCGACCTCTTGGACCACTCATCACCTATATATAAAGCACTTCCGAAACCCTGATACTCAGTGACCCAAGCATCACGAATATTTCCCCGCAAGGCAATAGTATTGAACTCGTCCGGACCCTCTGAACCGAGTAAAGGATATTTCATCTTACTGTCCCCATACTCTTTTTTGAACAATAAACGCATGTTCAGTTTTGTCGTCGTGTTGAGATTACGTGACGTGAAACCCATAACTCGGATCCCGGCATCGGTTTGGTAATCATCTACCCCTTTACCATTAATAATCTCCACAGACACTGGCCGCTCCCACTGACTCCCACGGCCGCTCGGGTTCTGGTAGATTCCCCTGCTGCGGTCAAATATATTATCCTTGTCAGTAACAATAGAAATGGTCGTTATCGATTTAAGTGAATCTGCTATAGCTGACTTGGCGGATGATAATGAATGATTAGCGTCACCAGCAGCTCGGCGAAAATCAACAGGATCATTATCCATCCCATAGTCCGCACTGACTCCACCCCAGCTAGAAGGGTATCCTGCCGGGCTGTTCGTCTGAACCGCGACCTTTTCCGGGAACAAATAGGTCTGAGTGTCCACATTGGTCGATGTGAAATTATCCTTATATGCTATGGCCCGAAGAACCGTCGTATCATTAATATTAATGGGACCATCATAAATCATCCCACTCGATTCACTCGGCTCAGAACCGTCCAAAGTGTACCTGATCTTGGCCCCCACTGTCTCGGTACTAATCTCCAAATCAAAGGGGCTATCATAAAAGCCTCTTTTAAAACTGAATTTAGTGTCACGTACCAGACCATCAATGAGTTTTCCGTTAAGGCTCCCTGGACTAGGAGCCATAAAAAAACCAGTCCTAGGCGAGTTAAGATCAGTTTGTTTCGCTGTTAGTTCAGGGGAAATAAGAAAATCCGAACTGGTCCTCGAGGCATTGAGCCCATGAATGGCCAGGACATTCTGACCCTCGATCAATGGACCAGAGACAGGATAATCAAAAAAGGTAATCGCATCATCCTCATTAGACCGGTTTAGTGTTGCCTCTGAATTCCATTGTGGATTTTCCGGAGCACTCATTGATTTAATTTCCGTCCCGTTTAGATACGCAATAAAACCGTCTTCCCACTTCATTCTTAAAATTAAATTACTTATTCCGCTAAGATTATTAACAGTGAATGGCACCCTAATATAAGCTGATGCATTCACTCCACGCATAGAATCGAGCAAGTCACCTCCTTCACCAATGTGGGGTATATATTTATCGGACCTATCATAACCTATTCCCGTCTGACCCTGTGCCCAAGAAGAATCATCAAATATAGTTTCAACCCATCCTTCGATAGGCCTTTCCGGAATGATCCATTTTGCAATATCACCTGATCTTAAAAATTTCACATCCTCAGGGTCTCCGTACCCGCTACCATATGAAATATCCTCGAACTGTTTAGAATAATTTTTATACTCGCTGGCAACAGTAATCCCGTCCGGCTCAACTAAGGCAAGGTATCCACCCTCAGATGAATTAAGCTTAAAATTGGTATGTAACTCATCTTGAGGACCATTCCTATCCTTTCCTGAAGCAAAGACCACGACGTAACCATCATTATTAAATGGTGCTTTAGCAAAGGTCCACTTGGTCAGATCCTCAGGATTATCAGTGAGGTGATAACCTTGCAAGTCACCCGCTCCACCTGAAACGTTCCATATTTCTATCCAATCCGATGAATCACCATCCTCGTCCTCAAGGCCTGATGAATTTGATGCCAAGAATTCGGATATGACAGGATCTACCGCCATCAACTCAAAAGAGCAGACCATAAAAAGAACAGCCCAGACAAATGCATTGAGGAATTTCATGGGGAAGAGAAATAATTACTTTGTATTATTCTACAAATTTCAGAAAAAGGCAAGGAACGTTCCTCTATTGGATCTCCTTCATCACAATAGAAGATCCTGCACTAACTGATAATCGACTCGTAGTAATTTTTCCTGACGGCCAGCGGACCTTCACCGATTGAACCGTGTCTTCTGAACCAATGCCTATAGTCATCGTGGCACTGTTCTGAGCAGCGTAACCTTCTCCAAGGTTACGGACTCTTTTTATCAATCGTTGACCGGACATAACTTCAACGACTGCCCCTACCCCGTCCCTATTACTCAACCCTTTACCGGGATCCTTTCCTGCGGCCCCACCGACAAGAAGGACCTTAATATGATTGGATTTATTTATTTCTCCTATCGTGTTTCTGTACAGGCTCAGTAGCGGAGCGTTCGCGTTAACCAGAGCAATGTCTGTCCAGCCGTCCTGGTCATAGTCGAGGGCTGCCCACGTACGACTGTCAGCAACATCATCAGCACCGGAAACACCTGACAAATCTGCGAACGTTTCTCCAGAAACATTCAGGTAAAATTTATTCCTCTCGTAACCACTGTAAGAGTGCCGGTGATAGTTCGGTCCATAGTAGTAAGTGAGCCTCTCCTGTGAAGGTTTTACCTTTCCTGTCTTAGGATCCGTTCCCCACGATTTGTTATTTCTGAACTGATCAGGTAAAGACTCATCGGAACGCACGACCGTACGCCATAGACAACTTCACAAATCGACTCCATTGTCCTGACCTGGGGGAGGGGTATAATATCCACTTGAGACATAAAGGTCGAGGAACCCGTCATTGTCAAAGTCAGTAAACATTCCACCCCATGACCAGCCCGCGAGATGAACTGGGATTGACTTTCCATCAGCACCAGACATTCTCTTCATGCCTCCATCACCGTCATTTCTATAAAGAAAATTACCATAAGCCACTGCAGACATACGATCATCAAGGCCCGGAATTTGTTCTGTAATTCTTCGTCCCGCCTTTGAATACATATTAGAAACGTAAAGGTCCTGATCCCCGTCCCCATCATAGTCTCCCCACGAAGCTCCCATCGCGAAGCCAAGAGTATTAAAGCCGAAACCCGAAGTGATATCTAAAAAAGATCCACTATCATTCCGAAAAAGCTGATCAGGTGCATAATCGTTGGCCACGTAAAGGTCCTGGTCCCCATCATTATCATAGTCGGCCCATGACGCCTGAAAACTGTTATAATAGCCAGCCACATTGACTGATTGGGGAGAAATTTCAAAATACCCTCCTCGATTGACAAGGAGAACGTTCGGGGGACCAATCTGATTGAGGTAAGTATGGTCATTTACTTTTCTTTTCACCACTTCCTGAGCCTGCTCCGGTGATAGAAATTGTCTGGCCCATTTAGGAGTATTACCCTTGTCCTGTAGTCTCGTATTCAGATCAAGTGGACTGTAAGTACATATATAAATATCAAGTAGTCCGTCATTATTATAATCAGAAGCTGAGGCCGAAGTGACTAACCATGGAAGTTTCCCGTTAGAAACAGGACCACTATGAGGACGAAACATTCCCTTCTCATTGACAAGATAAAGAGACTTCTCTAGGGACCGTCCAAGGAATAAATCAGGGTCTCCGTCATTATCAAAATCAGCAAATAGAGCGACCGTATTTCTTCCGCTTACATCAAGTCCATAACGTGCCGAACATTCCTCAAAGGTTCCGTCTCCCTTATTTCGCAGTAGAAGGTTCTTACCCCACCGCACGCATACGTAAATATCATCAAAGCTGTCCCCGTCAATGTCCACGATAGAGACCGAAGGATGCGTGTTAATTGAGTCCGGATAAAATCTTGTATCAGTGTATCTGGGTATGTTTGTTGGTTTTTTGCCACCAAAATAATTATCATTGAGAATTCTCCAATGCATTGATGTCCGTGCACGGGAAAGAGATTCTTTGTCAGGAAGAGCCTCATCGAGGGCCTCTTTAAAAAGTTGCCCCTTCGAACGCTGAGCAGTAAGTTTTTGAACTCTCCACAAATTAATCTTCCAGGAACTTCCAAACTTCTTCCAAATGACCTCATTAACCGAACTAATTGATGAATTTTTATTGGAGCCGGAAAAAGAAACAATGCTTGTAAAAAGATTCATACCTGAATCACTGAACTTCCCTGAGACTAGAGAAAAATTAATGTCCCTGAGGTCAAATTGACCCGCTGGCCCTGTCATTTTCGCAACAGTTGGTTTTACTGCTTCAGTTTTATTATTAGTTTTTTTGCCGTTCCAATGATTCTCAGCGACTCCAAGTTCAGGATATTCCTTCTTCTGAACAGGGTCAGGATCGACTCCAACGAAAAGGCAATCCTCAGTAAATATGTTAGGTTTAAAACCTTTTAATCGTGGAGTCAGTTCAAGGATCAACTCCTCAGAGGCCACTAAGGTAGAGACAGTGTTCTGGTCAGCGGCACCTTGGCCATCGCTCTGATCCTGAACGTTATCACCACAACTCCAAAATGAAACCATGACAGGTATCATGCAAAACCTTAGCAGGCATGAATGTTTACCCATGTGCAATCCTAAATAGATAAATAATCCATCATTTTTAATTAAAAATCTTATCCTAAAAGTCCTGAAGCCTTACCCTGAAGAAACTCTTTCCTGGAAGCGTATCAATAGTAAAGGATGTCGACATGCCCTCAGATTCAAGACTGTCATCAAGTTCGTCCCATGTGATAAGATCAATGGATTCATCAATTGCATAGATACGGTTAGGGACAGATGACCAGGTCATCGTCGTTTCCTGTTGGACTGGGTCATAACTGATATTAGTAAATCGTAGTGGAGAGGAGAGAATTTCAAATGCAAACGTTCCGGCAGCATAACGGTTCTCTGGACCCCCGTCAGGGACTCCAGGATAAGCGGCCGCATCGTTCCCGTACCTGCCTCCGCCGACAAAAGTAATAATAGGGTTCTCAGTTAAACTCATTCCAGGCGTCCCAACATTTCCGTTCGGCTCACCTGCCCCGTACCCACTCGCAACGATTGTGTAAGCTCCCGGCTCAAGGACCAACTCATCCTCCAAAGCAATGGTTCGGTGCGCATCACGCAGGTCCCCCTCATTGTCCGGACCAAATTCAATTTGAGCCAGCATTTCAAGGCCAATGTCATCATTGACCTCGCCAGGTGTTTCCATGTCATCGCGGGACCACATACTGACAGTGATCGGCCTCTTGAGACCATCTGCACCACTGTCGAAGGCTCCAAGTTCCAGTACTCTGATCGTCTCCTCAACAACAAAATCCAGTCCTAGGGCCCCGGTATAGTTCTGGTTACCGATCGTGCCCTGCTCAATCTTGTAAGCAAGTTCCCCGGAAAATTGTGAAGAGGGACTGCTGTTCGCATCTTTTGGGTCCGTTCCCTTGGCCACTTCTTTTCCGTCCTTGTGTCCGTCTTCGTCCGTGTCGGGATTCAACGGATCAGTGCCCAAAGTAACTTCTTCACCGTCACTCAGGCCATCATCATCAGTGTCAGGTTTCAGTGGATCCGTTTCATTATCAATCTCTGTCCCGTCCTGCACGCCATCATCGTCCGTATCAGCGACCTTGGGGTTCAGACCCGCCTCAAATTCAGTCAGGTTACTGAGCCCGTCATTGTCCGGATCATCTTCAGCGTCCTCCGCCATTTCAGGATCCAGCCCATTAGACTCCTCCCATGCGTCAGGTATACCGTCCCCATCCTCATCATCAACAATGACCTTGAACGAACCGGCACCGTACCGCTGCTCAGGACCACCGTCCACGTTCACTGGAAAGGTTCCCGCATCACCCCAACGCGATCCTCCGACAAAAGTAATATCTCCGCCCAAATCATTCGTGGAAAACGCATCTGATGGACCAAGGCCCCGATTATAGTTCCTTTCTCCTGCACCGTAACCAGTCGCAACGATCGTGTAACTTCCCGGATCAAGAACCAATGGTTCAGTAAGGGTCTTGAAACGGTGCCCTCCTTCGAGAATCCCTTCATCATTCTCATCGAAATTCATCTCCACTAGAGCCTCAACACCTGCGTCACCTTCACGGCTCCAGAGTTCAACCTTGATGGGAAGAAATAGACCGTCCGAGCCACTGTCAAAGGCCCCAAGCTCAGAGACAGTGATGACTGAATTGACCTCAAAGTCCATGCCTAGTGGACCTCCAAAGTCCTGGTTACCTTCGGTCCCCTCAGCCACATCATAAATGATGGCACCGGGTCCACTCTTAATTTCCGGAACACTGTCCGAGTCATTAGGGTCAGAACCTTTAGCCACCTCAAACCCGTCACGGAACCCATCACCGTCCGTATCAGGGTCCATTGGATCCGTTCCCTCGGCAAACTCCTCACCGTCAGTCAGCTCATCATCATCAGTGTCAGGATCCTTCGGGTCCGAATCATTATCGTATTCAAAACCGTCCTCGGCACCGTCACCGTCCGTGTCCTTCGAATTCGGGTCCAGTCCTAATTGAAATTCTTTAAGGTTATTGAGACCATCATTGTCAGCATCTTGGCCAGCGTCTTCAGGATCTTCCGGGTCTAGTCCATTAGCAATTTCCCAGGTATCCGGTATCTCATCCTCATCCTCATCCTGATCCTCGCTAGCAACTTTAAAAGAACCGGCACCGTACCGCTGCTCAGGACCACCGTCCGCATTTGCAGGGAACGATCCAGCGTCACCCCAACGGGATCCACCCACGAAAGTAATCGCGCCTCCAGCATCATTACTGGACAGACCAAAGTCTTCAGCGGGCTGACCACTCACATTAACGTTCGGCTCCCCGCCCCCATAACCGTAAGCCACAATCGAATAGCTTCCAGGCTCGAGGGCCACTGGATTATTGAGGGATTTGAACCGGTGACCTCCGTCAAGGGTCCCTTCATCCAAGTCAAAATTCTCAGTCGCAATCACCTCAATTCCTACGGTTCCATCTCGAGTCCAGAGTTCAACAATGATCGGCAGAAACAGGCCATCTGAACCACTGTCAAAGGCACCAAGGTCCGTCACGACAATCTCTGAATTAACTTCAAAGTCCATGCCGAGTGAACCTCCGAACTCCTGAGTACCTACGGTCCCCTCGGCCGCATCATAAATAATTACCTGTGCCTCGAGCCGGGAAAGGAGCAACAGTCCTGTGAGAACAGTAATGAAAAGTGCGTGAAAAGATCTCATAATCCATTCATTCTAATGTTTTTAAAATTTTTATGCAAGAACAGAAAAGAGGTCCCTATTTTCTATCAGAACCAAAAAAACTTTAGCCAAATAAGCAATCACATTAATTTTCTGGATCTGGAAGCTCCTCTTCAGAAAACTTGTCATTATTGTATAAAGACGAAGAGTCGTGTTAGTGCCTTCACGGATCGAGTGAGTGCCGCTGAATACTTTCAAACTAGAATAGCTAGTTAAGAATGTTCACTTCAGTGTGCACATCAGCTTAGTGACATTGTCTGACAAAGATCTGAAAAAAAAGAAGTGATGACAGTAGGGGCACCTTAAGAAAAGCCTCTTAGATTTAGGTTCTAGTGGGAGCAACCTCGTGGAAGTTCGAGTCTTCTCGTGAGTATTTTTATGGATTTTGGAAAAAGGAATTTTATTTTAAAAAATAAGTCGTATTTCTTTTTGCACCTTTTTTCTTAAGACCTTTGATGTCTTTAAGGATATTCCTAATCTGGTTTACAGGCCTTTTAGTTTTAGCGCATATTTCGGTTATACTTATTGGCCCTTTCGAAAGAATCTTCTGAATTTGCTGTTCTGCTTTTGTTTTCTCTTCTTTAGTTAGTCTTGATCGATTTGAATCAGAATACGAAGTTTGTTTACTACTATTTTTTTTAATATTAATCTCGAAATTAAAGTCCTTGTCAAAAGTTTGAATATACTCTTGTCCTAATTTTAAGAGCTCTTTCTCCTTTTGCTTGATTTGCTTCTTAAGATCCTTGGCAGCTTCTCTTTTTAGGATAGTTATTTTTTCCTCAAGTGTTTTAATTTTTTGTACTCTGCTGACCATTTTGTTAATTAATATAAACTATATTTATTTAATAAAATAAAATATTTTCTATTATATAGAAAATGCAAGTTGTTCTTTATTAATTAATTATATTTATAATTAAATGGTTACGGAATATTTTATTTAAGGAGAAATTTCATTTCCTCCCTTTATAACTGAATTGCCTTTTGCTAAAGGCGTTACATCTATGACTCCGCTTTCATCCTTATTTGTGACAGAGAATTGAAATCCCTTATTGGTTCCGGCAGCTCCGTATCTTCCTTTTTTATCGAGAGCTATAAAAAACATATTAAGATCCATTCCTCTCGGATCAATTTTTGATGCTTTTTTTATTACTTCTTCACAGGCTTTTGTTGGTGATAGCCCTTGTCGCATCAACTCAACAATCATGAATGAACAGCAATGGCGCAGAATATTTTCACCTAATCCTGTTGCTCCTGCCGCTCCAATTTCATTATCAACGTAAAGTCCACCGCCGATAATCGGTGAGTCCCCGACCCTTCCAGGCATTTTAAAAGCCAAGCCGCTTGTCGAGCACCCTCCCGCAAGGTTGCCGTCACCATCAATCATTAATAGTGCAATAGTATCATGATTATCTTTTGAAATATCAGGTTTGCTATTCTTTTTCTTCCAGTTCTCCCATTTTTTTTTGCTTTCAGTTGTCAGAAGATTTTCCTCAGAGAAGCCTAATTGTTTAGCGAATTTTTTTGCCCCGAGTCCAGCGAGTTGGACATGAGGTGTTTTTTCCATTATTTTACGTGCTATAGAAATCGGGTTCTTTATTCCTTCCAGAGCCATTACACTGCCGGCAGCATGATTGGGTCCATTCATGATACATGCATCTAATTGAACAACACCTTCAGAATTAGGTAATCCTCCTATGCCTACAGAAGTATTATTTTTGTCATCTTCGGTTAGTTTTATTCCATGTTCAATTGAGTCAAGAATTGAGCCTCCATTCCTATAAACTTCGAGTGCCTTTTTATTGGCTGGTTCTCCGAATGACCACGTTGAAATGATGGTTGGAAATGAATTTTTTGCAGAGGGTTGAATTTTAGCTGATGTTTGTTGGATATAACTAGCAGCGCCTATCGCAGTAGCTCCTTTTGTTATTAGCTTTCTTCTTGAAAATTTCATTGATATTAGAGTGGAAGTTTTGGGTCTGCTTACTTATTTAAGTAGAGTTTACAACAAGATGAGTAATCGACATTCGATTGCTCAGGTTTATATATTAAGGCTTAAGCTTATTTTATGTTTTGCACAGGCTAAATATTAAATATAACTTTAAACAATTTATTCTCATCTAAATAAATATCAGAATTTTTTAATTAATTATGCAGGACCCGAAATATGTAAAAGATGCTTTTTCTGGGATTGCAAAAAAATATGTTATTACTAATCATATTCTCAGCTTAGGAATCGATATTTTATGGAGAAAGAAAACAGCTGATATCGTTTATAAAAAAAAACCTAAGAGAATCTTAGACCTTGCCACAGGTAGTGGAGATTTAGCATTGGCTATAGAAAAAAAATGCAAGGATTCAGAGGTTATTTGTAGCGATTTTTGTGCTCCAATGTTAGAAATTGCTAACAGTAGAGGTCTAAATACGGTCTTAGCAGATGCTATGTCACTACCTTTTGAAGATCGCGATTTTGATCTAATTTCAGTTGGCTTTGGGTTAAGAAATATGGAGGACTGGTCAGAAGCGTTGGTTGAAATGAGAAGAGTATTAAAACCGGATGGACACATTGTTATACTGGATTTTTCATTACCTGATAACAAGTTTCGCAGAGCTCTTTATTGTATATATCTAAATAAAATTCTTCCTTTTATTGCAGGAGTTATTACTCGCAAAAGATCTGCATACAAATATTTGGCAAAAACTATTGGAGAGTTTCCATCTGGAAAATCCATGTGTAATTTTATTGAGAGTAATGGTTTTATAGGGGCTGAATACACCTCTCTCAGTTTTGGTGTTGCTTCAATATATATAGCAAGAAGAGCTGAATAAGCCTAGGGTCGTATTATTCGTTAATTTGCTTAATTATTTTTGCATCCAAAGCAATGAAATTTTGTTTATCAATCAAGCAGATGTCTTTGCTGTCATTAACTCTACAATAATAGAGAAGATTATTCCCTGTTCTGTTTACTGGGGAAATTTCTAATTTAAAATTTAATGGTGTATTATCTGAACCGTTTAAAGTGAATTCTATTTTTCTTATTGGTTCAAGTAATGCGATCTCTGCTTCTTCAGTGTTTTTAACAAGCCATCGAGTGGCTCTGACTGGCAGGCTCAGATGCTGAGCTAACTTTAATGCCTCAGCTTGATCGATTTTTTGAGATACGTTTTCATCTGCGAGAATGGCTAACCACTCATTGGTTTCGTATTTATAATTTAGCTCAAGAGCTATTTGAGGTGGTGAAGTTGTACTGATTTTTGCAATGCTAGAAATGTTGAATGGTGGCCACAGGTAAAGCTCTTTATAGTTCAGGGCTCTAATTGGAATTATTGATGGAAATGCGGGGCTTAGTTTTGCAACTGTTCCACTGCCTTTAATAGTGGCAAAGTATTCAATAATATCCTGATTTTTTGCCAATTGACCTTTAACAAGAAGATCTTTTTTTATATCGACTAAATTAGGAGATCCATCCTCTTTTTCAGGCTTATTTGGATTTAGGCCTACTAGACTTAAGGATATTTTTAGAGTTGGTTCATTGAGCCCCCATGGTTCTAAATTGCCTGCCGCATCAGCTACAAAATTTTCGACTGTTTCTGAAGAAAGGGCATCAAGAATTTTATATACTCTTTGTTGATCGGCTTTGATTTTTCCTGAATTCTCAATGATTTGCCAACCGTTATTGTCTTGTAGCAAATTAACTTTATAGTTGGGTTTTGCTTCAATGTTAAATGCTACGACTGATTTAGGGTTAAATGATATTAGTTTTTTGTCACGAATTAAATTTGGATTAAGATCAATCGATTTGATGATTTCCTTATTAATTCGAACAATGGTTTCTGGTCTGTCTGAAATTCGCGCATAGGCCTCAGTTTCAATATTAGAATTTGCAAAATCAATGATTATATTTTTCTGGTTTTGGAATTGTTTAACCTTAATGCTTTTAAATATTGAGTTAAAGTAACTTGCGGTAATGCTCTCTGAGTTATCAATAAATTTTTGAGAGGATAAATTAATAATTTTGGTAAGCCATTCATTAATGCTTTTGGAGTTCGTGCCAGTTTGCAGGGGCTTGTTTATCATCCAATTCGATTGAACGCTTTCTCGTAGCACGGTTAGTGAAGATCCTGAATCCTCAATGATTTCAATTTCCTTTATATCTTCAATCGAGGGCTTCAGTAATTTATTGTCTCTAATTTGATCTAAAGAAAAGTTGATTGCCTCTCGCGCGTCATTCCAACAAAAGAAAGATGAATTTTCTTTCTGTGTACTCCAATTCGCATAAACAGTTCCGCTAAGGCCAGTATCATCACCAAAAGTAACTTTTCCTACAAATTGTTGGTTATCATAAAAAGCTAAAGAGGCAGATTCATCATTTATTCCAAGGTTTTTTCCATCGGTGTCAGAATTTTTTAGGTCGAATTTTTTTAAGGAGTTCATAGTTTCAAGCAGCTCCTCAACCTTACTGGAATTTGCTCTATCGAGAATCGGATCAATTATGTCCCATCCTTTAATTTTGTTGCGTTTAAGGGTGATTTCATTTCCACCAGAGGAAATAACTAATTTTTCAATGGATTTAATTGAGTTTATTCTTATTGCTTTTCTATCACTAATTGAACTGTTGCTTCCTGAGCCAGCTTTATTATCCCATGCAACATAAAAAAATAGCATTGCAGTTATGAAGACGAGGAAGTACGTAATTTTAGTATTCATTTAACAGTGCTTTTTCCTATTAATTTCTTCGGGCGCTCCAAGTTGCAATGCCAAAAAGAAGAGCGCTCATTGGAAGAATGCAAACAATCAAGTAGAAGAGAGTTTGATATTTTTCTGCAGACATATTGACTTTGAAATTTGTGAAATGACTAGGGTTTATGCCTATTCTTTCTTGGCGATCGATGGTCCAATTAATTGAGTTCATAACAAATTCAGTATTAAGTTTGGTTGGCATTGGATCGAGTAATGTAGAGTTAGCGACAACGACTAGTCTGGAGCTATTTACTTTTATAGAGGCATCTTCTGATCCTCCTTTTTCGACCATTGCTGCTACGTATATTGGATTTGGATTAGGTAAGATATCCTTTTCACTTTGTTTGGGATAACTTTCAGTGTGTTCCAAATCCCCCCAAAATTTTGGATCTGCCTCTAAAAGAGGTGTAGCTATTATGCCTTTTGAAGAGAGTAGCTCATTATCTTCAGCAATTGATAAAGGGCATGTTTGACCTGCGAAAGTAGTGACTTTTCCACCATCACTAGATGATATTGGATTCTCTGAAAGGATTCTACTTTGAAGAGCGTATACTTTTTGGGCTCCACCAATGCCTGTAGTTTCAGAAAATAACATCCTGTATGCGTTATCAACTCTGACTCCAAGAGAGCGGAGGAAAGGATAAAAGTTTGGCATATCCGTTGATGGATTTAACAGAAGAACCATTGATCCTCTTTTTTCTTCCCAATATTCTGTTAAAATACTGACCTCTGAAAGGGTGAAGTCAGTTTCGGGATTAATTAATATGAGGGAATCGGCATCATCAGGTATTTTAGTGATGTTTCCCAGAGTTAATTCTTTGAAGTTAAAAAACTGTTTTTTGCTCAATTTAATGAGTTCTTTATCGGCCGATCTGTTGTTTACTGATTTCAATTTCCCTTTTCCAGCAATTAAATATACTGTCTTTGGTTTTATTTCGGTAACTGCCAGCATTGCGGAAGTAATTGCATCTTCTCCTGAAAAGAATCTCCCATCTTCATTGAGTAGATCAGTCTCTGTTAATTTTTTCACTTTACCCTGTATTTCAATGAATAGACAGTTTTGATCGATTTCTCTTTCATATCGATTGGATATTTCCAGAGCTTTAGCTTTATCAATTACCGGATCGAAATGACTGAATGCAATCTTACTTTCAGATACGCGCTCATATTCCTCTAAAAGTAGCTTGAGTTGATTTCTTATTTTTGAATTTTTTAAGAAAGCCATCGTTATCGTGACTTTCTGATCGAGTTGCTCTTTTAAGTAGTTGAGAGTATCCTCGGAAACACTAAATTTTTTAGTTGTGCTTAGATCCCACCTTTTATATTCGGAGAAAGATAAATAATTAATTAGAATAAATATTAGAGTTACTGAAACTAATTGGGTTAGACTGTTTAGGACAAGTTTCTTTCGATTAATGCCATTTTTTAAATGGTTTTTTTCTACCTTAGTTTTTTGTTTTTCTTTTACCGACATACTAAGCTTTCCATTTACGAAATTCTAAAACGTTATACGTCACGAAGAGAATGAGACCAGTGAAGCTTAAGTAGTACACGAACTGTCTTGTGTCTATTAATCCATTAATGAATACTTCGACATGATTGACGGTTGACACATAAAATAATGAGCTGCGCCATAGTTCAGGAATGGGTAAATCTTGTAAAATGAATCCAACTAAAAAGTGCAACATGCAGAAAGTGAAGCAGGCCATAGCGGCAACTAATTGATTCTTTGTTAATGCTGACGTGAAACACCCGATTGATAAATTAAAGACCCCTAGTAGAAGAATAATAGTGTATGCTCCGCCGACTGACCCGATTGCAAAGCTGTTTTCTGGAGAGCTAAGCCATAACAATATAAAATTCACAACGCTGGGGATCCAAAGGATTATGTAAAATATTAAAGCTGAAAAATATTTGGCTAAAAGTACATGGATTGTTTTAACTGGTGCGGTTAGAAGAGTTTCAATCGTGCCAACTTTATGTTCCTCTGCAAAAAGTCTCATTGTAATGACGGGGAATATGAAAAAGTAGGTTAACCAAAAAGAAGTGGAGCTAAAGGTGTAACCTACTAGAGTTTCATCTACATCATTTTTTCTTAATATTTCCAGGGCTGCCGTGAAAGAGAAACCATTTAATAGCATGACCAAAGATATTATTATCCAAGCTATCGGTGAGTAAATAATTGATTTAAGCTCTTTCTTTAAAATAACAAAACCTGATCTATTAGAAAAAAAATAAATCAATGGTGCCAGAATAAGGATGGCTAGTGTTAATGTAATTATGATTTGAGACTTCACCATAGAGTTAGTTATTCTTATTTTGAATCATTTCGATGAAAGTATCTTCAAGATTTATCCTTTGATGGTGAATTTCTCTAATAATCCATTTATGATCTACAGCCAGATTCATAATTCTCTCTCTAACATCATTTCCGTAATCGACTCTAATTCTAATGAATTGCCAACCATCAATCTCGTTTTCTAGAGTAATCTTTTTTATTCCTGAAATATTTGATATTATATCTCTAGGGTCTCCAGATTGAGTTTTTAATTCCAAGTTTATTATAGACGATGGCTTCATTCTTTCCGACAATTCCAATGGGGTGTCATTGCCAATGATTTTGCCTTTATTTAGAATGAGTACTCGATCGCAAGTTAGTTCAACTTCCCTTAAAATATGTGTTGATATAAGGATTGTATGCTTATTTCCTAATTCTTTTAGGAGTTCACGGAAGCTTCTTATTTGACTGGGATCCAAGCCATTCGTGGGCTCATCAAAAATTAGTAGTGACGGTTTGTTTATCAGTGCGTCTGCTAAACCAACTCTCTGTCTGTAACCTTTCGAGAGAGAGCTTATCATTTGTCCTTTTATATTTTTTATAGAACATAACTCCAAAGTTTCATTTATATTCTTCCTCACGTTTTTTCCTCTCAGCCCCTTTAATTCTGCCCTAAATTGTAAATATTCTTTAACTCTCATGTCTTCATAGAGAGGAACATTTTCGGGCATGTATCCTATATTCTTCTTGGCGAGTAGCGATTGGTGGAAAATATCATGCCCACCGATCAGAGCTGTTCCGGACGTGGGAGGCATGTAACCTGTTAACATTCTGATAGTTGTAGTTTTTCCTGCGCCGTTAGGTCCTAAAAAACCCACTATTTCCCCTGATTCTACATTGAAGGAAATATCGTCAACTGCAGTTCTTCCTACATATTGCTTGGATAGATTAGATACCTTGATCATTTAAGAAATATCCTCAGACTTAATTCTGGGGATGTAATTTAACAGAAATTAGTCCCAATGCCTCTAATTTTTTATTTGAGTTTACATTCGTTACCTCTCAGATTCTCTCTAGTAGATGCTTGAAAATGAATAGCAGTATTGCTTCAGGATTTAATGCCCAATTACTAGATGAAAAATTCCACCTGTGGTTGGATGACCCTACGTCTGTGGATCCAACTTGGGCGGCGTTTTTTGAGGGGTTTTCTTTAGGTATGGCCCAATCAGGCAATGAATCTATTGAAAGGACTGCTTCAAAAGCTCAGCATTTATCCACTAATCAATCGAGCGATAGTCTTAGGGTTACACTTACTGATCCAGTTTTCCGTGCCAGAGTAGTCAGTCTTTTATATAATTACAGAGCACTTGGTCATACTGAAGCTTGGGTTGATCCGTTGAGTATTTCTGCCCCGACGGATTCCAAATTAAATTATGAGCAGTTTGGTTTTACTTCAGATGACTTAAACGAACAGGTTGCAAGTCAATTTTTTGCTGAAGGTCAGCCTATGGCTCTAGCAAAGATGATCGAGCGATTGCGTCGAATTTATTGTGGTGGAGTTGGTTTTGAATATATGGGGATTCACGACTCAACCATACGTCATTGGTTGCGAGACCGAATTGAGAAAAGACCAGATATTAATCAAATTAAAGTATCAGGAAAAATAGAAGTTTTAAAATGGCTTACAGAAGCTGAAGAATTTGAGAATTTCTTACATAAGAAGTTTGTTGCTCAAAAGCGTTTTGGTCTAGAGGGAGGTGAGTCGACTATAGTTGCTTTGAATACATTGCTTCATAGAGGTGAAGAAAATGGGGTGGATGAGATTGTTATGGGTATGGCTCATAGAGGTCGGTTGAATGTTTTGGCGAATTTTCTTAAAAAGCCACTGTCTGTTCTCTTTAATGAGTTCTCAGAAAATTATATACCTAACCTTGTTTGTGGCGACGGTGATGTGAAATATCATTTGGGATATGAAACAGAAAGAGAAATAAATGATCGCCTAGTTAAAATTTTCTTGGCGCCTAATCCTAGCCATCTTGAGGCAGTTAATCCTGTTGTTGAAGGTATGGCTCGCGCGCGCCAGCGAATAATTGGTGATGCTGAGGAAAGGAGTCGTGTATTGCCTGTATTGTTACACGGGGATGCCGCTTTTGCTGGTCAAGGAGCTGTTGCAGAGGTGCTTAATTTTTCACAACTTCCTGGATATAGGACTGGGGGTACTATTCATATCGTTATCAATAATCAGATTGGTTTTACCACAATGCCCTCTGATGCTCGTTCTTCGGCATATTGTACGGACATAGCAAAAATGATAGAGGCGCCAATTTTTCATGTTAATGGAGATAGTCCTCTTGAAGTTGCTTATGTTACTGAGCTAGCTTTGGATTATAGGCGCAAATTTGGTAAAGATGTTGTCATTGATATAGTTTGCTATAGAAAGCATGGGCATAATGAATCTGATGAACCTGCTTTTACTCAACCAAAGACATACAGAACAATCAGAAATAAAAAATCGACCTTAAATATTTATAAAGATTATCTGCTGGAGCGTAATGAAATAAATCAGGCTGATCTAGAGGAGATCACTGGAGGTTATATTTCTAGGTTGGAATCAGAATATAATTCACTGTCTGAAGATACTGAAAATCCTCAGATTTCTTTCAAAGGTGCCTCTGCTCAAATCCAAGAAGATGCCTATTCATATGACATCATCCCAACGGGAGTATCTTCTGAAAAATTGCGCCAATTAGGAGAAAAGCTTGTTGATATTCCAAAAGATTTTGAGGCTAATCCAAAAATTAAAAGAATGTTTTTAGCTAAGAGGTCTAAAGCAACGATCGAAGGCGGTCCATTTGATTGGGCTCATGCTGAGGCATTAGCCTTTGCGACTTTATTAGATTCCGGGGTTCCGGTGCGATTATCTGGACAGGATGTGCGTAGAGGTACTTTCAGTCATAGGCACTGTGTCTTATATGATTCTACAACTAGAGATCGATACGTTCCTCTTAAAAACTTAGGGGCTGATCAAGCAAGCTTTTGTGCGTATAACAGCTTGTTGTCGGAGGCAGGGGTGTTGGGTTTTGACTATGGTTATACTTTAATGGTCCCTAAAATGTTAATATGTTGGGAGGCGCAGTTTGGTGATTTTGTAAATGGAGCTCAGGTCATTATAGATCAGTTCATTAGTTCTGCTGAATCTAAATGGGGTAAACCTTCTAACCTTGTTATGCTTTTACCGCATGGATATGAAGGACAAGGTCCGGAGCACTCGAGTGCAAGACTTGAAAGATTTCTTCAGCAATGTGCTGGAGGTAATTTAC